>CAIRSA010000432.1 GCA_903881085.1 uncultured Acidobacteriia bacterium
CGCTGTTGTTGCGGCTGTTGGGCCGGCTGCGGCTGCTGCTGCGCACGCTGCTGTTGCTGTTGTGGGGGCTGGGCATTCCGCTGTTGTTGCGGCTGCCCTTGCTGGCGCTGCTGTTCCGGCCGGCCCTGCTTTTCCTGGTCCGCATAGGACATATCGAGAGCGCCGAATAGCAGAAAGAAAGCGCCACTGCTGATTGCTCGAAAGAAGTGGATCATCATTTTCTCCTTATTCTCATTGAGTTGTGGACACGCTGAGGATGGGTTGATCGTCGCGTTCTTCCATTACTTCGCGCGCTTCCGCATCCGCCTTCGTGCGATGGATGGTTCCCTCTGATGTACCGGCGGAGAGTAGATCGTATAAAGCTTCAGCGGCTCGGTTTTCGAAGAATTGATCACGTTGTGATAAGTGCCGGCGGGAACCACAACCGCATCCCCATGCCTTACGGTCTGCTCGGACATCTCATCGAAGACGAAAATCGCTTCTCCCTTTTCGACACGGAAGAACTGGTCAACGTCCTGGTGAACTTCATCGCCGGCCTTTTCGCCAGGAGCCAGGCACATCAAAACCAGCTGCGAGTGCGTTCCGGTAAAGATCACCTGCCGGAAGAATGTGTTCTCCAAAGCCAGTTGCTCAAGGGATCCAACGTATTCAATCATAAAAGTTCCAATCTCTGCGATATCCGCGAAGATTGCAGTGCACGGCAATGGCCGCGCACTGGGGCTCCTACCCTTGAGTGAGGATGTCCAGCCGTCGTGGGGCAGATTGGTAATCCAATGTCACTCGTTTTTCCATTTGGGTGTTGTTTGAGTTAGATTTTGCACAGGCGAATCGCCTGCGCCACCCATGGATAGCGGATGTGTAGAAGGGTGAGGCGGGCGATTCGCCCATAGGCGCTAAGGTAGCTACGAAAGGGGCAGCGCTGACCAACGGCCTTCGGCGTGCTTCCTATTGTTTGGTTGGGCGAGTCGATCGTCCCTCCAAAGAAGGACAAACAGAAAATCATGCAAAACGATATGCAATTAAAGGCTGACGTGGAACAGGAGCTGCGCTACGACCCAAGTGTCCGCGCTGAGCAGATTGGCGTTTCGGTCAAAAATGGCGTAGTCGAACTCGATGGACATGTCGATAGCTATTTCGAAAAATGGGCCGCGGAACGGGCAACGATGCGCGTCGCCAACACCAGGGCGCTGGCCAGTGAAATCCAGGTAGAGCTGCCACAGTCGGAGGTCCGCTCCGACGAAGAGATGGCGCGCACGGCAGTGATGCATCTGGAATGGAACTTCTCCGTACCCAATACAGTAAAGGTCCAGGTATCCAATGGATGGGTTACGCTGCGTGGTACCACCGAATGGCAGTATCAAAAGGAAGAAGCGGAAAACGCCATCAGGCCATTGAAGGGCGTGAAATGGGTGACCAATGAGATTGCGGTGGCGCCGGTGGTGACCGCTGTCAATGTGAAGATGCAGATCGAAAACGCACTCCAACGCAACGCGCAAACGGACTCAGACCAGATCGCCGTAGAGACCATGGAAGGTAAAGTGACGCTCCGCGGTCATGTGCGGTCGTGGTCAGCACGCGCCGAGGCAGAGCACGCGGCATGGGCGGCGCCTGGAGTTACCAACGTTGTGGACCTGATTACGATCAACTAGGGACTGTGCCGCCGGCGTGGCGCCGGCGGCTTTTCCAGCGGCCTTGAACGTGCAATTCAAACGATCATTATGGAACGGAAAACAATGATTCTCGCCGCGGTTGCCACTTGTGCCGTGGCGGGCTTGGGGACGTGGTATTACCTTCGCAGCCAGTCGAGCATTCAATACCGCACGGTAACGGTTGAGCACGGCGACATCAACGTATCAATCTCGGCCACTGGAAATCCGAACGCCGTCGTAACGGTGCAGGTTGGCTCGCAGGTATCGGGAATCATCCTCGCCTTGTTTGCTGATTTCAATACGAAGGTAACCAAAGGCCAGTTGATAGCGCGACTCGATCCGGCGCCTTTTCAGGCCAAAGTCGATCAGGCGCAGGCCAACGTGGATGCGGCGCGTGCCGCCGTCGCCAACGCTGAGGCCGTGGTTCAGCAGGCGCTTGCAGGCATACAGGCTGCCAACTCCTCGCTGGTTGCAGCGAAGGCAAACGTGGTCAAGGCACTGGCAATCACAGTGGATGCCAAAGTAAAAGTCGACCGGCGCGTGATCATGGTGAAGCAGGGAGCCACCACCAGAGAAGATCTGGAAACGGCCCAGACAACGCACAATTCGGCCATCGCCGATCAAAACGCGCTGGTGGCGCAGCAGCATGCGGTAGAAGACAGCGTGAAGGTGTCGCAGGCGCAGTTGAATGTGGCCAACTCGCAACTGTCGGCGAATCAGTCCCAGGTGAAACAGTTTAGCGCAGCCCTGCAATCCACGCAGATAGATTTGGACCGCACCACGATCAAAGCGCCGGTGGATGGCGTGGTGGTGTCGCGCAACGTGGATGTCGGGCAGACCGTGGCGGCCAGTCTGGCCGCGCCAACCTTATTTTTGATCGCGCAGGATTTGGCGAAGATGCAGGTGGATACGAACGTGTCGGAGGCGGACGTCGGGCGCGTGCGCGTAGACCAGCAGGCGGCGTTTACCGTGGATGCATATCCAGGACGAACCTTCAAAGGTGCCGTGACCTCTATTCGAAAAGCACCCATCAATGTATTGAACGTGATTACCTACGATGCTGTAATCGGCGTTTCCAATGAGGATTTGAACCTGTTTCCCGGCATGACGGCCAACGTGAAGATCCTGGTCAATCATCGTTCGAATGTATTGAAGATCCCAAACGCGGCCTTGCGTTTTCATCCCGCCGCGGAAACCGTGGCATCGGCTGCCGGCGCGAAGGCGGCAAGTAAAGGCGGAAAGCCGGAGTTGGCCGTTTGGATTCTCGACGCCAATAGCAAGGCGCAGCGCGTTGCTATTACCACAGGAGAAAGCGACGGGACCTATACGGAGATCCTGACAGGCACGCTGAAGGATGGCGACAACGTGATTGTTGCAACCCAGGCCAAGGGCGCCGTTGTTGCCGCGGCCAGCGGCCCAGGCGGGCAAGGTGGCAGCAAGGGCGGTCGTGGCCCGGGATTTTAAGGCACCGCGCAAATACAACTTTGCAGCCATCGACGTGGCGCAGCGTCTCACTCCAATGTCGCTTACATTGCGTTGATGAGGCGAGCTTCCGTTTTAGTGAGCGATTCGTGGGGGCATTGCGGTGGAGGGCAATTGGGGTCAGACAGCCCATTTTCGGCATCCACCTTCGCTAAAGCTACGGCGGACAAGAAAACGGCCGAAAAAAGGTGTCAGACCCCAAATGCGACGCGTCGTTCTAGTCAATATAAGCGACATTGGCGCAGTCAATGTGAAGTTATTTTTGTGTGGTCCCTAAGGGAGAGCAATGGCAGCGGTCATCGAAATCAAAGACCTGGTGAAAGACTACAAGCTGGGCGAAGTGCCTGTCCACGTTTTGAAGGGAATTACTTTCGAGATTGAGCGCGGCGACTTCGTAGCGATCATGGGCCCGTCCGGATCCGGCAAATCTACGTTGATGAACATCGTGGGATGCCTGGACAAGCCAACATCTGGAAGTTACAAGCTGGATGGAATCAGTGTTGGTGAGTTGGACCGCGATCAATTGGCGGACATTCGAAACAAGAAGATCGGGTTCGTCTTTCAACAGTTCAATCTGCTGGCGCGCACCAGCGCAGAGGAAAACGTGGAACTGCCGCTGATGTACACCGACACGCCCGATGCCGAGCGCCATGAACGCGCCATGAAAGCGCTGCTCGCCGTGGGCCTGGAAGGCCGCGAACAGCATCAGCCGAGCCAGCTCTCCGGCGGTCAGCAGCAACGCGTGGCCATCGCACGGTCACTGGTGAACGATCCGAAGATCATCCTTGCAGATGAGCCCACTGGCGCGCTGGATTCGCGCATCAGCATTGAGATCATGGCCATATTTCAACGCCTGAATCATGACGATGGAATCACCATGGTGATGGTGACGCACGATCCGGACATCGCCAGCTACGCCAACCGCATTATCCATTTCAAAGATGGCGTTCTGCATAAAGACGAACGCATCGAAAAGCCGCGCGATGCGAAGAAGGACCTGGCGGATCTTCCCGCCGAAAAGCCCGAGGAGGCTGTCAAAACATGAATAAGCTCATGGCAAGTGTGCGCATTGCCCTTCGCGCACTGAAGGTGAACCGCACGCGCTCGGCGTTGACCATGCTCGGCATTATCATCGGCGTGGCCGCGGTGATCGCAATGGTAGGGGTTGGCGCGGGCGCCACGGCCAGGATTCAAGACCAGATACAAAGCATCGGCAGCAACCTGATTATGGTATTGCCCGGCAGCATCAGCAGCAATGGCGTGCGGCTGGGCTCTGGAGCCGTGGTAAGTCTTACGGAGGACGATGCCAAAGCGATCGAGGCGGAATGCCCGTCGGTAGCAGCCATTTCTCCAGCCGTACGCGGTGGAGTGCAAGTCGTCTACGGCAGCAATAACTGGGCGACGAGCGCCCAGGGAGTGACACCTGAGTTCATGACGATTCGCGATTATACTATGCTCTCCGGCCAGTTTTTTACTGACCAGGACGTGGATTCGGCGGCTAAAACCGCAGTGCTCGGACAAACCGTGGCAGTGAATCTGTTTGGCGATAACGACCCCACCGGCCAGATGATTATCATCAAGAACGTACCGTTCACTGTCGCTGGCGTCTTGACACCCAAAGGACAGTCACCCACCGGCCAAGACCAGGACGATGTAATCATTTTGCCCATCAGCACGGCGAAGCGAAAGGTGTTGGGGGCAAATAGGGCGAATGCAAAAGCGGTCAGTACGCTGATGGTGCAGGCTACGAGTCCAGAAGTCATGGATCAGGCCATTGAAGAGATGACAGGGTTGCTGCGAGAGCGCCACCGAATCCAGCCCGGCCAGGAAGATGATTTCAGCGTCCGAAATTTGACTGAAGTTTTCGCCGCGCAGGAAACCTCTGCCCAAGTGATGTCGATTCTGCTTGGCGCCATCGCGTCCGTGTCGCTGGTTGTGGGCGGCATCGGCATTATGAACATCATGCTGGTCTCTGTCACTGAAAGAACGCGCGAAATAGGGCTCCGCCAGGCAGTTGGCGCCAAGACGCGCGACATTCTTTCACAGTTTCTGGTGGAGGCGGTGACCCTGTCGATTCTGGGAGGAATCATCGGCATTATCGTGGGACTTACTGCTTCTGTATTGATCTCGTACTTTGCACAGTGGTCGACGGAGGTCAGCGTTATGTCGATTGTGCTGGCGTTCTTCTTCTCTGCGCTGGTCGGAGTGTTCTTCGGTTATTACCCTGCGCGAAAGGCTGCTTACATGGATCCGATTGAGGCTCTTCGTTATGAATAACCGCCTATCCGCGGCTGTTGTGGTTGCCGTTATCACTTGCTCCAGTTCGTGCATGATTGGCCCGGCGTACCATCGACCGTCCGCGCCCGCAGCGCCGGCGTTCAAGGAAGAACCACCTGCAGGGTGGAAGCAGGCGCAGCCCGCTGACGGGGCGGTCCGCGGCAAGTGGTGGACCGTGTACAAAGATCCGCGTCTGGATGCGCTGGAAGAACAAGTAACAATATCCAATCAAAATGTTTTGGCTGCCGAAGCCTTTTTTCGCGAGGCCAAAGCAGCGGTGAGCGTGGCCAGGGCGGGCCTGTTTCCCGGCCTGAGTTCTGCGCCTTCCGTGGTCAATTCCAGGGCGCAGACCACATACACGATACCGGTCACATTCGCTTATCAGATCGATGTGTGGGGCAGCATCCGGCGGGGCATCGCTGCAAATTCGGCTCTGGCACAGGCCTCGGCGGCGCAGTTGGAAAGTGTCCGGCTGGTGTATCAGGCCGAACTAGCCACGGACTACTTTGAACTTCAGGGACTGGACGCCACCGTGCGCTTGTTCAGCGCTACCGTGAAATCCTACGAAGGGACCGTAGCGCTAACGCAGAACAGGTACGATGGAGGCATTGCGACATTGGGCGATGTAGCGCTGGCGAAAACGCAATTAGAAACGGCTCGCGCGCAATTGGCAGATCTTGGCATACAGAGGGCGCAATTCGAACACGCCGTCGCAGTGTTGACAGGCAAGCCACCTTCGGCATTATCGATTCCAGATGGCACGGTGCAGTCGCCTCCGCCCCTTTTTTTAGCGGGCATTCCATCCGCGATGCTGGAGCGCAGGCCCGATATCGCGATAGCCGAACGGCAGGTTGCGGCCGCCAATGAACAGATCGGCATCGCCATGGCCGCGCTCTATCCTGCGTTAACCCTCAGTGCCAGCGCCGGTTCGCAGGCCTCGGCTGTTTTGGATTTGCTTACCTGGCCAAGCAGGTTCTGGTCCGTTGGACCGCAGTTGGCGGGAACGCTCTTTGACGCCGGCAGGCATCGCGCGCAGATCAGAATGTCGCAGGCCGCCTACGACGCAGTTGTCGCGAACTACCGGCAGACCGTATTGACGAGCTTCCAACAAGTAGAGGACAATCTGGCTCAGTTGCGCATCCTTTCGGAAGAAGGCGTGATTGTAGATCGTGCGGTGCAAGCTTCGCAACGGTCGCTGCAAATCTCGACCGATCAGTATCGAGGTGGCATCGCCAATTATCTGCAGGTCATCACGGCGCAGACCAGTGCCTTGCAGAATCAGCGATCCGCAGTGGAAATCATGACGCGCCGCCTGGTTGCCAGTGTGGGATTGATCGAAGCCTTGGGCGGAGGTTGGGACACGACGCAGTTGCCCGCCACCAAAACCCTGCGCTAATCGAGCGATTTTCGTTTGGGTTCCAACCTGCTATTAACTCCGCAGGAGAACCACAATGAAAGCACTCATCTATCAAGGCGCGGGCGAAAAGACACTAACCGAATGCCCCATGCCATTGATCCAGGAACCTACGGACGCGATAGTAAAAGTTTCCAGAACCACCATCTGCGGCAGCGATCTGCACATTTTGAAAGGAGACGTTCCCTCCTGCGCTGTAGGCCGTATTCTAGGGCACGAAGGCGTTGGCGTCGTGGAAGCCACGGGCCCAGGTGTCATGGCCTTCAAATCTGGCGATCATGTACTGATTTCCTGCATCACCGCCTGCGGCACATGCTTATATTGCAGACGCGGGATGTACTCGCACTGCGCCACCGGCGGTTGGATCCTCGGCAACGAAATCGACGGCACGCAGGCCGAATACGTGCGAATTCCGCATGCCGATATGAGCCTCTACGCGATCCCTGCTGGCGCCAATGAGGAATCGATGGTGATGCTGAGCGACATTCTGCCCACTGGGTTTGAATGCGGCGTGCTCAATGGCAAAGTACAACCAGGCAGCACCGTGGCGATTGTTGGCGCGGGCCCGGTTGGCTTGGCGGCGCTGCTAACGGCACAGTTCTATTCGCCGGCCCGCACTATCATGATCGATCTGGATGCGAACCGCTTGCAGGTTGGTCTCAGTTTCGGCGCAACCGACATCGTCAATGCATCGCAAGGCGATTCGTCGGATGCCGTAATGCGGCTGACCGGAGGGCTTGGCGTCGACACGGCCATCGACGCAGTGGGTGTGCCATCGTCATTTCTTACATGCCAGGACATCATAGCCGCTGGCGGAGTGATCGCCAATATCGGGGTCCATGGAGTGAAAGTGGATTTGCATATGGAACGGCTGTGGTCGAGGAACATCGCAATTACAACGAGGCTTGTGGATACCTCCACCATTCCCATGATAATGAAAGTGGCGCTGTCCGGAAAAATCAATCCAGCCCAAATGATCACGCATCATTTCAAGCTCGACCAGATTGTAGAAGCATATGATACGTTCGCCAGAGCGGCCAGTACAAAAGCGCTGAAAGTCATGATCGAAGTTGGCTGACCGCTCTCCGTCAGGTGACCGCTGACGGTCATGGCAGGATGAATCCGAATTACCATGCGGGGCCTGTGCTGTGCGTAGAAGCGTATCGGTTCAACAAACGAAGGGGTTGGCAGGGAGCATGCATAAGTAATTGCGTCGCCTAAAGCCCCTCAGGGGCACCGGGCGGCTAAAGAGGTCAAATTATGAAAATGATATTGTTTGCTGCGTTGGCGATCGTGCCCATGTTGGCCAAAGATAAGGGCGAGGAATCGGCAAAGCGCTTGAATGAATCCGCTACGGTTTTTACCGAGATAATGGCAACGCCTGACAAGGGAATCCCCGATGAACTGCTGGAGAAAGCACACTGCATCGTGATCGTTCCAAGCATGAAAACCGCCGCCTTCGTGGTTGGCGGGAAATACGGCAAAGGTTACATGTCTTGCCGTAATCCGAGGGGCGCAGGCTGGTCGGCTCCGGGCACGGTCCGCATTGAAGGCGGCAGCGTGGGCTTCCAGATTGGCGGCTCCGAAACCGACTTGGTCATGCTTGTGATGAATGCGGGCGGCAAGAACAAACTGCTCCAAAGCAAGTTCACGCTGGGCGGAGAAGGTTCTGTTGCGGCAGGTCCGGTAGGACGTACAGCAACCGCGCAGACCGATGCGCAGATGCATGCGGAAATTCTCTCCTGGTCGCGTTCGCAGGGCCTGTTCGCCGGCATCGCATTGACCGGCGCAACGTTGCGTCAGGATCTGGACGACAACGCGGACCTGTATGGCAAGAAAATGGAGAACAGCCAGATTGTCAGCGGCAGCGTCCATACACCCAAATCAGCAACGCATTTGATTGGTCTTCTCAATAGATACTCGTTTCGCGAAACAAAGTAAGTGATTACTATGAAGAATACAATGTTCACCGCCGCATGCGCTCTTGCATGCGGCGTCCTATCGACTCAGACCGCGCAGAGTCAAACTGACAATACAGCAAGAATGGCCGCCGGCGACATGCCGATCTATCGCGTCAGCGTGACGGAACGTACCATGAAAGCCGTCAGCTACCAGCATCGCAGCGGCTCAACGAAAGTCGACTTCAAAGGTACGGACCTGCTTCCCTCCGCCCGCGGCGAAGCCAAGGTAGAGAGCAAGCAAGGCCGCATTGAAATCGACGCCGATTTCCAGGGCCTGCAGTCGCCCACCAGGAACGGCGCCGAGTACCTTACATATGTTCTGTGGGCAGTAACTCCCGAAGGCCGCACCTCCAATCTGGGAGAAGTTCTGTTCGGCGGTACGAAGAGCAAGTTGAATGTAACGACGGATCTCCAGGTATTCGGATTGATCGTCACCGCAGAGCCCTACTTTTCTGTCACACGCCCTAGCGATCTAATCGTAATGGAGAACGTTGTCCGCACCGACACGGTCGGCAAAGTGGAAGAGATGGATGCAAAGTTCGAGCTTCTCAAGCGCGGCCAGTATGAACGCCTGGCAAACCCGCTCGCATTGAAACCCGAAAAGAAAGTGCCGCTGGAACTTTATGAAGCGCGCAACGCTGTGTCGATCGCCCGCTCCATGGGTGCGGAGAAATACGCTAGCGACACCTTCCAAAAGGCGACTCAAAGCCTCGGCGAAGCCGAAGCGTATCAGAGGCGCAACGCGGGCAAGAAGCCGGTAACGATGACCGCACGCGCCGCAGTCCAAATGGCCGAAGATTCGCGTATCATTGCGGTCAAACGCCAGGAAGACGATGCGATGGCCGCTGACCAACAACGGTCGGCTGATCGCGCAACCCGCGCCGAAAGCGGCCAGGCTGCGGCCATGTCTGAGACCGAACGCGTCAATCGCCAAGCAGAAACCGCACGTCTCATGGCGCAGGCGGATTCCGCCCGTCTGACCAACGAAAAGAATGCACAGGCAGCTGCTTCCATGGCTGAATCCGATCGCGTGAAACGCGAAAACGATGCACGCATGGCGGCCTCCACAACCGAAGCGAACCGTTTGAAGATGGAAAACGATATGAAGATCGCCGCCATAGCCGCGGAGGCAGACCGTTTGAAGACGGCCAACGATGCGAACTCACTTGCGGCGAAGACAGAAGCCGATCGACTCAAAATGGAAAACGATGCACGCATGGTTGCGTCCGGAGCAGAAGCGGATCGACTGCGCAAAGAGAACGAAGCACAGAAGCTGGCTAACCAGGCCAACCTCGATAGCGCAGCCAAAGACAAGGCCCAGTCAGAACAGGAAAAGATGGCGTTGCGTGTAATTATGCTCAAGCAGTTCAACGCTATTTTGGAAACTCGCGATACCGCACGCGGCCTGATTGTAAACATGTCCGATGTCTTATTCGACACGGGCAAGTTCACCTTACGGCCGCTGGCTCGCGAGAAGCTGGCCAAAGTGGCCGGTATCGTCTCCGGGCACCCTGGCATGAAGTTGGATGTGGAAGGCCATACCGACAGCGTCGGCGGCGACGAATATAACCAGACGTTGTCTGAACAGCGCGGCGGCGCCGTGCGCGACTACCTTACTCATCAGGGAATGGCGGAATCCGCAGTTACCACGAA
The DNA here is from genome assembly GCA_903881085.1 of uncultured Acidobacteriia bacterium. GTDB lineage: Bacteria > Acidobacteriota > Terriglobia > Bryobacterales > Bryobacteraceae > CAIRSA01. The sequence continues at coordinate 10,437 of CAIRSA010000432.1, forward strand.
AGGTTTCGGAAAGACGCAGCCAGTGGCAACGAACGACACCGCAGCCGGCCGCCAGCAGAACCGGCGCGTGGAACTCGTCATCTCTGGCGATGTAATCGGTACTGAGATCGGCACTCCGATCTCGTCCAGATAAAAGGAACGCAACATGTCTGAAAAGAACGCTGTTGTCGCAGTTTATGAAACCCACACCCAGGCCGAAGAAGCTCTCAAAGAGCTTCAACGGTCGGGGTATGACATGAAGAAATTGTCGATTGTAGGCAAGGACTATCACACCGAAGAACAGGTCGTCGGTTACTATAACGCCGGCGACCGCATGAAGCGTTGGGGATCATCGGGTGCCTTCTGGGGAGGGTTTTGGGGGCTCCTGTTTGGCTCCGCCTTCTTCGCCATTCCCGGTCTTGGGCCGGTGTTGGTCGCCGGTCCGATGGTGGCGTGGATTCTTGGTGCGCTGGAGGGCGCTGTAGTTGTCGGAGGCTTGACTACCATCGGCGCCGGGCTCTATAGCATCGGGATTCCGAAGGACAGCGTAGTGGAATATGAGACCGCCATCAAGTCCGACAAGTTTCTCATCCTCGCCCATGGCACAGCGGAAGAAGTGGAACGAGCCAAGGTGATTATGCATACTTCGCGGGCAACGGGCATCTCAGTGCACGAGTTGAAACATCCGGAGGCGGTCGCGGCAGCCGTTTAGGTCGCCGTGGAATGCGATGGCGTTCGTGGAGAAAACATGTCTGGATTTATTGAACTTCAAGAAAGACAGAACGTCAGCACATGGGCGCCATCGCAAACAATCCATCCCTCCGAATGGCTCATCTGGGAGCTAAAAGGCAGGGCGGCTAAAGAACAAGGCCGTTCCGAACGGATCCAGACCATTAAGTGGTTATCGATCGCAGGCGTCCTTGCCGCGTCATTGATATGGTCGAAACTTCCCCCGTACGTCCTTCTCATCAGCTTCACTTTGTGCGCCGTTGCATTGAGCGCGATGTTCCGCGCATTTGAAGCCCGCAGGTACTTCATCGTTGCATTACTTGGAGCATTTGCGCTGATTTACAACCCGCTCAGCAGATGGGTAGCGTGACCGCTGGCGGTCATCTGACCATATATCGTTACTCTCCGCCCTCGCTAATCACGAGTTCACCTTTGTTTGCAATGCGTCGAATTGGCCCATGAAATGCTGCTAACTGTTGTTCCGGCCTTTGCCATCCATCGGCACGACCAACCTTCCGGAACAAGGAAGCAATCCACCATGACCAACCAGAAGCCCGCTGTTTCGACATTCAAAGAAGGCGACGAAGTTGTACTGGCTGCCGGCTCAAACCAAGGCACCACCGGCCTCTTTGTGCGGTTGAAAACCGATACGAATTGGGCGGATATCAAGGAACGCAACGGCAACATACGCAGCCATCCTATCGAATGGCTGGCACACACGAAGGGCTTACAACTATGAACATCAGACCCCTACACGACCGCATTGTGGTAAAGCGGATCGAGGAAAAAGAAACCACAAGCAGCGGAATCATCATCCCCGATTCCGCTAAAGAGAAGCCCCAGGAAGGCGAAGTAATCGCCGTTGGCAAAGGCAAGCGAGACGACGAAGGCAACCTAGTTCCGCTCGATGTCCAGGCCGGCGATCGCATCCTGTTTGGGAAATACTCCGGCAGCGAGACCAAGCTGGACGGTACTGAGTATTTGATCATGCGCGAAGACGACGTACTCGGTGTCTTCAGTAAATAAAGGAATCTATTAATGGCAAAACAGATTGTATATAGCGACGAATCCCGTCAGGCGATCCTGCGCGGAGTCAACAAACTCGCCGACGCAGTAAAAGTCACTCTCGGCCCCAAGGGCCGCAATGTCGTCCTCGAGAAAAAGTTCGGCGGTCCGCTAGTCACGAAAGACGGCGTCACCGTGGCCAAAGAAGTGGGGCTCAAAGACCCATTGGAAAACATGGGCGCACAGATGGTGCGCGAAGTCGCATCGAAGACTTCGGATGTTGCAGGCGATGGCACCACAACGGCCACCATTCTGGCGCAGGCGATCTTCCGCGAGGGCGTGAAGGCTGTCACCGCCGGAGCTGGCCCCATGGCAGTGAAGCGCGGAATTGATAAAGCAGTAGAGCTCGCCGTTGCTGAGCTCGTGAAGCTCTCGAAGCCTGTATCCGGCGACATGATCGCCCAGGTCGGCCGCATCTCAGCCAACAGCGATTCCACCATCGGCGACGTAATTGCCGAAGCAATGCAGAAGGTCGGCAAAGACGGCGTCATCACGGTGGAAGAGTCGAAGACCATGACCACCGAACTGGCCACAGTGGAAGGCATGCAATTTGACCGCGGCTATCTTTCACCTTACTTTGTGACGGATGCAGAGCGCATGGAGTGCGTACTGGAAGATCCTTACATCCTGATCCACGAAAAAAAGATCAGCAACATGAAGGACCTGCTTCCCATACTGGAACAGATCGCACGTTCCGGCAAACCGTTGCTCATCATCTCAGAAGATGTGGACGGCGAGGCGCTGGCAACCCTGGTAGTCAACCGACTGCGCGGTTCGCTCAACACCTGTGCCGTAAAGGCTCCGGGCTTCGGCGATCGCCGCAAGGCGATGCTTGAAGACATCTCTATCCTCACCGGCGGCAAGCCGATCATGGAAGAGACCGGCATCAAATTGGAAAGCGTCCAATTGGAAGATCTGGGCCGCGCCAAGCGCATCACTGTGGACAAGGACAATACCACTATCATTGATGGCGGTGGCGACCAGAAGAACATCGAAGGCCGCATCAAACAGCTGCGGTCGCAGATTGAAGAGACCACCTCCGATTACGACCGCGAAAAGCTGCAAGAGCGCCTGGCGAAACTTGCCGGCGGCGTGGCCATCATCAAAGTGGGCGCGGCGACCGAGACCGAAATGAAAGAGAAGAAGGCACGCGTGGAAGACGCGTTGCATGCTACTCGTGCAGCCATCGAAGAAGGCATCGTGCCCGGCGGTGGTGTTGCGCTGCTGCGCGCTGCGCATGCACTTCGCAATCTGAAACTGGTTGGCGACGAACAGTTCGGCGTCGACATTGTGCGCCGCGCCTGCGAAGAGCCCGTCCGCCAGATCGTGGTTAATTGTGACACGGATGGCTCAGTGGTTGCCGAACACTTGAGGGATCATGAGGACCCGAACTTCGGCTTCAACGCCGCGACCGAAAAGTATGAAGACCTGGTGCAGGCTGGTGTGATCGATCCTACCAAGGTGACTCGCTCCGCTCTGCAAAACGCAGCCTCCATCGCATCGCTCATGCTTACTACAGAAGCCATGATCTGCGATGCACCAGTCGAAGTAGACTGACAAACCGCAAATGCGCAGCGATAGCGACGGATCTTCCGTCCTGACCATTAACGGCGGATCTTCCAGCATCAAATTCGCTTTGTTTCGCATTGGCGCCCGGTTGGAACGATGGTTCAATGGCAGCATTGAACGCATCGGCCAGCCGGGCGCTACCCTCAGGTTCCATGATTCCGACCGTCACCGCCACGGCCGCTCAAACATGGAAAACACCGATCATCTTTCGGCGGCTCATAACCTGATCGATTGGTTTGGTGAGCACGTCTCTTTCGATTCCATCAGCGCCGTGGGGCACCGCATTGTTCATGGCATGCACCACACGGAACCGATGCTGGTTTCCACGGAGCTGCTGGATGAGCTGTATCGCATCTCCCCCTACGACCTTGACCATCTTCCAAAAGAGATCGGCATCATTGAGGCGTTTCGACAGCGCTGTCCCGATCTGCCTCAAGTAGCCTGCTTCGACACTTCCTTCCATAGCACCATGCCACGAGTTGCGCGGCTATTGCCCATTCCACGCCGGTTCGATCTTCTTGGCGTTCAGCGTTACGGATTCCACGGACTCAGCTATGCGTTTCTAATGGAAGAGCTGGCACGCGTTGCCGGCGAGAGCGAGGCAAAGGGGCGTGTGGTGCTAGCGCATCTTGGCAACGGGGCCAGTCTGGCCGCGGTGCTGGACGGCAAAAGTATCGATACCAGCATGGGCTTCACGCCTGCCGGAGGAGTGCCGATGGGCACTCGGACTGGCGATCTGGACCCTGGCGTGACCTGGCACATGATGTCGAGTGAGTCGCTGACACTCAAACAATTCAATCATCTGATCAATCACGAAAGCGGCTTGCTGGGCGTGTCCGAAACCAGCGCCGACATGCGCGATCTTCTGGATCTTCAGTTGAGTGACCCTCGCGCCGCAGAAGCGGTGGAGCTATTCTGCTATCAGGTACGCAAATGGATCGGCAGCTTTGCGGCAGCGCTCGCTGGACTGGACACACTCGTGTTCGCCGGGGGCATTGGCGAGAACAGCGCCGAAGTGCGCACGCGCATTTGCGCCGGGCTCAGATTTCTCGGCATCGAATTGGACGAAGCGCAAAATGCATTGCATCGTGCGGTGATCTCCACCGATACGAGCCGAATCCATGTGCGAGTGATTCGCACCGACGAAGAACAAATGATCGCCAGCAATGTTTGCCGCCTGTTGGAACTACCCAAGGAGTGAAACATGCCCGAGCTGCTTTCGCCTGAACTACTGGAAAACATGAACGCCTATTGGCGTGCCGCAAACTATCTTTCCGTTGGCCAGATTTATCTGCTCGACAATCCGCTTCTCAAAGAACAGCTGACGCCGGCGCACATCAAGCCGCGGTTGCTAGGCCACTGGGGCACAACGCCTGGCCTCAATTTCATATACGTCCATCTAAATCGCATCATCAAGCAGAACGACCTGAATGTCATCTATGTGACCGGCCCCGGCCATGGCGGACCTGGAATCGTCGCCAACGTTTATATGGAAGGAACCTACAGCGAGTATTACCCGGCAATCTCACAAGACGAAGCGGGCATGCAACGGCTGTTTAAGCAGTTCTCATTCCCAGGAGGAATTCCAAGCCACGTTGCGCCGGAAACGCCGGGGTCCATCCACGAAGGCGGAGAGCTGGGTTACTCGCTGCTCCATGCGTATGGCGCAGTGTTCGATAACCCCGATCTGATTGCCTGCTGCGTAGTGGGCGATGGCGAGGCAGAGACGGGTCCGCTCGCCACCAGTTGGCACTCCAACAAATTCATTAATCCGGCACGCGATGGCGCAGTGCTGCCGATCCTGCATTTGAACGGATACAAGATCGCCAATCCCACCGTGTTGGCAAGAATCAGCGGCGAAGAGTTGGAGAGCCTCTTTGCCGGCTATGGCTACAAACCATACATCGTTGAAGGCCATGACCCCGAGGCCATGCACCAACTGATGGCCGCCACAATGGATACGGTGATGGCGGAGATCAAGGCGATCCAGACTACGGCTCGCAATGAGCCCAACGCCGAACGCCCGCGTTGGCCCATGATCATCCTGAGGTCGCCAAAAGGTTGGACCGGTCCGCAATTTGTCGATGGTCTCCCCGCGGAAGGTTCATGGCGCTCGCACCAGGTGCCACTCACACATCTGATCGACAATCCTGTGCATTTGCGAATTCTGGAAGATTGGCTGAAGAGCTATCATCCCGAGCAGCTTTTCGATGAGAACGGCAAACTCCGCGCGAGACTGGCCGCGCTCGCGCCCCAAGGCGACCGCCGCATGGGCGCCAATCCACACGCCAACGGCGGACAACTATTGAAGGATCTGCACCTGCCCGATTTCCGGACATATGCGGTCGATGTTCCGAAACCAGGTACGGTACTTGCCGAGTCCACGCGCAAGATGGGCGACATGCTTCGCGACGTTATGAAGCTGAACATGGAGGCTGCAAACTTTCGCATCGTCAGCCCTGACGAAGCCCGTTCCAACCGCTGGGACGCATTACTGGAAGTAACCAATCGCGAGTGGATGGCAAAAATCTACGCCACGGACGATTGCCTAAGCCAGGGCGGCCGTGTGATGGAAGTGCTCAGCGAGCACATGTGCCAGGGCTGGCTGGAAGGGTATCTGCTCACCGGGCGCCATGGTTTCTTTTCCTGTTACGAAGCCTTCATTCACATCATCGATTCCATGTTCAACCAGCACGCGAAATGGTTGAAAGTTTCGAAGGAAATTCCCTGGCGGCGGCCCATTGCATCTTTGAACTACCTGCTGAGTTCGCATGTATGGAGGCAGGATCATAACGGTTTCAGCCACCAGGACCCCGGCTTTATCGATTTCGTCATCAACAAGAAAGCCGGCATCATTCGCGTATACCTGCCGCCCGATGCCAACACTCTGCTATCGGTAACCGACCACTGTCTGCGCAGCCGCAATTACATCAACGTGATTGTTGCGGGCAAGCAACCTTCATTGCAGTACCTCGACATGGAATCGGCAGCGCGGCACTGCGCCGAGGGCATCGGCATCTGGGGATGGGCCAGCAACGATCAGGGTTGCGAGCCCGATGTGGTTATGGCTTGTGCCGGCGATGTGCCCACACTGGAAACGTTGGCCGCTGTTGACTTGCTGCGACAGCATCTTCCCGATCTGAAGATTCGCGTCGTCAACGTCGTCGACCTGATGACGCTTCAACCGAAGAGCGAACATCCACATGGTTTGACCGACGCGGAGTTCGATTCCATTTTCACTACGAATAAGCCGATCGTATTTGCTTATCACGGCTACCCCTGGCTTATCCATCGCCTCACCTACCGCCGCACCAACCACGACAACATGCATGTGCGGGGTTACAAGGAAGAGGGCACCACGACGACCGCATTCGACATGACCGTGCTCAATGATCTCGACCGGTTTCATCTGGCTGGCGACGCGATCGACCGTGTTGCGCGGATTCGAAACTCCGCCGGCCACGTCAAACAGTTCCTGCGCGACAAGCTCGATGAGCATAAGCACTACATCGAGCGGGTTGGCGACGATATGCCGGAGATTCGCGATTGGAAGTGGCCGTATTAAGTTGCGGCCACCTCCGAATCCAACCTGCTCTGTCTGATCTCAAACAAAGAGACCGCAATCGCCATCGTTACCGGCCCTAGCACAAGTCCTGACGCGCCGAACGCCGCGAGCCCGCCAATTACTGAGAAAAAAGTCAGCAGCGTATGCAAGTGAAGTCTCGTGCCCACCAGCACGGGGCCAAGAAAGTTATCTACCGGGTGTACAACCACCAGACCCCAGGCAGTTAAAATGACCACCCGCTGCCAGTCGCCTTGAAACGCGAGGACGACAGCCACGGGAACCCAGATGACGAATGCGCCAAGCACGGGCAACACAGATAGCAGTGCCATTACAAAGCCCCAAAATGCCGGTGCGGGCAACTCGAGCCACCAGAAAATCAATCCGCCCAAGCCACCTTGAATTGCCGAGACCAGCACCTTGCCATAGAGTGAAACGCGAATGGTTTCCGATATCCGCTTGAACAACTGTGCCGTTTCTTTCTCGCTCAGTGGAACCAGGCCTCGCAGCATTAGAAGAATGGATTCCTGATCGCGAAGAAAATAGAAAAGGACGACTACCATGGTCACCATCTGTGTAATGGCCCATGCTGAGCCGCTGACGATGGAGGAGGTCAGACGGGACACCCATTGCATCATGCTGCGTGCCATTTGCTCTGCTTCTGCCGGTAAATCCAGCTTGAGATCGAGCCAGCGAAGCAACGGTCCCGCCACTGCGTTTCCCTGGAATGTGGCGCGTAGCGCTGCAAGATTCTGCTGGCTTGACAGAGCGTTGATTCCTTGAATCGCTTCCAGCACCAGGATTCGAAGAAGGAAGATGACGGGCACAACAATGGTCAGGCAAATCAGTGTGGTGGTAAGCAGTGCCGCGGCATTGCAGCCGTGGAACTTCTTTTCCAACCACTGGAAAACCGGATCGCCCAGCATGGCCAAGGCGAATCCAAAGGCAAGTGCGGGTATGAAGGGTTCAAGCAACAGCCAGCAGGAATAGCCGATGAGTATGCCGCCTATCCATAACAGGATTTTGCCTGGCTCAGCCGGCCCGTGCTGATTGTGGGGGAGCCCCACGGATAGCTCCTGCTCATGTGTTTGCATCATAGAAATCATGCAAGCAATTGGATGGCCGACTAAGTGCATGTGAATCGGAATGATCATCTCAACACCGGAACGTGACAGCACAGCCATTTTGAACGAAGCCGAACCGCCGGGACTCTCCGATGCCGAGGCAGCAACCTCCCTGGCCAAGCACGGTTACAACGAACTTCCCACGGCCAAGCCTCGCTCCATCTTCCGAATCGTCTTCGAAGTGATTCGGGAACCTATGCTCCTGTTGCTGCTCGCGTGCGGCGGAACTTATCTTTTGCTTGGCAGCGCGGAAGAAGCGGTGATCCTGCTTGTTTTCGTATTCGTAGTGATCGGTATCACGCTTTACCAGGAGCGAAAGACGGAACGGGCCTTGGAAGCCCTGCGGGATCTATCGAGCCCGCGCGCGCTGGTCATTCGAGAAGGCGTTCGCAAGCGAATCGCAGGGCGCGAAGTTGTACCCGGCGACATTCTTGTCGTCGCTGAGGGGGATCGCATTCCAGCCGATGGGATTCTGTTGGCAGCGATGAATCTGACGATCGATGAATCCCTATTGACAGGGGAATCCGTTCCAGTTCGCAAGCAGGCCGCGGATAAATCAAGTGAGATGGAGCGCGCAGGTGGCGACGATTTGCCATCCGTGTTTTCAGGAACGCTGGTTGTGCGCGGCCATGGGTTGGCCATGGCAAAGGCGACTGGTTCTTCGACAGAGCTTGGAAAAATTGGAAAGTCGTTGCTTGAGGTGAAAGAAGAACCCACGCTGCTCCAGCGCGACACCAATCACATGGTGCGAGTTCTGGCGCTGGTCGGACTGGGATTGTGCATTCTATTGGTTGTGTTCTACGGCCTGAGTCGCGGCGACTGGCTGCGCGGATTTTTGGCCTCCCTCACTTTGGCGATGGCTATTCTGCCCGAGGAACTGCCTGTTGTCCTAACGGTGTTTCTTGCCCTGGGCGCTTGGCGCATTTCGCAGAAGCGCGTGCTGACTCGCCGCATGCCGGCAATCGAGATGTTGGGCGCAACCACGGCTCTGTGCGTGGACAAAACCGGGACGCTCACCATGAACCAAATGTCAGTGGCGCGGCTCTATGCAAAAGGGAAGTCCTACGATTTCAGGAAGCAGCCGGTGTCGGGTATTCCGGAGGAATTCCACGAGCTTCTGGAATTTGCGATTCTCGCCAGTCAGCCTGACCCCTTCGACCCGATGGACCGCGCTATCCGTAGCCTCGGCGATGAAGCGCTGCAGAAGACGGAGCACTTGCATGAGACCTGGAAGGTCGCCCGCGAATACCCGCTCTCAAAGAGCCTGCTGGCTATCTCAGAAGTGTGGAGCTCGCCCGATAACTCCCAGTTCGTGATTGCCAGTAAAGGCGCTTCTGAAGCCATCGCGGACCTCTGCCATTTGCCGGATTCCGAAGCAAAGCCTCTGAACGAAACCGTCGCGCAGTTTGCTGCGGAAGGGCTGCGTGTTTTGGGTGTGGCGAGGGCGGGGTTTACCAACCAGGCACTTCCTGAACAACAACATGATTTCGACTTTACGTTTTTAGGGTTGATCGCATTGGCCGATCCCGTTCGAGCCAGCGTCCCGCAGGCGATTCAGGAATGCCAGACGGCCGGCATCCGGGTCATCATGATTACCGGAGACTACCCCGGCACTGCACTTAGTATCGCCGGTCAAATAGGGCTCCCAACCACGGAAGGCGCAATCACCGGACCTGACGTGGCAGCCATGGATGAGGAAGCGCTGCGCGCCCGCTTGAAGAAGGCCAACGTCTTTGCCCGCGCGGTGCCGGAACAAAAGCTGCAGTTGGTCAACGCCCTCAAAGCCAACGGCGAAATCGTTGCCATGACCGGCGACGGCGTGAACGACTCGCCCGCTTTGAAGGCCGCCCACATAGGCATTGCGATGGGCCAACGCGGAACCGATGTCGCCAGGGAGTCAGCCGATCTTGTTCTGCTGGATGACGACTTCGCATCGATTGTACAAGCCGTGCGGCTTGGCCGGCGCATTTTCGACAACTTGAAGAAAGCCATGGCGTACATCTTTGCCATTCACGTTCCCATCGCCGGGCTCTCGCTGTTTGCCGTTCTGTTCCGCTGGCCGCCCATTCTGGAACCTGTCCACGTGGCGTTTCTTGAGTTGATTATCGATCCTGCCTGCTCGGTCGTATTCGAAGCAGAACCGGAAGAGGCAGACATCATGAATCGCCCGCCTCGTTCGGCAACCGCACATCTGTTCAACTCGCGGATGGTGGTAACCAGCTTGTTACAGGGGCTGGGAGTCCTGGTCATACTATTGATCATCTTTGCGGCTTCACTCCAGCGGGGGCAAGGCGAGGCTGACGCTCGTGCCCTGACATTTACCTCGCTGGTATTGTGCAATGTGGCTCTCATCGTGAGCAATCGTTCCTGGACGCAGCACTTTCTCACGATATTGAGAACGCCAAACGCAGCTATGTGGTGGGTGAGCAGCGGAGCTCTGCTGTTTCTCGGCCTTGTGTTGTATGTTCCGTTTCTCAAGAACCTATTTCACTTAAGCACATTGCATGCCGGCGATCTCGCGATTTGCGGTGCGGCGGGTTTGCTCAGCATCGCGTGGTTCGAGCTCTTGAAAGCCTTCCGAGCCAAAACGGAATCAAAGGAAAAATAAAAATGCGGTGGCATGAAGCTTTCCAGCACATGCCACCGCCGACTTGATCAGAGGGAAGAAGTCTAGACTCTTTCGTTTGCCTTGCTAGCGGCAAAGTAGCCGATACATGCGGCCACCGATGCCGTCAGCACCATAAACGAGCCTGGATGCCGGCGAACCATTGTCCGCATGTCATGGATCATATCCGCGCCATCATGCTTGCCGATATACGACGAAGTAGAATCCAGCATCTGTCCGGTGTCTTCGGCACATTGGCCGATGCCGGAAGCGGCCTGGCTTCCCGAGGACCTGACAGCGGTGGCAGCAGAATGCAGAGCGCCGGCTGTATCGGCTCTGGCCTGATCCATTCTGGTTCCGGCCGAGCGGCCAAACTCTTCGGCGGCTGATTTTGCGGCGATGGCGGCCTCGCTGATGGACGCCACGGTTTCTTTCATAGTTGTCATAGTATTTAACTCCAATTGTTAGTCAGTTGGGAACGTCAACATTGGCAGCGAGTAACCGCTCTGCCCAATGCATTGTAAAAGTTGCTTACCGGATGGGTTTCTAGTGAACGATCCCGGCCAGATACGCGATCATAAGGATGAGCAGAATGGTGCCCAGGCCGACGCCGGCGCCTCCCCCGTGGCCCCAGCGGTTATAGCCGTAGTAGCCTCCGCCACCTCCGAAAAGCAGTAACAAAACAATCAATAAAATGAGCATGGTTTCTTCTTTCTCTAAACTGTGGACCTGGACTTGTTGCCGGTCACGACCAAGGCAATGCCGGCCATGACCGCGAGCGCGCCTGCGATCGGCGGAAGCGGTAAGGTGTGTGTCTTTTCGCGACTGACGTGAATCGGGCCTATGTCGGCTAGGCTTTCTTTGACGTTGTAAGTCAGGCCGCCATAAAGCAGCCCCAGCAATCCGGCGATGATAAGTACGATTCCAATATTTCTGCTCATGTTGGTAACTCCTGTTTCATCATTTACACTGCAGTTGGGTGGCCGTTACTTATAGAAGGAGACAATGGCAACTCCTTCCTTCATAACCGTGCCCACGGCCTTTTCCGCGCCCATGGAGATAACGCCCACGTAGTTCAGCTTCAAGTGGAAGCGGTCGACCACGTAAGTCTGCACGCGAACGGCACGCCGTCTGCCTAGCAGATACTGTTGCGAAGCGGTTCCCTCGCCCGCATATCCTTCAATCATCAAGGGGCCGTTACGCGGGTAGGTGAGGACATCGGTCATCGCCTCATCCAGTCTCAATTTGCCTTCGGCGCTGATCGACTCGACGCCCTTTGAGTCCTTGGTGAACAGATTTGCGCCCTCCATCCAGACGCGATGACGCTTGAAGCCTTTGCCGAACGATGACTTCGTGTAGTCAGATGACGTTATACCGCCGAGGTCGAAGAAGCCGCGTCTCTTGAAATAGCCACGAAATAGGAAATTGTGCTTCAGCGCCTCGGTGTCGTCGGAAAGGTCAGACATGGCTTCCTTGGCCCCGGCCAATGTCTGTTGCAGGTTTTCAGCAACTCCGCCTTCGCCGGAAGCCGACTGGAACTTATCCACCGCATCCTTCACTTGCACGGTAATGTGCCGCATGTTCTCAATGGTCTTTTGAATCTCCGGAACGATGTCGCTGTCTTCCACCTTGGCGACGATCTTTTTGGTGCTGGCGGTGACGTCGCGAATATTTCCAATAACATCCTCCGTCTTATCCACACTTCGCCTGACACTCGCATACAGTTCATCGTCCTTGAATAGACCGCCCACAGTACCTTGGCCAGCCTGAACGCCGTCGATAATTTCGCGTAGATTCTCCGTTATCCTATCGGCCGAGGCCACAATGCTGTTGATATGCGGAGTGGCTTCCTTGATAAGGTGGTTGGCTGACTGCACCGTTCCTTTCACCTGCACCAGCACATCGAGAATTTCGTCCTTGATTCCGGCCATCATGCCGTTCACCTGATGCACCACGCCGTTGATCTCATCCATCAAGTCGCCCCAGTCGAAGGGTTCCTTGGATTGAATCATGGAATCGTTTTGTGCAATTTGCGACGCATCCGTACCGGCATCGATCTGCAGGAACTTGTTCCCCAACAGACCGTCGGTTTGAATCGTCACGACGGAATCCCTACGGACGATTGGATGCAGTTTCTCGATGATGCGGAAATGGATGCGAAACTTGCCGTCGGGCGATCCTGGAACGTCGATACGCGTAACCGAGCCCGCGTCCATGCCAGCCACACGCACCTTGCCACCATTCTGTATGCCGGTAATCTTTGAAAAATCGGCATAAACGTTGAATGATTTCGTGAATAGTTGATTGCTGTTGCCAATCAGGAACAGTCCTACGCCAAACAACAGCAGACATGCTGCCACGAATATTCCGACGATCAGTTTCTTTGTGCCTTCCATTTTATCCACCCTGTTTGGACTTCATGAAGTCCCGCACCAATTGATGCTCACTCTGTTCCATTTCCTGTACCGTGCCGTGAGCCAGCAACTTGCCGTCATCAAGAAACCCCATCTGGTCTGCGAGCCGGCGGGCGCTTGGCATGTTGTGTGTCACGATGATCAGCGTGGCGTGATGATCGGTCTTGATTGCGATCAGCAACTCGTCGATCTCAGTCGATGTGATGGGATCAAGGCCCGCGCTGGGCTCGTCCACAAGCAGGATGGACGGCTCCATAGCCAACGCCCGCGCCAACCCGGCCCGCTTCCGCATCCCCCCGGACATTTCCGAAGGCATGCTGTCGAACTCCTTGCCAAGTCCGACTTTTTCCAAAATGCCTTTTACGATGTCGCGGATTTCGGAGTCTTTCTTTTGCGTGTTTCTGCGCAGAGGAAAGGCCACATTTTCCCCGACGGAGATGGAGTCAAACAGCGCCGCGCTTTGAAATAGAAACCCCATCTTTTTGCGCGTTGGCGCTAATGCGGCACTGTTCAAGGCGGTGATCTTCGTGCCATCGACCGTAATTTCGCCGGAGTCCGCTTTAAGAAGCCCGTCAATCAGCTTCAGGGTTACGCTCTTGCCGGTCCCGCTTCGTCCCAGAAGGACGAACGCCGTGCCAGCAGCGACCGTGAACGAGACATCCTTGAGCACGGACCGTGGGCCAAAGCTCTTGGATACGGATTCGAAAACGACGGCATCGCTCATGATCCATTCCCTGGATACCAGAAGAAGATGAACTTCACCAGAATCACATTGATCACAATTAAGAACATCGAGGAGAGCACAACGCTGCTGGTTGAAGCTTTCCCAACCCCTTCCGCTCCGCCCTTTGCGTTATAGCCGAGATAGGCGGACGTGGTCCCGATAATGAAGCCGAACACCATCGTCTTCAGAGTGGGCGGAATATAGTCGGAAAAAGTCAGGCTGCTGAAGGCGGAGTTGAAGTAGAAAGTGAACGACGTCCCGGAAGTAATTGTTTCGGCAAAGAACCCGCCGATGATGCCGGCGAAGTTCATTAATACGGTAAGCAGAGGCATGGCGATCACGCAAGCGATTACGCGGGTGACGGCGAGATACTTGAAAGAATTTACGGCCAGCGATTCCAGCGCATCGATCTGCTCCGTTACCCGCATGCCCCCGAGTGCCGCTCCGATGCCCGCACCAACCCGGCCCGACACCAACAATCCCGTGATCAGCGGCCCGGTCTCCTTCACCAGGGCGAAGGCAAGGGCCGTCGGCATCATCGACTCCGCCCCAAAGCGCTCCAAAGTAGAGCGGGTATGCATCGAAAGCACCGCACCGACAGCCAAGCCAGAAAGCAGGATCAACGGCGCCGACCGCCACCCAATTTCAAAAACCTGCTTTAGAACCTCTGTAAACTCCAGCGGCCGGACGAAGGACTCACGAACGATCTTGCCGGCAAAGAGACTCAGCCCGCCAAACCATTCGATGGCTTCTGCTGAGGCAGCCATGACTTTACTACCACGATTTGTTGGGAGAGCTGTCGACATTGGAAGTGAGCCAGCTATCGTGCCTTTCGCTGCGCACCCATACTTAAGGCAAATCCATGGCCAAGGCGGAAATGTTCATTTCGCTGAATAAAAGTGCGACGTAGACTAGCTTCAACATGCGAAGCGCGGCTAATCGAGGTCAAATGACCGCCTGACGTCACTCCGTGTCGATTGCTGACTTTGTGCTAGCCAGCCCAGAAGACCAGCGAGCCGTCTTCGCAAATCGGCAACACCACCCGCAGGTGCTTCTCATTGGCGCAACTCCGTATCACTTGAATTGCAGGCAACGATCTGATATCTATTGTCGGGGCAATCGGATAGCTGTTAACCTTTATCACTCCGATGGCGTCTTAACAATCGAGACAAAGTATAGTGAACATCCATCCTGCCTAGCAAGGAACTGTTTCAAAATGGACATATGAGAAGCAATCCGAAATGACGAAGGAGACCGACCGCGTGAAATTGCCATTGCGGATGTTGTTCGTACTGGTCCTGACCTTGCAGTTCTCCGCTTGCGTTAAGCCTACACCCACAGAGTCCAAGCCCGCACAAGTGGAAGATGTGAAAAATGTTCAGCCTGGATTGTTCACCGTGCCGGCGGAACAATTAGGACACTTGAAGACAACGCAGGTGCGTACAACCACCTGGCAATTAGCCATTCATACTACCGGGACCGTGGACTGGGACGCCGATCACACCACACAGGCCATCACACAAGTGAACGGGCCGATCACCAGGATCATGGCTGACCTTGGAACGCCGGTGAAAAAAGACCAGCCGCTGCTGTATGTCTCCAGCCCCGATCTGGCCAACGGCATCGCCACATACCGCAAGGCTCGCAATCGCGAGGCCTACAACAAACGCATCATGGATCGCATGAAGGAACTGCTGGATCGCGGAGCAGTCGCTTTGAAGGATTACCAAAGCACGGAAGCCGACTATAACGACGCCAGTACCGACGTGCAGAACAGTCTTCAAGCGCTACGCATCTTTGGCATCTCAGCTACCGATATCGAAGCCGCGGAGAAACAGGGCTCGCCGGTCAACACGGAACTTGCTGTACGCTCACCAATCACCGGAGTCATCATTCAAAAGCTGGTTTCGCCTGGGCTGGTTGTACAAGCCGGCCAGACGGTGTGCTTCGCCATCAGCGATGTTTCCACGGTGTGGGTGCAGGGACATATCTTCGACCGCGATCTGCCTTCAGTGAAAAGCGGCGATGCGGTGGATGAAACCAACCCCTCGTTCAACAGGAAGTTTCACGGAACGGTCGCTTATATAGGAAGCTCCGTCGACCCGAATACTCGCACCACGCCGGTGCGCATCGTTACGCAAAACCCGGGCGGGCTGCTGAAGAAGGACATGTTCGTGGACGCGGTAGTACATACCGGAACGCGAAACAAGACACTGGTTGTGCCGGTCTCCGCGCTGCTGCGGGACGAAAAGAACGAGCCCATCGTCTACGTAGAGATCGAGACGGGAAAATTCGCGCAACGCAGCGTCACCATCGATGGGCAGCAGGACGACCTGATCGCTATCACCAGCGGCTTGCGTGAGGGCGAGACAGTGGTCGCGGATGGCAGCTTGTTCCTGCAATTCGCCAACATCATCAAATAGGGCACACACATTCATGATCGCCAACCTCGTCTCTTTCGCCCTTCGGCAGCGCCTTCTGATTGTGATGGCCGCGCTCTCGCTGATGCTGTATGGCGCCATTTCTTTCCAAAAGCTGCCCATTGACGCCTATCCGGATCTCTCGCCCCCACACGTCGAGCTCATTACGCAATGGCCGGGCCACGCAGCGGAAGAAGTCGAGCGACTGGTCAGCATTCCGATTGAAATCGAAATGAACGGCATTCCGCAACTGGAATCGCTGCGCTCTGTTTCTCTGTACGGCCTCTCTTCCGTGCAGATGAATTTCGACTACGGCGCCAATCCGTACTTCGTGCGGGAACAGGCCTTTGAGCGGGTTGGCAACGCATCGCTCCCTTCGGGCCTGGCGCCCTCGTTGTCGCCGATGTTCAGTCCTAGCGGGTTAATCTACCGTTACGTGCTGCAAAGCTCCGACCGCTCAACGCAGGATCTGAAATCGATGGACGACTGGCTGATCGGGCGGCGCTACCGCTCGATTCCCGGCGTCGCCGCCGATTCGGGTTTTGGCGGCACCGTAATGCAATACCAGGTACTGCTTGACCCGAAGAAGTTGTTCGCCTACGGCATCACCGTGCCGCAGGTGACGCAGCAATTGGCCAATAACAATGCCAACGCCGGCGGAGGATTTTATTCCCAGGGCGGACAATTCTATTACATCCGCGGTTTGGGTCTGGTACGCGACACCACGGACATCGGCAACATCGTTTTGCAGCAGAAGGGCGGAATTCCAGTCTACGTTAAGGACATCGCGAAGGTTGAGATCGGACATGCTCCAAGGCTCGGGCAGTTCGGATTCATGAAGCAGCAGGAGGCCGTGGAAGGTGTCATCCTCATGCGTGTCGGCGAGCAGGCGCAGGTGATTCTGAAACGGGTGGAGGCGGTAACGAAAGAGTTGAATGAACACGTGTTGCCGCCAGACGTGAAGATTGTTCCTTACTATGACCGGCAGGACCTGATCACAGAGACAACGAAGACGGTGGAAGACAATCTGTTGCGTGGCATCCTGCTGGTGCTGGTTATTCTTGGATTGTTTCTGTTCAGCGTAAGAACAGCGCTCATCGTGGCCGTCACGATCCCATTTTCCTTGCTGTTCGCGTTCATCTGCCTGGACTGGCGTCACATTCCCGCGAACCTGCTTTCCATCGGCGCTATCGATTTCGGAATCATCGTGGACGGCGCGGTGGTCATGGTGGAAAACATTTTTCGCGAATTGGGCGAGCGCCATGGCGAGGAGGCATTCAGTGTAACCGAAGTCATCCGTGCAGCTGCGCACGACGTAGAGCGCCCTATCTTTTATGCGGTCGCGGTGATCATCGCAGGCTACCTGCCCATTTATGTTCTGACCGGTCCTTCGGGACGCCTGTTCCAACCCATGGCCGACACCATGTCGTTCGCACTGGTCGGAGCCCTGCTTTGCTCCCTCACGCTGTTGCCGGTTCTTTGCGCTTACTTCTTGCGCAAGAACGTTCACGAACCGCGCGTGGCGTTTTTCGAATGGATTCGCAATGGATATGGATGGATGCTGCGTCTGTGCCTGAATCATAAAGGACTCACCATTGCCTTCATGCTGGCGATTTTCGGCGCATCCCTGCTATTGATCCCGCTCATCGGTGGAGAGTTCATGCCGCATCTGGACGAGGGCGCACTGTGGGTTCGGGCCACCACGCCTTACACGATCTCATTCGAGGAGGCATCAAAACTTTCGCCGCAAATCAAAAATATCCTGCTCAGCTTCCCACAGGTGACCACGGTGGCAAACGAACTCGGCCGGCCCGATGACGGAACCAATGCCACCGGCTTCTTCAATAACGAGTTCTACGTTGGACTGCGGCCCTATTCAGACAAGTCCTGGTCCGGCGAGATTCAAACAAAGAAGCAACTGACCATCGAAGTGCAAAGGAAACTGGCCTCCTTTCCCGGAATCATCTTCAACTACACCCAACCGGCCGAGGACGCCGTGGACGAGGCGGAGACGGGGCTGAAAAGTTCGCTTGCGTTGAAGATTTTCGGACAGGATTTGGCGACGCTGGAAGAAAAAGCCTACCAGGTGAAGAAAATACTCTCCGCTGTGCCGGGCATAGCCGGCATTACGGTTGTTCGAGAATTGGGTCAACCAAGCCTCACCATCACGCCCGACCGCGCCAAACTGGCGCGTTATGGGTTGAATGTGAGCGACGTGAACACGCTGGTTGAGACGGCGATGGGAGGCACGGCTGCAACACAGGTGATTCAAGGCGAGCGCCAATTCGATCTGGTGGTGCGCATGCAGGAGCCCTACCGCAGCGATGAAAATGCAATCCGGAATTTGCTCATCGCCACGCCCGATGGACAGTTTTTGCCGCTCAGCCAGTTCTGCGATATTCGCGTGGTCAGCGGGGCATCGTTCATCTACCGCGAATCGAACTCTCGCTACATCGGTGTGCAATTCAGCGTGGATGGACGAGATCTGGCCAGCGCCGTCGGCGAGGCGCGGCGCAAGGTAGATGAGGCGATAAAGCTGCCGATTGGCTACAAATTCGATTGGGGCGGCGAGTATAAGCAATACCTCGCGTCGCAGGAACAGATGAAGGTGATTCTGCCGTTGACGGTGTTGCTGATCGTGCTCATACTTTTTGCGCTGTACGGAAATCTCAAATTCCCGATCATCATTTTTCTGAGCGTGCTGGTTACGGAGCCGGTGGGCGGCTTGCTTGCGCTGTATCTAACGCACACCAACTTCAGCGTCTCATCGATGCTTGGCTTCGTCGCCTTGATGGGCGTGGCCGTGCAGACCAGCGTGATTTTGTATTCGTTCATCAACAAGCTGCGCCTGGAAGGCCTGGATATAGCCACAGCGGTACTCGAGGCTTCCCTGCTCCGGCTGCGGCCAATTATGATGACCGCGCTGGTGGCCTGCCTGGGACTGCTGCCCGCTGCGATGTCCACAGGCATCGGCAGCGATTCCCAGAAGCCCTTCGCGATCGTAATTGTGGCGGGCCTGGCGTCGCGGTTGCTGTTATCGATTTTTCTTTCGCCGGTGCTGTATGCACTGGTCGCGCGCGACGGCGATACGTTGCAGGTTTGAAACCATGTGCACACGCAAGATGCGGTTCTTTCTAAATCATGTTTGTTTGAGCATCTGCCTGGCCGGCAGTGCGGCCGCGCAGACGACGCTCACCTGGCAGCAGGTTGTCGACAAGTTCCACGCGGCCAATCCCAACTTGAGCGCCGGGCTGCTTAGCATCCAGGAATCGAAGGCCGGGGAGATCACGGCCAATTTGAGGCCGAATCCGAATATCTCGATGTCTCTTGACCAGTTGCAGCCCTTCTACGGCAATCCATATCGCCCGTTGGGGAGCGCACTGCCGCTGGTAGCATTCGATTATCTTCACGAGCGTCAACACAAGCGTGAACTGCGTCTGGAAAGCGCGCAAAAGGGAACGGCCATTGCGGTATCGCAGCAACTGGACCTGGAACGAAACCTGTTGTTCAACCTACGATCGGCCTTTGTGCAGACATTGCAAGCGAAAGCCCTGCTGGCCAACGCCAAAACAAACCTGGAGTATTTCCATAAGGAACTTGCCATCAATCGCGACCGATTCCAACTCGGCGATATTGCGCGGGTGGATCTGGACCGCATCGCGCTGCAGCGCGTCCAGTACGAATCGGATTTCCAAACCGCGCTGGTGAATGCGCGGACCGCAAAGATCACACTGCTGATGTTGCTGAACGATCGCACGCCAGTGGACAAATTCGACGTCGCTGGGCCGTTCGATTTCAAAGAGCAGCGCATGCAACTGGAGGATTTCCACGCCAAGGCACTTCAGGCACGGCCTGATTTGCGCGCCGCCATGCAGGCCGTGGACAAGGCGTCCACGGATCACAAGCTGGCGGTCTCAAACGGCTCCACGGATCCAACGTTTGGACTGGATTTCGGAAATGCTGGTGGAATCAGTTACTTCGGCATGAGCGTCAGCATCCCGATCCGTATTTTCGACAGGAACCAGGGCGAGAAAGTGCGGACGTACATCGATATCGCGCACGCCAAGCGGCTAACCGATGCGGCGCATGCGCAAGTGTTCAGTGACGTGGATTCCGCTTACTACACGCTAGTGAGCACGGCCAATCTATTGCGGCCATATGGCGGCCCTGATGGATATCTTGAAACCGCTCGACGTATCCGCGACACCATCGCTTTCTCCTTCCAGAGGGGGCAGGCAACGCTGCTCGATTACCTGGACGCACAGCGCGATTTCCGGGCCACGGAAACCGCCTATATCAGCCTGGTTGGAGCGTATCTGACTGCGGCCGGGCAGCTGAATATGGCGGTTGGAACCGAAGTGATTCGATAGCGGGTCCGGGCTGCCACCAGCTATCATAAAAGCTCACCATGCAAGACTGGACGCGCGTGCGCACAATCGTCGCTTTTTTTGTATTCGCGCAGGCAGCAGTGGCGCAAGTCACAACCGGTTCGGTGTCGGGTTATGTCCTAGACCCGTCCCACCGCCCGATTCCAAACGCAAGAGTGTCGGTCCGCGATTCGACGCGTGCAAGGGCAAGGCAAACGGCGACTGATGGGTCCGGATACTTCCGGGTGACAGATCTGATGCCATGGACGTATCAGGTGAGCGCGGCTGCCGAAGGCTTCGCCACGGCGAAGGCTCAGCCGATCGATGTGGCTGTCGACGCGCATGTCCGGGTGGACTTTCAGCTTTCGATACCGGGCAATGAGCAGTCGTTAACGGTCCAAGCCACCACGGCCCCCATAGGCAGCGAATCGTCCGAATTGGGCACGGTGATTGGCCAGGAACGAATCGCCGGCCTGCCTTTGAACCAGCGCGATTTTCTGCAGCTGGCGTTGTTGACGCCCGGAGTCACAACAGCTGCGGAAGGCTCCGAGATGGCCAGCCGCGGTGGCTTTGCAATGCATGCCAACGGGGCGCGCGAAGAGTACAACAACTTTCTTCTGGATGGCATCGACAACAACGATCCTGAAACAAACCGCTACGTGCTGCAGCCCTCGGTGGATTCGATTCAGGAGTTCAAGATCGCCACGAATTCTTATAGCGCCGAGTATGCCCGAAACGCCGGCGCACAAGTGAATGTGATCACGCGCAGCGGTTCAAACGAACTGCACGGCTTCGCCTACGAGTATCTGCGCAACCGGCTGATGGATGCCGCGAATTCGTTTGATCAATTGGGCATGGCGAAACTGATCCGCAACCAATTTGGCCTGGGCGTAGGTGGACCCATAGTGAAGAACCGTACGTTTTTATTCGCGAACTTCGATGCGTTACGGGGGCGCGAAGGGTTCAGTCATTTTGGCACGGTGCCGACGGCTGCCGAGCGGCGCTTCGATCTTTCGGCGTTGCCCGGCGCGGTGAAGGATCCGTTCAACGGTGCACCATTTCCAGCCAATTTGATACCTTCCTCGCGCATTTCACCGCTCGCGAACAAGGTGCTGGACCTCTATCCACTGGCCACCGGGCCGGGCAGTTCAGGCAACCATTTTGGGCAGCCGGTGCAGCGCGACGCCAACACCCAATTCAATGGCAGGTTAGACCACAACTTCAGCACGACGGACCGGCTGACGCTGCGCTACAGCTATGGCAAGAAGAATCTGTTTGAACCGTTCACGCAGAATTCCGTGGAACTGCCGGGGTTCGGCGGCTATGTTTACGATACCGGACACAGCGCCATGATTCAGCATGTGCACAGCTTCAGCGCGCATGCGATCAACTCGGTGATTGTGGGATTCAACCGGTCGAGCCGCGACGTCTATCCGCAAAACTATCAGACCGATGTGAACAAGTTGTGGGGCGTTTCTTACCTGCCCACGCAGTCACGCGACTTCGGGTATCCGGCGATCAATGTGGCCGGATTCTCTCTGGTTGGCGACGTGACGCAAATCCCCATTGAACGGGCCTCAACAACTTATCAGTTGGGCGATACGTTTTCCATCGTGCAGGGGGCGCATGGAATCAAAGTGGGCGTCGATATACGGCACACTCAATTGAATGGGATTCTCGATCTGTTGGCGCGCGGCTCCATGTCGTTTTCCGGCGCCATCTCCGGCTTTGGCATCAGCGATCTGCTGCTCGGCTACCCATCCTTCGCGGTGCAATCGCAATCGAATAATCCGCAGACGCAGCGCGCAACGGCAACTGGCGCATTTGTGCAAGATGACTGGAAGCTCAGCCGCCTCCTCACCCTGAATCTGGGCGTGCGCTACGAATACGACAGTCCACCGGTAGACCCGAATAATCGTATGTCGGCCTTCAATCTGGCGACAGGCAAGATCGCGCAGGTTGGAACGAACGGAATTTCGCGGTCGGGCTTGCGGCCCGATCGTAACAACTTCGCGCCGCGAGTTGGCTTCGCTTATTCTCCAGCGGAAAACACCGTGATTCGCGGCGGGTACGGATTCTACTACGATGCCGGCATGCTGACCGTAAATTCAGCGATGTATTTCAATCCGCCGTACTTCAATATTTACGCGTTCTTTCCAACGCAGACTTCGCTGTTGACGCTGGCCAATCCTTTCCCGTTGAAGAGCGGATATGTACCGCCGGCTTCGCTCAGCACGCTGGATCCGAACCTGGTCAGTTCCTATTTGCAATCGTGGAATCTGAACGTACAGCACGATGTCAAAGCGATCGGCATGTTCAGCCTGGCCTATGCGGGTTCGAAGGGGACGCACCTGATTCACTCGTTCGATTTGAATCAGCCGCTGCCGGGCCCTGGGGCAGTGGCATCGCGCGCGCCGTATCCGCAATACAGCAACATCTTTTTTGTACAGAGCGGGGCGAATTCAAACTACCATTCGCTGCAGCTTTCGTTCAATCGGCGGCTGGCTAAGGGGCTTTCCGTTTTGGCGGCGTATACGTTTTCAAAATCGATCGACGACACGTCGGCGTTTCTGAGCACCACGGGCGACCGCAACTTCCCGCAGAACAGCCACAACTATCATGCCGAGCGCGGGCTTTCGAGCTTCGACGCACCGCAGCGCGCGGTGGTGGCGTATGTCTACGCGTTGCCGTTCCACAATGCAGCACTGCGGCATTTTGAGAGCGCGGCGATCATCACTCGGCAGAGCGGACAGCCCTTCACGCCGGTGCTGCAGTTCGATAACAGCAACACAGGAAACACCGGAGGCACGTTCGGCTCTGACCATCCGAACGTGATTGGCAATCCGTCAATCTCCAACCCGTCCGCAGCTATTTGGTTCAACACTGCTGCGTTCGCAGTGCCACCGAAGTATTCGTTTGGAACCGCAGGTCGCAACATTCTGCGCGGGCCGGGCTTGTCTTCAGTGGATCTTTCGTTGTCGCGAAAGTTTAAGATAGCGGAGCGACTGCGGCTCACGTTTGAGGCGCAGGCATTCAACTTGTTCAATCGCGAGAACCTCAATTTGCCGAATGCCTTTGCCGACAACAGTGCCACCTTTGGAAAGATCTTTTCTGCGCGCGCGCCGCGGCAAGTTCAGCTTGCTTTGCGATTGACGTTTTGAAGATGAAATCCCTTAACGTGAAGCTTCGTTCATAGTGCGCAACAGCGCGAACACTGCTGGGTTCGTTCATTCAGAAGGCAGGAAAAAGGGCCTTCGGAAAAGGAGAACGGCAATGAAACACTTCAGATTAATCACGGCAGGGATGGCGCTGGCAACGGCGCTGATTAGCGGCGGGGCAGCAATGGCAGGCGAGCGTTATTTCGACCGCCAGGATATCCGCCATGACGATATGGCGATCAGCCGGCTGCGCGCCGATATCGAGCGCGATCGTTGCCGCCTCAACGACGACATCCGCTTCGGACGCCGCCGGGAGGCGGCCCGCGATCGGGAGAATCTGGCACGCGATCAGCGGGCGCTGGATGCAAGACTCCGCGACGTACGACATGACCGCAACGACTTTTACCGCGATAGCTTCCGCGGGCGTTAGAACAATATAACGAAGCACTGTCTGAAAAGGGATCCGGCGAGCCGGGTCCCTTTTTTATTGCCCACTTGTGATCAAATATTCCATGGATGCTCAAGATTGGAATTGTCCTACTACCACTGTGCCTGTCTGCCGTCGACGAAGGCAATTACTTCGTCAAAGTGAAGATTGGCAGCCCTTCGGAGGCTTGCGTCACTTCGCTGCGAGCCGAATCGCGGCGGCTTTTGATTGAGAAGATGCGCACCGCCCCTGGCGAACTCCGCGAAGTTACCGTCGCTGTGAATGTTCGAAACAGCAGGCTTACGCCGCCTCCTACGAATGCACCTGGCGGAACCGAGGTTCGATTAAACCCGAGAGAAAAGGGTTCGCTCAATTGGGACGACGAATTGTCCGTTGAGTTTGTTGGCGAACATCCGTGCGGAGTTGTTGTCGAGAAGGTGAAGGCAGACCAGTTGCCTACTGTCTTTCTGGCGGGCGACTCCACGGTGACGGATCAGCCGCGCGACCCCAACGCAAGTTGGGGACAGATGTTCACACGCTTTTTCGGACCTGGCGTAGCCGTGGCTAATCATGCCGAATCGGGCGAAACGATGAAGTCGTTCATCACCGGTATGCGCCTCGACAAGATGCTCAGCTACATGAAGAAGGGCGATTACCTCTTCCTGCAGTTCGGCCACAACGATCAAAAAGAGAACTGGCCGCAGACCTACGTGGAGCCGTTCACAACCTACAAAGCTTATTTGAAAGTCTTCATCGCAGAGGCGCGTCGGCGTGGGGCGACTCCGGTGCTGGTGACCTCGATGCACCGGCGCAATTTCGACGACCAAGGAAGAATCAAAAACACATTGGGCGATTATCCGGAAGCGATGCGGCAAGTGGCGCGTGAAGAGAACGTGCTGCTGATCGATCTGCATGCGATGTCGGCGAAGTTGTATGAGGCGTTGGGGCCGGCGAAGTCGCCAGCCATGTTTGCTGGGAACGGCCGCGATGCCACGCACCACAGCGCATACGGTGCGTATGAGTTGGCGAAGTGCGTGGTGGAAGGCGTGCGCGCGAGCAGCCTGGATTTGAAAAGGTTTTTGACAAGCGATGTCGCAGCGTTTGATCCATCGCACCCGGACGATTTTGAAACATGGAGAAAGTAATGAAGAGCACTGCGTTATTGTTTTGTTTGCCGCTGCTGTGCACAGCAGCACAGACGGAGTTCAAGTTCGATTTCGGTTCCGGTGAGGCCGAGCCGGGTTATACGAAGGTCACTCCGGCATCGAAATACAGCGCGGAAGCGGGCTTCGGATTTGAACCCGGCGCAACGCTGACTGCGGTAGACCGAGGCGGCAGCAACAAACTGCGTGGCGATTTTGTCACCAGCGAAAAGCCGTTCTATTTCTCGGTCGCGGTGCCGGAAGGCAACTATCGAGTGACGGTTTACCTGGGCGATCGCGAAGGCGAGTCAGACACAACGGTGAAGGCCGAGTTGCGGCGGTTGATGCTGGAGAAAGTGCAAACCGACCGCGGCAACATCGCGGTGCGCAGCTTTGTAGTGAATGTGCGAACGGCGAAGATATCGACTGGCGGCGAAGTGAAGTTGAAGGATCGCGAGAAGACATCGGAAGCTTGGGCTTGGGACGAGAAGCTGACGCTGGAGTTCAACAACACCCAGGCGAAGGTGTGCGGTATCGACATCGTGCGAGCAGTGGAAGTACCCACCATTTATCTTGCCGGCGATTCGACGGTGACCGATCAGCCACGTGAGCCGCACAATAGCTGGGGGCAGATGCTGACGCGCTATTTCGGAGACCGGATTGCGATTGCCAACCATAGCGAGTCGGGCGAGTCTCTTTCCAGCTTCATCGGAGAGCGGCGACTGGCGAAGGTGATGAGCATTATCAAACCGGGCGATTTTCTGATGATCCAAATGGGACACAACGACGAAAAGCAGAAGGGCGAGGGCATAGGCGCGTTCACAACCTACAAGGCGTCGTTGAAGAAGTTCGTCGCCGATGCGAGGCAGAAGGGCGCGAAACCGATTCTGGTGACGCCGATGCACCGCCGCACATTTGGCGCTGACGGCAAAATCACGAATTCGCATGGCGATTATCCAGAGGCGGTGCGGCAGGTGGCGGCGGAAGAAAAAGTCCCGCTGATCGATCTGACTGCGATGAGCAAAGTGCTGTACGAGGCGATGGGCGCGGAGGAATCAGTAAAGGCGTTCGCGCCGGGCGATGGCACGCATCATTCCAGTTGGGGCAGCTATGAACTTGCAAGGTGTGTAGTGGAAGCGATCCGTAAAGGCAACTTCGATTTGAAAGATTATCTGACGGGCGACGCCGGCATCTTCGATCCGGCGAAGCCTGATCCGCTCGGAAAATTCGCGGTGCCTGCAAGTCCTGGTGCAACAACGGTGAAGCCTTATGGTACCTAGAACATTTCTGTTTTTTGCTTTGATGGCCGTTGCGTATGCCGAGACACCGGCCATCTATGTAGTAGGAGATTCCACGGCGAACAATACAAATCACTGCGGTTGGGGCGATCCGTTCGCGGATTATTTCGATGCTTCGAAAGTGAAGATCGTGAATCGCGCGCGGGCCGGACGCAGCAGCCGGACATTTATCACGGAAGGCCTATGGGACAAAGTGCTGGCCGATTTAAAGCCGGGCGATTTCGTACTGATCCAGTTCGGGCACAACGACGCGGGGCCTTTGGATACGGGCCGCGCACGCGGTTCCCTGCCCGGGCTTGGCGAAGAGACACGCGACATCACAAAGCCCGATGGCACGAAGGAAACCGTCCACACCTTCGGCTTCTACATGCGAAAGATGATTGACGATACGAAGGCCAAAGGCGCGACACCGGTAGTGCTTTCATTGACGGTGCGCAACGTCTGGAAAGACGGGCGTGTGGAGCGAGGCTCAGGGCGATTCAGCTCATGGTCATCAGAGATTGCGATGGCGGCGAAGGTCTCGTTCGTCGACGTAATGAACATCATCGCCGACCGCTACGATGCGATGGGCGGGGAGAAGGTGAAGCCGCTGTTTCCAGTGGACCACACGCATACCAGCCAGGAGGGTGCGGATCTGAATGCCTCGACCGTGGTCGCGGGGCTGAAGTTGTTTGGCGCGGCGATTCCGATCGGCGACGTTTACGCTGATAAGGGCAAGGCCGTGAAACGCGCGCCGTATCCGATGCAGGAAGCGGCGGACCCGAGGTTGCCGTCAGTCGTCTTGATTGGCGATTCGACGGTGCGCAATGGGCGCGGCGACGGCGGAGGCGGACAGTGGGGATGGGGCGAGCCGTTGCGCAGCCGCTTCGACACATCGAAGATGAATCTGGTGAACCGCGCGCTGGGCGGACTCAGCAGCCGCACGTACACAAATGGCGGCCTGTGGGAGAAGACCTTGGCTCGCTTAAAACCGGGCGATGTTTTGCTCATGCAGTTCGGCCACAATGATAACGGACCGTTGGACGACAAGGCGCGTGCACGCGGCACGCTACCGGGCATCGGCGATGAGACGAAAGAAGTCGACAATCCGATCACCGGCAAGCATGAAGTTGTTCACACCTACGGCTGGTATCTGCGGCAGTATATTGCGGGCGCGAAGGCCAAAGGAGCTGTGCCTGTTGTCTGTTCGCCGGTGCCGCGCAAGACGTGGAAAGACGGCAAGATCGTGCGCAGCGACACGGGCTATACAAAGTGGGCGGCCGAGGTCGCGAAGGCCGAAGGCGTGGGGTTCATCGATCTTTATGAGCTGATCGCCAAGCAGTATGACGAACTGGGCCCCGCCAAAGTGGATCCATTGTTTGGGGACCCACATACACATACCAGCTGGGATGGCGCGGTGTTGAATGCCGATGCCGTGGTGACCGGGTTGCGCGGATTGCAGGGGAATCCGGCAGTAGGGTGGTTGAAGTGAATCAGCCAGCGAGACGGCGATAGGCGCGGCGGGCTACGATTACCTCTTCGTTGGTCTGCAGCACTACGACCTTGAAGTCGCCCAGGAACTTCAGGCCTTCGCAGCAGCGTTTGCGCAGCGTCTCTGAGTTCTCGCCAATGCCGCCTGTGAAGGCGACGACGTCAATGCCACCCATGGCCGCGGCATAAGCCCCGATCGTCTTCTTCACTTCATAGACGAAGACGTCCAGGGCCAATTGAGCGGCCTGACTGCCTTCCGCGATGGCCTTCTCCAGGTCGCGCACGTCTCCGCCCGGGATGCCGGACAATCCAGCGAGTCCACCGGAGCCGGCGAGCTGTTTCGACACCTGCTCAATACTCCAGCCGTTACGCTGCATCATGTACAGCACGGCGAAGACGTCCAGATCGCCATGGCGAGTGGCGTTCTCTAATCCTGACTGGGGCGAGAAGCCCATCGTGACATCGACGGACCGGCCGCAGTCGATGGCGCACATCGAAGAGCTGCCGCCAAGGTGGCAACTGACCACTCGTACGGGCCGCCCCATCAGCGCGGTTACGTATTCACCAACATACTGGTGCGACGCACCGTGGAAGCCATACTTACGCACGCCGAACTTTTCACGCCACTCCGGCGGCACGCCGTAATTGGCTGCGGACTCAGGTATGGTAGCGTGAAACTCAGTTTCAAACGCGCAGAGCAATGGCGTGGAAGGCATCGCTTCGCGGAAGGCGCGGATGCCGGTCAGATAAATGGCATTGTGCGCGGGCGCGGCTGGAAGATACTCTTCCAGCGCGGCGATGACGCCATCGTCAACAACGTATGTGCCGCGATAGTTGGGCCCGGCATGCACGGCCTTGAAGGCGACGGCATCGACTGCGGCGCCTCCCAGATCGATGGCGGAAATTGCGGCTTTATAGTCTGTAACGCGTTCGGCGCGGCCGCGGGCAAGCACCTGCTCTGAGGGCATCTCAAGCAGTTGCCACTTGAACGACGTGGAACCAAGATTCGGGATGAGAATGTTCACTACTGGATATGATACTGGCTTTTGATAGCCGCCACATTCTTCGCCGCCGGAGCCTGGAAACGGCTCTTCAGCGCAGAACACTGCTGACTGTAGCGAAGTGCGTCAAGAATGCGTTGTTTGTTCGGCGTTTTGCCTTCGCCGAGCCGGAAATTAGCCAGGCCAAGGTGGAAAAGCGTCTCGGCCATAAGGTCGTTGTTGTTCTTCAAATTCGGTAACGCAACGCGCAGGGCCTTGTCAGCATCGGCCCACTTGCTGTCGTTGCTGTTGATCACTCCAACCATCCAATTGCCGAGACCGACTTTGAGCGTCTTGCGATTGTTGAAGTCGTCGTCGCTCATGCCTTCGGGCTTGGTCTTCGTAGGCGCGACATCGGCGAGTTTCTGCGCGTACTGCAGGGCCTTGGCTTTGTCCTTGTTGCCTTCGTAGTAATGGCTGGCCACGACGAGCAGGATGTCGTCGTTGGAAGCGTCCTTCTGCAGGATCTTTTCGCCCAGCGCGATGGCCTTCTCTTTGTCGCCGGTCTGCATGAGCAACTGGAAGATTTGCGGCTCCGTATTGGCGAGATACTGCGATTGGGGATTGCGCGCTTCGAGCTTTATGAACAGATCGAGACGCTGCTTAGGATCGGTGGTTTGCAGCGCCTGTGCGTACAACACGTATTCGGTATAGGTGTCGAGCTGTTTCGCGTAATCGACCTGCTTCTGCCACGCGGCCGCCTCTTCTTCGTCTTTCGGTTTCGGCGAGGAGACGGTCTTGCGCGCGGCTGCGGAGGTGGCATCGGACCACTTCACAATCAGCGCCGAATCCTTCTTCGCTTCGGCGGCCTTGAGGCAGTTGTGGGCGATTTCGGTATCCGATGGATCGGCGGCGAGAATCTTTTCGCCGGCTTCGATGGCTTTGTCGTACTGTTGGTTCTTGAGGTAGATGGGCTGCATCTGGCCGAGCACCCAACCTGCGGATTCGCTCTTGGCGTGCTGGCTGGTGAACTGTTCCATCAGCCCGAGTTTGGCCTTCTCGTCGCCTTCCTGTCCGATCTTCTGCAGCAGCGCGCCTTCAGGCGTTTCCGTGTTGATGTTGGGGGTCTTCCGTTGCGCCTGAAGCGGCATGGCGGCTAAAGCAAGAAGGACGAACAGAGCAAGTCCATTTAAGAACTTGCCAGAACAACGGAGCTCGGCGCGGCTCGTGGCCCGCATTCGTCTGGAAGATTCAAGGGCCGCGCAGGCCATGTGCTGGTTTTTCATGTCTATTCCCGTCCGAAAATGGAATGTTGTCGATTATATCGCATGATGCAGGCGGACATGATAAGATCCGTTATTTGCACTTCATATCCTTTCAGGAGTTCTCATGCGAGTAATGGTAACGGGCGCGCAGGGCTGTATTGGCGCGTGGGTGGTGAAACGGTTGATCGACCGCGGTGTGGACATCATGGTCTATGACCGCGACCTGAATCCAGCACGCCTGTCGATGATTGCGTCGAAGGAAGAGATCGACAAGGTCGTGTTCGAACAAGGCCAGATCGAAGACGCGGACAGGATCAAGACTCTGGTGAAAGATGGCGGCATCACACACATCATTCATCTGGCGGCGGTGCTGATGCCGTACTGCCAGGCCAACCCGATCTCCGGCGGCATGATCAACGTTATGGGCACGCTGAACGTCTTCGAAGCGGCGCGCGATGCCGGCCGCGAAGTGCGCGTTTCCTATGCGAGTTCGTCGGCGGTGTGGGGACCGGAAGAGGCGTACGAGAAGCGGGCGCTGAATGAGAATGACCCGCTGCATCCAGCGACTCATTACGGCGTCTTTAAGCAGGCCAACGAGGGCAATGCTCGAGTGTTCTACACGGCCAACGGAATCAGCAGCGTTGGGTTGCGGCCGTGGACGGTGTATGGAGTGGGCCGCGATGGCGGCTTGACCGCCGGCCCGTCGCTGGCGATGCGGGCGATTGCGAACGGTCAGCCGTTCACCATCGGCGTGACCGGGTTTATGGATTTGCAGTACGTGGAAGATGTCGCCGAGATGTTTATCCGCGGGGCGATTGCCGATCTGCCGGGCGCGCATGTGTTCAATCTGGCGGGCGAAATTGTAAGCATGGAGCAGTTGATTGAACTGCTTGATAAGATCCGGCCGGGCGCGGCGAAGCTGATCAGCGCCGCGGGCAATCAGGTGCCGGTGGCATTCCGCATGGATGCGACGGCGATCCACGAAAAGCTCCCTGGATTGCCGCAGACTCCGCTGGAAGAGGGCGCGCGGAAATCGATTGAGATTTTCGAGAAATTGCGCGGCTAATGGCCTGCGGGATATCCCGCCGTTGCCTTCACCTCGGCGATTTGTTTGTCGTGGCGCATGGTGTGGAGCGGTGCGTAGATCAGCCAGTGGTAGGCGTTCAAGGTTCCGAAGAACGGGTTGTCGATGGTGAACTGTTTTAAGGGCACATCGGTCTCCGTAGCGAATTTGACGATCTCCACGCGCTGCCTTTCAAACCGCTCTTTCACTTGAGAGAGAGTCATCTCACCTTTGGGCACAATCGGCTCGGGAGCCTGCGCCTTACCGAGCCGCGGCGCCAGCACGGCTTCAAGACGCGCGGTCTTACCCTTCGTCTTCTCTTCCCAATCGGGATTGGCGGGCAGCGAGATGGCACGTTTGACGTTGCCGAACTGCCCGGCTTCCGCCAACACGATATGCTCGGCCACTTCGCCTACGGACCAGCGGTCCGGTGAGGGCTTCCACTTCCATTGCCGCTCGGAGACACCTTCGATGGCAGCTAGGAATTCTTTGTGGGAGTCGGCGAGCCATTGGAGAACACGGCTGCGCTCGGCTGGGGTAATGTGCGCGTCCGCTGCGGAAAGCGGCAGCGCGCACAGCAACAGTAATGAATTGCGCAGAGTGGAATGTCGTTTCATTTGAGATCTATATTACTTCAGGCCGGTGGCTTGGCACCACATCCGCATGATTTCATTGTGCCCGGCGATGGCGTGCAAGGGCCATTGGTGAATTTTCCACACTGGGGGAAATTGCGCAGTTGCGCACTTGAACCTGTCGATTGCTGCGAATAACTACGCAATTGGGGCTTCATTTGACGCTTTTTCCCTGGCACTTTACGTGCAAAATGGGAATCCATAGTCGCAAGGACTCAAACAGGTTGGCTCCCATGTCAATCTGGCCTTGCCAAAATTCCGACAGTAAGAAGGACTCTATGACAACAGTTCGTGTATTGGTTGTCGAGGACAATGAGGCCGACCAGGAATGGATCCGGCGGTCCCTGGCTGCATCCAACTTCCGCAACTTTGAACCTAGTTTTGCCCGTTCGCTGGACGAAGCGACAACGCAGCTTCACACCAAACCTTTTGATGGAGTATTTCTCGATTTGGGGCTTCCAGATTCGCACGCGCTATTCACCGTTACCCACATCCGAAGCAATTTCCCCAATATACCAATCGTCGTCCTGTCCGGAACAGACGATGAGTCGATTACGCTGGCGGCGATGCGCAGCGGTGCGCAGGAATATCTGGTGAAAACGCCGGAAACCCGCCACTTCATTGGAAGAGCGCTGGTGTGCGCCATCGAAAGAAACCGCAGTGTGGCAACTCTGCGGATGAACCTGTTCCGCGACCCGGACACGCAGTTTCTGGCGGAACCGGCGTTCCGCATGATGGTGGAGACCTATCTGGAATCGGCTGAGTCGCGCAAGTTCAGACCAATGTTGCTGATTGCAGGTCTGGAGAATAGCTGGAACAAGCAGGCGCAGTTCACGTCCCTGTTGGTTGACCAGGTGGCCACCGCGTTAACCCGCACGTTTCCGCAAGAACAGATCTTTGGCCGGCTGCGGGGCGATCTTTTTGCGGTCCTGATTAAGGACGGACGCAAGATCGCAAAGGCATCCGTGCTGGAGCAGTTTCAACAGAATCTGTTGGAGGTGCAAGCGAGCGGCGGTTCTCCGCCGTTGCGAGTTTCTGCTCAGTTGATGGCATGCCGCGACGCTGTTCCCAGAAAACTGGAGGCGATCCTTTCCGATCCGGCTCCAAAATCAAACTACCAGACAGCATAGAGCGCGAGGGCGCTTAACCATTTCGGTTCGGCGCAAAGTTTTACAGAGCCGGAGCCTGTTGGCTTCGTGCATGGGGGTGTACGATGAGCGAGCAATCTACCGCGGCCCGAATGGCTGAGGACTTATCTTCCAGCCAGAAGAGTCCTACTTTTATAGTCGGCATCGGCGCGTCGGCCGGCGGCGTTGAGAGTCTGGGAGAGTTTTTCGAGAACATGGATTCGACGTCAGGGATGGCCTTCGTGGTAGTGCAACACTTGTCCTCCACGTACCGCAGCCTGATGGCGGAGTTGCTGGCTCCGCGCACACGGATGAGAATCTTTCATGCAGAGACGGGCATGAGGCTGGAGCCCAACTGCATTTATTTGAATCCTCCGAAGCGAGATCTATTCATTCTGGATGGAGTTGTGGAATTGCATGACGTAGATCCGGCGCAGTTGCCGCCGCTACCCATAGACCGGTTCTTCCGGTCGCTGGCGGAGTATGCCCGGGAGCGCGCCATCGCTGTGGTGCTTTCCGGCTGCGGCACCGATGGATCGCGCGGAATCGCGGCAGTGAAGGAACATGGGGGCCTGGTTGTGGTGCAGGAGGCCTCGAGCGCGAAGTTTGACGGGATGCCAAGCAGTGCCCTGCGCACGGGAGCGACAGATCTGGTGGGCACCCCGGCGCAGATGCCCGCGGCGCTACTAAGACATCTGGGCAGGCCAAAGGTAAAGCCGGATGCAGCTGATCAGGCTGGAAGTGTTTCCCCTACCGATAGCGAAGAGATTTTGGCCCTGTTGCGGACACGCTACAACATCGATTTCAAGATGTACAAGCCTGCAATGGTCCAGCGGCGCATTGAGCGGCGGCTGGTGATATCGCGTTTCGGCAGCATGGAAGCGTTTCTAGACACGCTGCGCAACGACCCGGATGAGCTGGACACGCTGTACCATGATTTCCTGATCGGCGTGACCACATTCTTCCGCGACGATCAGGCCTTCCACGCGCTGTTGCCGGAATTGAAGACCAGGCTGCTGAGCTGCCAGGAACGTAACGAACCGTTCCGGGCATGGGTGGCAGGCTGCGCAACCGGCGAAGAGGCGTATTCCATCTCGATCCTGCTGCATGAAATTGCCGGCGGCGAGATGCCGAATGTGAAGATTTTCGCCACCGATATCCATGGAGCTTCGTTGAACAAAGCGAGTGCGGGTGTCTACAGCCGCGACGATCTTAGAAATGTGAGCGAGGCCCGAAGAGCGCGCTTCTTTATGGAGTGCGGCAACGACTTCAAACTGGCAGCCGAAATCCGGCGGTCGGTAATCTTCACGCAACACAATGTGCTGACCGATGCGCCCTTCGCGGGGCTGGATCTGGTTACATGCCGCAACCTCCTGATCTACTTCGAAGCGCCGGCGCAAACCAAAGTGGTAGCGGCGTTCACCTACGCGTTGAAGCCCGGCGGGCTGATGTTTCTGGGCTCATCGGAGTCGGTGGGTGATTTGAGCGCGAATCTCGATGTGCTGGATCAAAAAGCAAAGTTATTCCGCAAGCGGCCGGAGCCGATCCGGAACATGATGCGAGGACTGCTGCATACGGGCGATATGCGCATGCCCGTGCCTTTGCAGAGCCGCGCATCATCGCAACAGGACCCGCCGCTTTTGCGGGCCTATGAGCAATTGCTGCATCGCTATGTGCCGCCCAGCCTGCTGGTGAATGAGCGCGGAGAATTGTTGCATGCGTTCGGCGATTCCATCAAGCTGCTGCGGCAACGCGAGGGCCGGGCAACGCTGAATGTGCTGGAACTGGTGGAAGATGAGTTACGCGTGGCAATCGGGGCGGGTCTGCAGCAGGTACTGCGGAAACACACCGCCACAACGTACGAGGGGATTCGCGTTTACGACGGCGAGACGGAGCAACTGGTCAGGCTGACCATCGATCCAATATCGGCGAAGCCGCGCGAAAGAGGTTCGTTTCTGCTGACCGTAGAGCCCTTGCGCCCGGCCGTGCCGACGCCGATTGTGCCCAGCGAGTTTCAAGTCACGCACGAATCGCTGGAACTGATTTCGGCGCTGGAACAGGAACTGCAATACACCAAAGAGCATCTGCATGCCGTGGTGGAGGAGATTGAAGTCAGCAACGAAGAGTTGCAGTCGGCCAATGAGGAACTGGTTTCCGCCAACGAAGAGCTGCAGTCCACCAATGAAGAGCTGCATTCGGTGAACGAAGAGCTATGCACGGTCAACGACGAGTTCAAGGCAAAGATCGAAGAGTTGACCGAACTAACCAATGACATGGAGCATCTGCTGCAGAGCACGGACGTTGGCGTGATTTTCCTGGACCGCGAGCTGAAGATACGCCGCTTTACGCCGGCCATCGGACAGACGTTCAATCTGCTATCGCAGGATGTGGGAAGGCCCATCGATCACATCTCGCACCGTCTGCAGTATGAAGATTTCCTGCGCGACGTGGTGTCGGTGCTGGCTGGCGGCGCGGCCGTGGAAAGGGAGACGCAGGACCAGCGGGGAACGCCGTTGTATACGCGGATATTGCCTTATCGCACCGCATCGGCAATCATTTCCGGTGTGGTGATTACGGTGTTGGACATTTCCGGCATAAAGGCGGCGGAAGAGGATCTGCGAGTGAGCGAGGAGCGGTTCCGGTGCCTTGTGGAAAGGTTGGACGCGGTGTTCTGGATGACCGACGCCAGCGGGCAGAACCTGCTTTACGAAAGCCCATCGTTTGAACGTGTGTTCGGCCAGCCGCATCTTGGAAGCCCGGGCGTGGCGCGCAGTTGGCAATCCTCGATTCTGCCCGACGATCAACAGCGGGCGTCCTCCTTTGAATCGCGAGACCAGCGGGCGGTATGGGAGGCGGAGTACCGCATCCAGGTGGATTTTGCTCCGCGGTGGATTCGTGAGCGGGCGTTCCCCGTGTTCGATGCGGAGGGAAAACTGCACCGTGTGGTGGGCTTCGCCGAAGACATCACCGCGCGCAAACAGGTCGAGCACAGCCGCCGGTTGACACAGTTTGCCATCGACCGGGCGGCAGATTGCGTGTTCTGGGTGGGCGACAACGGGCGATTTGTATACTGCAATGAGTCTGGCGCGACGCTGCTGGGCTACAGCCAGATGGAGCTACTCAACACTTCCTTTGACTCGTTTCACCGGCCGCAGGACGGGCAACTTTGGTACGACTTCTGGCATGGCCATCAACAGCGGGAGTCGATCCATATCGAATCGACCATCCGGGACCGGTCAGGGAGTCAGAAGCCTGTCGAATTGAATGCAAGCCATGTGGATGTGGATGGCGAACAGTACATCTGCATCATCATGCGCGACGTAACCGAGCGCAACCGGCGGTTTGAAATCCTGGAAGAGATGAGTTCGGTGCTGCACAAGAATCAGGAGCTGGATGATTTCGCGCGGATTGCCAGCCATGACCTGAAGGAGCCGCTACGGGCGGTGCTGACGTTTACCTCTCTGCTGGACGAAGACCTGCAGGGAGAGTTAAACGAAAATGCGCGCAAGGACATTGAACACATCAAGTCGGGCGCAACCCGCATGCAACGGCTTATCAACGATCTGTTGGAGCTTTCGCGCGCGGGCCGGGCAGATATCGAGTTCAGGCAGTTTCCGCTGGGGGCGTGCGTGAACACGGCGCTGGAAGCCCTTACCGGGCTGAGAAACGAATTGAATCCGGCGATTCGCGTAACGCCGCTGCCCGACGTTTACGGCGATCGTACTTTGGTCAGCCAGTTGTTCCAGAACCTGATCGGCAACGCGCTGAAGTTCGTTGATGGGCGCACGCCGGAAATTGATATCACCGCCGAAAATGAAGGCGATGAGTGGGTGTTTGGGGTGAAGGACAACGGGGTCGGAGTAAAGCCAGAACATCTGGAGATGATCTTTCAGCCGTTCAAACGAGTGAGCCAGGGTGCAGCAAAAGAGGGCACCGGGATCGGGTTGGCGATCTGCCGCAAGATCGTGGAACGCCATGGCGGGCGGCTGTGGGTTACGAGCAAGTTCGGTGTAGGGTCGCACTTCAAATTTACTTTAGCGAGGCGCACATGAGGCATTCGCCAGATATCGTTCTATTGGTGGAAGACAACCCTTCCGATTGCGAGGTTGTCCGGCGCAGCATCCAGCGACTGGGCGCGAACGTGCAATTGGTAGTGGCGACTTCAGGCGAGGAGGTTTTTTCGCTGCTCGATCCGGCACGCGGCGGCGTCACCCCGGACTTGATGTTCGTGGATTTGAATTTGCCGGACTGCGACGGGCGCGAGATCATCCAGCGGGCGCGGTGCGCGCCGGTGGGGCTTACCTCACCGATTGTGGTGCTGACAACTTCCGATTCGCCGCGCGATGTGAGCGAATGCTATGTGTTGGGGTGCAACGGCTACCTGGTGAAGCCTTCGACATTTTCGCAATACTTATATTTATTGGGGTCGACGGTGGAATACTGGCTACAAGTGGCGACGATACCATCGCGGGTTGGCGCGGCGAAGATTGCGGCGGCAGTGCATGGAGAATAGGAAGAGGCAGAGTGGCGCTGGCGCCCACATCGCTGATATCGAGGCCGGCACGGCCCAGTGTTCGCGCATTCATGCCCTTCATTATGATTGCAGCGGCGGCAAAGCATGCAACAATAACAATCAGTGCCAAAAGAAGAACGATCCCCAACGCAGATGCTGATTGCGATGGTGACATCAAGGGAACAGGACGGAGCGCGCGCGGCGCGGGTGCTGCACGACGAAGTCGGCCAAGTGCTGTCCGCGGTTGGCCTGCAACTGGACGTGCTGCGAATGGACTTCCAGGCCCGTGTTCCGGAGATCACCGCCCGCACAGCCGAGATTCAGGAGATGCTGGAGCGAGCCATGACGCAGGTCCGAGGACTCAGTTACGAACTTAACCCGGCGATTGTGGAGCGGGCCGGTCTGCAATTTGCCATGGAGCGGCTGTGCAGCAAGTACCGCGACCAGTTCAAAGGCACTCTGCGGCTTACCTATGACCACTCTATCCGTGCGCCATTTACCGTTGGGAACGCAATTTACAAGATCTGCGAACTGGCGCTGGACAACGCCGTTGCGCATTCCGTCGCGACGCAGATTGAGGTAGTTGCCCGTCCATCGGCCCGCGGTGCGACAGTCGAGGTTCGCGACAATGGAAAAGGATTTAACACTGAGAACCTGCCACCTGAATCATCTGGAATGGGATTAATGTTGATGGCGCACCACGCTTTGCAAGCGGGGGTGCAGCGCAAGTTGAAAAGTGTGCCCGGCAAGGGAACTACTGTTAAAATTATTTACCGTACAACGGTCAAGCCATAGCCACTTGCCAGAATCCCACCTCAATCAGTTACAATTAGAGTACAATGAACACGAAGAGCAATCGTCAGGAAAAGGCCCGACAGAGTAGCTTGTCTTGGAGGTCTTCCGAAGAGAGTGTTACCACAATCTCAAACGGGACAGCGGTTGCATGTATGAGGGAGAACGTTGCCATACGATATATTGCTTGTTGACGATCACAAAATAATGAGGGATGGCATTCGTGCCATTCTAAAACATAACGATGAGTTTCAAGTGGTCGGTGAGGCAGAGACTGGTTCAGACGCAGTGCAGGTATGCAAGAAGTTGCTGCCTGACATCATTCTGATGGACATCGGACTGCCTGGACTGAATGGCATCGAAGCCACCGCTGAAGTGTTGCGCCACTGCCCGGAGACGCGCGTCATTGTACTTTCCATGTACGATGATGAGCATTCCGTGGTCAGCGCCATTCGCAGCGGCGCTCGGGCGTATGTGTTGAAGAAAGCCTCCGACGGCGATCTGCTGGACGCATTGCGGACCGTGGCCAAGGGAGGCTCTTATATGAGCCCACAGGTCTCTGACAGGCTGCTCAATCGAATCCAGCGCGGCGATATGGAAGCCAAGCAGGTGCCGAGCTTGCTGGAAGGTCTCTCGCCGCGTGAATTGCAAGTGCTGCGGCTTGTTGCCGAGGGCAAGACGAGCAAAGAAATTGCGGTAATGCTCGACCTGGGATTGCAGACCGTACGCAGCTACCGCAAGACGATGATGAAGAAACTCAACGTCAACAACGTTGCCGGCCTGACACAGCTAGCGCTTTCCGCCGGATTAACGCGCTTTGTAGTGGAGAACGCCGAGGGCAATCAAGCCGGCTCCCATTCGTAATCCCTTGGCAGTCCTTGCATTCTTGCACCGCGGATTCCATTGGATTTCGGCAAAAACTATTTGGCATTGGGCTGAGGCCGCCTTCGCTCAGAGCACTTGTGCCTTTTGCAGTACGCGGCGGCGAATCGGGTCGCCCACTACCTTCGTATTCTCAGATGCCTCAGCCAACCGCAGGCGCGATTTTTCTTTCTTGTCTTCTTGATTATGGATCTGGAA
Organism: uncultured Acidobacteriia bacterium; assembly: GCA_903881085.1. Lineage (GTDB taxonomy): Bacteria > Acidobacteriota > Terriglobia > Bryobacterales > Bryobacteraceae > CAIRSA01. The sequence goes on from CAIRSA010000432.1 coordinate 49,942, forward strand.
AATCAGGATAAGACAGAAGTAGAGAATCGTGACGCAGAGTTCCACCACGCTGACCATGGAGGGATTCAATGGAAGTTGAACAAGCCCCTCCTCGCGCAGAATGCGGACGCCCTGAAATACGCACACCAGAGCCACCATGTACGTACCGACGCGAAGATGTGGATGAGAGAGTTTGCGGAGCAAATTCATACACCAACCGATGGTGAGCGCGGACATTATGAGCGCCAACCACACAATCGGATTAATCGTCAGTAGCCTGATCATGAGTTCTCCACCCTTGAATTATAGGGGGAAAACGAACACGCTGCTATAGCTAGGGAGTTTCTAATTCCCCTAGTTTGATTGAGAAAATTACCTGAGCCTACTTGTACAGCGGGGCGATTGAGATCATCGCAAGACCCACCACGAACAAGCCAAGCATGATCATAATCAGTTTCTTCACCTTGGGACTGGGGTTGCTGAACTCTTTCCAATACAGCAATCCCCACAACGTGCTGATGAGGGTAGCGCCCTGTCCGAGACCGTAGCTGACGGCAGGCCCGACATTGACCTCGGCAGGAACTCCCGATGCCAGAAAGTTGGAGACCGCGCCAATGCACCAGATTGCGCCGCCAAGCAAGCCAAGCAAGTGCATCTTGCGTGTGCCGCGCAAGTAATCGGAAAATCCGACGCGGTCGCCCTGAACGGGAAGATTCATGAAGTAGAGGTTGAACAGGAATGTGGAAGCAAAAACGCCCAGCGAGAAAAAGAACCCAATGGAGTAGGGCATCAGCGCGAGTTCACCATCCCTCGACAACTGGATGATGGGATAGAAGAGCCCCATCAAGACACCGCCGGCGCAACTTAAGAGAATCCCCTTGGCGCCATTGTTGACCTGCTTTTTCTTCTTTCCGGGCAGAGGCGCAGGCGAGTTGTCCCTGGCGTAAGCGGAATAGGCCATGGCATCGACGATAATCGCACCCACAACCACTGCGGCGCCGGCAAAGAGCAGAATCGGATTGCCTTGCGGCTTGATGAGATAGTTGAGAACGACACCGATGACGAGAGCCAACCCGATCCCCACCGGGAAGGCTACCGCCATACCGGCGACGGTGATGGCGGCGACCAGCAGCATGTTCGCAAGATTGAAGATCACTCCCGAGGCCACGGCGTATGCCATCTGGCGCTTTCCGGTGATAATCATGTTATCGATGAATGTAATTTCAGAACCGAACATTCCCAGCGTAAAGGCGAGAAGAGTGGCGGTTAGGAGCATGCCCAGCGCGTAATCGTAGTAGAAGAGCTCGAAACGCCACTTACCACTCAACTTCTGGGTATTCGCCCAGGATCCCCAGCAAATCATTGTCAGAATGCTGAGGAGAAGTGCTGCTAAGTATGTTGTAGGTAGAATCATGAAATTAGGCCGATGATTGGTAAGGTTAAAACGGATGGGGCATCCCAGTCAAGTAGTCCAAAGATAAAGTACGGCCACATGAGCGGCATTATGCGATTAGAATAGTATGGAATGCCACTGATGATTAACGGCGAGCGGGTGGAAGATTCAATCATCCGCGATGAAGCCAATGCCATGCGTCCGCGCTATGAAGAGATGATGCAGGACATGGATCCCATAGCGCGTGAGATCCAGCTGAAGGAATGGTCGCGTGAAAACGTGATCGAACGGACCCTGTTGAAACAGGAAGCGTGGAAGGACCCGGAACCGATTCCGGCGGAAAAGATAGACGAGGCCGTTGCCGCGATCGAAGAGCAGGCCGGGGTTCATACCAAGTGCGTGGATCCGAATGCACGTCACGAGGTGGAGACCCGCTTCCGGCTGGAGCGACTGGTGAACAAGGTGTCGTCACGCGTGGCGAAACCCAAACACAAAGACGCGGTGGAGTTCTACAAGAAGAACAAGGAACAGTTCATGGCGCCGGAACTATTGGGTGCAGCGCACATCGTAAAGAACGTCGACGAGAATAATAGCGAAGAGGCGGCCAAGGCGGCCATCGAAGAAGCCGAACAGAGATTGAAGGCCGGCGCCGACTTCGCCGAACTGGCCAATGAGAGTTCAGATTGCCCGGGCAATGGCGGAAACCTGGGATACTTTCCACGCGGCCAGATGGTGGATTCGTTTGAAGATATCGTGTTCAATCTGCCGGTGGGAGCAACCAGCGGCATCTTCCGCAGCGAGTTCGGATTCCACATCGCGCGGGTATACGACAAGGTGGCGGCGGGCGCCCGTCCGTTGCAGGAAGTGGAAGAGCAGATCATCGAAACCCTCTACCGGGAAAAACAGGAACGTGCAATGGAAAACTACATTGACGGTCTGAAGGCGAAGGCAAAGGTGGAGACGGTAAAAGCGGTATGAGCAGCGGAAACCCAATAGTCCAGGCGCATCCTTGTTGCGTGCCCAGCAAGCAGAGGGCGGCGCTGCTGCAGATCTCGCGCGCAGGGTCGGTAGAACGTACGCGGACTACTGGCGGATCCACTGAGGACATGATTAAGCTCGATGGCGGGCCATTCTGGATGGGTACGGAATCGGCGGAAGCATTTCCGCAGGATGGTGAGGGCCCGATCCGCAAGGTGACGGTGGATCCGTTCTTCATCGACAAGTACCCGGTGACGAATGCGCAGTTCGGCGAATTCGTTGGCAAGACCGGATATAAGAGCGAAGCCGAACGGTTTGGCTGGTCGTTTGTGTTCCACACACATGTTGCAACGGAATACGTGCAGGAGCGCGCGCCGGGCGTGAAGTGGTGGTGCCGGGTGAACGGAGCGTACTGGAAGAACCCGGAAGGGCCCGAATCGAATGTAGATTCGCGAGGGAATTTTCCCGTTGTGCATATGTCGTGGAATGACGCCGCGGAGTATGCAAAGTGGGCCAAAAAGCGGCTGGCGACCGAGGCGGAGTGGGAGTTTGCCGCGCGCGGCGGGCTGGAGCAGAAAACCTATCCGTGGGGCGACGAGTTGACGCCTGACGGAAAGCATCTTTGCAACATCTGGCAGGGCGATTTTCCCGATGTGGATACGGCCGAGGATGGATACCACGGCACTGCGCCAGTCGATGCATATCCTACCAATGGTTTCGGGCTTTATACGATTACCGGCAATGCCTGGGAGTGGTGTAATGACTGGTTTCATCCCACCTGGCATGTGACGGCTACGAAACTGAATCCGGTTGGGCCGCCGCAAGGACAGGCGAAGCTAATGAAGGGCGGCAGTTACCTTTGCCACAAATCGTACTGCAACCGCTACCGGGTGGCCGCGCGGACCTCAAACACTCCGGACAGCGCAACCACCAATATCAGTTTCCGTTGCGTCAGCGACGTTTGAACGCACTGACTCTTAGGCACCGCGCCTCACGGGTGTGGCTCCATTGGAAGGCGTAAAAAATTCGAGTCTGGACCGGCGATTCGCCGGTCCACTTC
>CAIRSA010000433.1 GCA_903881085.1 uncultured Acidobacteriia bacterium
ACCATCAAAGACCAGTGCACCTCACTTCCCCCCTCATTCCGAGCCTCTCCGTACCATTCTTCAGAACCTTCTCCACCGGATCTCGAAATCATTCAGCCTTTTTGCTCCATTCCCAGAATGCCGTGAGACATGCGGGCTAGGTAGTCCCATCCAACGACCTGATGCCGGGCGGGGTTGGATTATTTGTTCCTACCGGTGGACGCTGGGCGCCCAAGGCGCCTCCGAATTGTGAGGCACTCGGGTGGGCGGCGTGCAACCTCGGTCTAGTTCAAACTCTTTGGGGCGCTGTTTTGGTCAACGGAATCTTCGGGGGGGCGCCGCGCTCGAGCTTTTCTGGCAGGAGCTTGGGTCCGCTAGGGAGTCCGGGTGGTCTCCAAGTGGAAGGTTAGATCCCCACCAGGTCTTTAAGAGGTCCACAACCAAACCTGTCCCTTGTGACCCTTTTCACCGTTAAGCAACGACCCTCTCCGAACTCCGAAAATCCCCTGGACTGAGCCCCCCGCTCGCAAGGCGCTCGCCTTCGGGCCTAGAACTAGCGTAAAGATGGGGCGAAACTGCTGGCGCCGTCGGAATTCCGACAGGGTGTCGGCCTTTCTTACACTCCGATGCGAATGCTATCCCCATGATAAGCGAAAACAATTAGCGGAAAGAGTTTCATAACACACTATCTATCAGATCCTTGTGATCAAAGTGTTCTGCGGTAAATGGAGTTGGCTCAGTATCTGCTGCCCATTTGCTGAGTTATCGCCCGAATGATTTCGATTGGTGTAAGCAGGGAAGGGCGATCTGGCACAATTTCCAACAAGACGCTGAAAAAGCTCCTTACCAAAAAACTTGGATTTGCTTTGCTATTCATTCCCAATGGAATTTGCTGATTTGGTCGTCGGATCGATATTCTCCAGCATCTCCTTCGAGATTTTTGTGATTTGCTCGGAAATTAATTTATTTTCACTAATGATATGGCTTTAAAATTCAAAAATGGATTGGTTTGTTTAGGGCTAATCTTGTTTGTCTGCTTGGCGCCTGCGCAGTCATACGTCGATCCCTACGGATATGTGTACAATCCGGGGGGCGACAATGGGCTGAAGCAAACAGTTTGGCAGACCATTACCACGGCTGCAGATCTCAATGGCCGTGCTGATATGCTCCCATTCTATTCGAGTTATGCCGGATGGACGCCATGGTTGCGGCCCCTGGCTGACCCTCCGCAAGGAAAGCTTCGCAACCTTGCTGCCATCCCAACGAAACCGCGCTTTACTTTGACGGGTAAGGTCTGGCCGGCAGCCCCAGGACAGGCCTCAATTTGTCTGTGGGAGGATGACAAGCTGGCGGCCATGAGCCTAGGCATTGATGATAACGAAGCCCCGGATGTCCCGTTCTGGTTGGCGCTGGACCAGTCGAGGAGATATGGAAAACTAAATCTCACCTGGAATCTTATTGTCGGTCGCGGATTGGCGAACTACATCAAGGGCGCCACGAACGTGATGGGGACGTGGGACTTATGGAACAAAGTCCATTCACAGGGGTATCATTTGGCATCGCATTCAATGTCGCACGCAGCCGATCCGGTGGCTGGTGATGGGTGGCCCGGTTGGGCCTGGGAGGTTGCGGAGTCACAAGCGCTACTTGATAAATACATTACGGGGCAAAAAACAAAAATGCATGCTTGTGCTGGAGCAACTGTTCCCGCGTTTCTTTTCCTTCCTCCTCAACAGGGCAGCTGCCAACCTTACCGGAATGCGATTGCCCGGTTTGCGAATTCGACACGAGTGTTGAACAATAATGAACAAATGATCAATCGGGCCAACATGATCGATTATTTGAACATCAATGCGTTGGCTGCAGCGCAAGGAAGAAATTTTTGCGGCCCTCTGGCAAAGACGACGGCCCGCTTAGAAAATTGCTTGGATCCGGCCAGTGCTTATTATCGCGGATGGGCATGTATCTTCATCCATTGGGCAAACCAAGGCAAAACTTGGGATACTGACCCCATGTATGTCGCCTATGGAAAAGCGCTGGACTTCTACAACCAGCACCGAGATGACTTGTGGACGGGCTTTATGGATGATGTTGCGTTGTACGGTCAGGAGCGCGACACCGCGACATTAACGTCCCAAATCGACGCCGGACAACTGCAGATCACCATTCAATTGAACTCTCAGATGGATCCGGCCACCTTCGACTATCCGCTAACCATTAAGGTTCGCCTGCCCGATAGCTGGAGCGTTGTCACGGCGGCCCAGTCGGGGTATGCAATCCCGACGCAAATCGTGAACTATCAAGGAGCAAACTACGCATTGGTAAAGGCCATTCCAGATTATGGCCCCATCGTGCTGACTCCATAAAATGGTTACTCAGGAACGTTAAGAAACCGATTTCTTATCCTTACTTGCTTTCCCCGTATCTGACGGGTTTGGCAGATCGGGTAGAAGATAATTCTGGAAAAGGCAATTGCCGGGTTGTTGCTACTGGACGAACGGTGAGCGGATTATGCTGCTGAGTATAAGGGCACTTCCAAAAACCCATTTATTCTATAGATATCGGATAATGAATGGTGGGACTGGCATGGAAGATGGTGCAGGAATGGAATGAACAGTAGGACATTCAAGCGAGCTGAAGCGCCGGGCCTTTTTGACTATGAAA
>CAIRSA010000434.1 GCA_903881085.1 uncultured Acidobacteriia bacterium
AATCGCGTATTCGAGTCAATGGAGGCTGTCATCAATCAACTTGAAACGGGCCTCCCGCGTATGGCGGGAGATGCTAAAGCAATGCGCAGTCTCACGTCCTGGCCATGGATAGTTAGTCTCAACTTGAAAGGGAATTAGAATTAACACGCACGCGGGGCGATTCAACAATGCGTTCTGGCTCGTGCTCGAAGGATTCACTATCAACCAGTTCAACGCCCTTGGAGTCACCGTGCCTGCATTCACGGGTGCATTTGCGAATATCCCGGGCATTTCCATCACGCGCAGTTCCACGCCGATCGACTTTGAAAATGCGTTGCAGCCGGGCCGGCTGCAACGCATTCGAATTGCGTTCGACATCAAGTTTACCGCAGCGTCGCTAGCGCAGTTCCCAAATACGGGACAGGCTGCTCGTGTGCTCGAACTGGATGGGCAGATCAACGCCGGTGGATCCATTCCGCGCGGCGCCACCTGCGCGACCATCTTCGAACTCACTGCGGGAGCCGATCCTTACTTCACCAACATTGACCCGGCGCAGAACAACGTTTTCTATTTAAGCCAGGATCTGCGCGTATTCAAAGCCGTGCCGGCGCTGAACAACACACCCGTTGGCGGCGGACCTGCCTTTGGGGCCGATAGTGTATCCGGTGCGTTCACCTACATCACGCAACTGCTCGGCTATCTGAACAACAATTTTAGCGATCCTTCGGGTTTCGACCCGTTCTCAACCTTGCTGCCCGGGCAGTCGGGAGCTTTATCCGGCGATTCCTCGGTGACGCCGGTGACGGTGGACATCCACATTCCATCGACCTTCCCGCCGATTCCGACGATCAACATCTACAACAATTACAACTTCGCCGTGGCGCGCGTGCGACTGCGCGGGCTTTCGGGCGACGTGGCGAGCAAAGTGAAAGTGTTCTTCCGCCTCTGGTCCACGCAGACGGCCGATACGGATTTCCAACCTTCGGACACTTATCTAAGCACGCAAACGGGCGGGCACCCCTCTGCACCGTTGGTGGGCGTTGGCAATCACACCATTCCGTTCTTCGCTACGGGAAACCTCGGCTCAAACTCCGACTACAATCCCGGCGGCGTGAACAACAAAGACATCACGCTCGACATCGGCGACTCCAAGTGGGCCTACTTCGGCTGCTTCCTCAACGTTTACGACCAGACCAACGTGATCAACGGGCAGCAGATTCAGGCGCTGCTCAACGGAACGCATCACTGCCTGGTGGCGGAGATTGCAAGTGACGACGCCCCGATTCTGAACTCGAGTGCCGTGACGTTGAGCCCGGAGAACTCCGACAAGCTGGCGCAACGGAATCTGCAGTTCACCTCGTCGGACAATCCGGGCGGCGCGGCCTCGCACCGCATCCCGCAGACGTTCGACGTTCGGCCGAGCCTGGCGCTGGCCGACTCGCCGGGCATGTTGATGAACTACCCGGACGAGTTGATGATCGACTGGGGCAACACGCCGGTTGGCAGCACGGCAAACATCTACTGGCCCCAGGTAAATGCGAGCGACGTGCTTGCGCTCGCCTCGAAGCTCTACAGCTTCAGCGAGCTTTCCGCGCCGGATGCTCATACGGTCTCCTGCCCTGTTACTCAGGGTGTCACCTATGTTCCGATCCCGCCGGGAAGCGGCGACAACTTTGCAGGACTCCTGACCATCGATCTGCCGACCACGGTGGTGACCGGGCAGGAGTTCAACGTGGTGGTGCGGCGCATTACTACGCGCCGGAATATACAGAAGTATGGGGGCCAGCGGGGGCTAGCCATCGCTGTGCGATCAGGACTTGCTTCCTCGCCGGAAGGCGAGTCCTTGAAGGTGAATGCCGATACGACGGCGTTCTCCGTAGTTCGCCAGGCGTTTCGCAACTGGCGTTACGTAACGGGCACATTCCAGATTCGCATCCCCGTCGGTACGCCGGCTACTTTGCTGGGGCCGGAGCGCAACACGCTGGCAATCCTCAAGTGGCGCTTGCTTAAGATGTCGCCGGCCAATCGATGGTACCCGGTGCTGCAGCGTTACCTCGTTTATCTTGGTGCGCGGGTGAGCGAATTGGGTGGTAATCCGGATACCGTCCCGCCCTCACCACTCGGTTATTGGGAGGTGCCATCGGTGGACGTTGTAGAGCACGGTCTTGCTCATTCCGGAAAAATCACGGAGGTCAACTTTGGCTGTAACGGCCGGATGGAAGGGTTTGTGCTGCGGGAATGCTGTGGCCGCGAACATCGCTTCACGGTGTGTGACAGGGATTTTGAGTCCATCCTGCTGCGCGCGTGCACGGGCCGGTATGAAGTGACAGTCGAGACCACGGCAAAGGCTCCGTCTGTGGTCCATCGACTGATTGTCAGGGGGTAGCGGCCAGAATCTCTGCTGTGCCCCGTTTGGTTTCTGCACTTTTGGGACCGCTCCCTTACGGTCTTGGCTCGGTGAGACGATGCATGCTGCTCACCGAGCCGTGACCGTGAGGGAGCGGTTCATTGGGAGATTGCGGTGGAGGGCAATTGGGGGCAGTGCCTCAGTACATGCTGCGCTGGCGGACGGCCTGTGACAGACCGCTGAGAAGCGGTAGCTTGTCTACTTCCTCAAACGCTTAAAGTCTGCCTGCGAGATCAGGTAATACCAATCGGCAAACCGGTTGTCCAACGCTTCGGTATCCTTGCCGCCCACCGTAATAAATATCGTCCGGTTCTCACCATCGGTCTCACCAAAGCGGATCGTGATTGAGGCGCCGGCGGTGGTCTCAATCGTTATCTCGCCTTCATTGGCCAGCAACCGGCCCTCCGGCGTGATGAAGAACCCGCGCGATCGTAGCGACATCACCGTTTCCAACGTCAACTCCATGCCCTTGTGCCCGCGCAGTTGTGCCGCCAGGGACGGCGGTTTGGCGCGCGCCCCTGTCACGCGGATGCTGGCCAGCGCGTTCGCCAGCGGCGCGAAGCCTGCATCGGCCGGAGTGAATGTCTTGCGATCAAGATTGCCGATGCGGCCCGTGTCGGCATTGATCGAGTAGCTGTTCACCGTGATCTTCTGCATGTTCGCAGGCGAGAGGTGCAACAGATTGGCCTCTACCCAGTCGCCGAATTTCGCTGACGGGTCGGCATCGGTCTTCACCGCATACGTGCGCTTCTGGCCGGGCAGGCGGACGTAACGGTAGCCTGCACGATCCTTTACCTGATAGCCTTCGATCAGGTCGGCCAGGATCTCGCCCGCCGCTCCTTTCAGCGTGACACGTTTGCCGCGGCCTTTCAGGCTGACAACTTTTTGATCGAGCGGATCGATTACCCCGTAAGTGGCGTGGTCTTCTACACGTTCGCTGACGACAATATCCTTCTTCACGTCGACCAGCGATGCCGTGGTCTTCGACAACCTGTCTTTGGCTTCGGCCGGATAGTCACTATGCGAAGCCAGCAGCCAACGCCCCTTGCGGAACTCCACCTTCAACGGGCGCGCCACGGCCTGCGCCTCTTCGAAATCCACCACCTCAATGCCTTTCACCGCGGTCACGTCGCGCAGCTGCGGAAAGAGGGTCTCGCCCTGATCGCTGAAGATCGCTGGCCGCCGCGTTTCGGGCTCGATCCACGCAGCGGTGACGGTGAGTGTTGCGGCGACGGCTACGAACAGAACCGTCTTGAGCAATTCGGATTTCATTCGACGATCCTTTCTTTGTTCGCGCCGATGCGTTCGCGGCGAAGCCGGTTCAACGAGACCAGAATAAACAGTACGAACGCCGGCACGGGCGGCAGCGTGACAGCCAGTATCTTGATGGTATTTTGAATGGAACGGACAGAGTCTTCCATGGACGCGCGGGCGTTTTCAATCTGCCGCTGGCGCTCGTCCTCCACGTTGGCGCGGGCTACAACGAGGCGCCGGTTTTCGGCCGACTGCACGTTCTCCATCATGGTTTCCTTGGCGTCGCTGTCCAGGTCTGAGCGGGCCTCGATGGCGCGCACGGCCATGTCTAGCCGCTGCTGCGCCTCCTGCAAACGCGTCTCGGCCTCCGCCTGCGCCTTGTTTGCTTCTTCGGTGCGGCGGGCCTCGTACACTTGCGTGCGAGCCTCCAGCGCTTCCAGCGTGCGGTGCTTCGGGCGGCGCTTGCGCAGAGCGATGAAGCTACGGTCGCCTGCCAGGTCATCAACGGCGTTGAGCACAAAGGTGACGTTATCGAAGTTCATGTTCTCAATGCCGCGCTTGCGCAGTTCGAAGAACTGCTCGCCGATCAGATCGGAGTCAGCGATGGTGATGGCGTGGTTTACTTTCGCCGCGAGAATCAAGTTTTCCGTACCTGCGTTGTGGGTCTGTCCCTGCACCATGCCGCCGCCCATCGGGCCGCTCTGCACCAGTTGATTGAACCGCAGCAGGCCGGAGTTCTTACCAGTGGTGAGCAGCGGCACAAAGCCGGGCGCATCGGAGCGCGACCGCAAGTAGCCCGGATACAGCATCACCACTTCCTGCAGCCCGGCGGTGATCTCATCTTTGGTTTGGAAGGGCATTGTGGCGCCATTTCCCTTGGCAACGAAGACAACTTCAGGCGGCAGGCTGCGCAACTGCGGATGCGGGTTGTACTTGTCCCACGCGATGCGGTCGATGGACCATTCCACACCCAGCGCTTTGAGAAGCGGACGCATATCGGGCGGCATGGCCTCTCCACCTGCGGGCGCCAGGCCGAGGTTGAAGGCGGGCATCGGATCAAGCAAGGCGAGCACGGGCTTGCCGGCGGCGGTCCATTCCGTAAGGCGCGCGATTTGCGGCGCGGTCAATGTAGTTGGCATCACGGCGAGCAGTACGTTGAGGTCCGCCGGATAGTCCGCATCTGGCGGGACGCGAACCACGTCGTATTGTTTCTTGAGTTCGGCGATGATGGGCCAGTCGTTCGATTGCGTGCGGCTTTGGAAGTCAAGTCCGCCGAACAGACGGGCGCTGGTTTCAAGTATTCCAACCTTCTTGCGCGCGGCGTGCGACACCACGCGGATGGAGCGCATCAGTTCGTATTCCACGGGCAGGCCGCGGTCGAAATACGGGATCACAAATTCTTCCTGGCCGGAGGTGAACACCAAGCCGAGGAAAATTTCATTGACGGGCGAGCCGCCCTCTTCGGCAGCCGGAATCTTCACCGGCAGGATGCCATAGCGTTCGCGAGCTTCGCGCGCATCGGTAGAATACTTGATTGTTTCAATGATGCGGCTCTGCACGCGATCGCGACCCAGTGCGTTGAACTCGCGCAGGAAACTGACGATGTTGCTGCGCACCTGCAGAAACGAACGGGGCACTTCAGGGCTAAGGTAGGCCTGAATGAAGACGGGGTGCGCGGGATCGATGTTGCGGATCAGGTTGCGTGTATCGGCAGAGAGCGAGTGGATCTGTTCGCTGGTGACATCGGCACGCCAGCCTGCCTGCGAGGCGATGTTGGTGACGGCTGCGGCAGCGGCGATGCAGGCCAGCGCGCGCAAAGTAAAATGGAGGCCAAGGCGCGAGGCTTGGGGCCAGCGCTTGCGGCCGACGAGCGAGATATCGAGATAGAGCACGCTCGCGGCCAACGCCACAAAGTAAATCAGGGAGGCCGCCGTCACGATGCCGGAGGCGAGTTCGCGAAACTGCTCAACCGCGCTGAGCCGTTCGGCCAGTCGCGCCGCGCGACCGGTAAGAATGGCGCTGGCGTTGTTCAGGAAGACGGGAATCGCACAGAGCGCCGCGCCCAGAATGAACGATACCGTGAGGTTTTCCGTGAGCTGCGACGCAAGAATTGCCAGAGGCAGCAGCGCCGCGCCGACGAGCCAATAACCAAAGTAGGTGGAAAACAACAGGCCTACATCGGGCGTGCCGAGCCAGAAAAGCACCACCACATGGCTCAGCGAAAACGCCAGCGCGACGGTGTAGATGCCGAGCCCGGCGAAGTATTTGCCGAGCAGCAGTTGGGTGTTGGTGGCGGGCAGCGTGAGCAGCAGTTCTTCAGTGCCTTGCTTGCGCTCGTCAGCCCATAAGCCCATCGCAATCGCGGGCGCGAGGAATACGGCGAGATAAGGGAACCAGGCGTTGAGTTGATCGAGGTTGGCAAGATTGTTCTGAAAAAAGCGCTCCTGCCAGAACGCAGCCACCGCGCTCAAAAATACGAACAGTGTGATGAACACGTAGCCGGTGGGCGAGGCGAAGTAGCCGAAGAAATCGCGTTTGAAGACGGCCAGGGCTAGTCGCATTTCACCTTCCCCGTTAATTGATAGAAGGCGGCTTCGAGCGAGCCGGCGGTGGCGGCCATTTCGGCAGGCATGCCGTCAAATACAATGCGTCCGGCATTGATCAGAATGACGCGGCTGGCCATCGCTTCCACCTCCTGCAGAATGTGCGTGGAAAGCAGGATGGTCTTGGTCTTGCCCAGTTCCAGAATGAGCTTGCGGACGTCCAGAATCTGGTTCGGATCCAGGCCGCTGGTCGGCTCGTCCATGATGATCACTTGCGGATCGTGCAGCAGCGCCTGGGCCATGCCGACGCGCTGGCGGAAGCCTTTGGAGAGCTTACGAACGGGCTTCTCGATCACCTCGGCAAGGGCGGTCTGCGCCACCACGTTATCGATGCGCTCACGCAGCCGGGCACCGCTGAGGCCGCGCGCTTCACCGAAAAACCGAAGGTGTCCAAGCGGCGTCATGTCGCTATACAGCGGGCCGTTTTCGGGCAGATAGCCGAGCCTGGCGTTGCTCTCCAGGCGGTGCGTGGAGACGTCGAACCCTGCAATGCGCGAGGATCCGGCGGTAGGCGCCAGATACCCGGTGAGCATTTTCATCGTCGTCGATTTACCGGCCCCGTTGGGACCAAGGAAAGCTGCTACCTGACCGGAAGGAACCGAAAAGGTGACCTCACGGGTGGCAGCAAATTTCCCGTACAATTTGCTGAGGCCAATCGCCTCGATCATCGTTTCAGACATGCAAGACTTAGATTATACCGCTCCATCGAGGCTGCGGCTCGGCTGGCTGCACGGCTCGGACCGAGCTGCGACCGTGAGGGAGCGGTGCTGAGGCTTCCTACTACTTCCTCACCACTTCATAATGATTAACCTTGGGCTGGCTAGCTTTGCGCAACGCAACCATCATTTCGTCGTACTCGCGTTCCAGCTTGCCTGGGTTCGAAGCAGCCTCAAAGGCCAGGCGGGTGCGGGTTGAGCCTGCATCCTTCTTGCCTTCCGCGGTTGCCGCGGAGGCACGCAGTTTTTCCACCAGCGCAGCTTGATCGAGCACATCGAATTTCGCCTTTGACATGCCGTATAGGGTGGTGACGTAGTCGCGGATCTTCTTGCCCTGATTATTGCGCTCGATGGAAAGCTTCGTCGCCAGTTCCGATTGCTTATACTGCGGCGTGTTCGCATTCTCGGCGAGATTCACACCTTGCTTGAGCTGCGCCGCATCGAACTCACCAACGGATTGCCCGTCGATGCGCAATTCGTACTTACCCTTTTTCAGGCCCTTGACAGAGAGGGTCTCCTGGTTCAGATCCTGCATGAACGGCACCATCTTCAGCGCAGGCCGCGCGTCTTCCGGCACCACCATCGGCAGGGCTTTTTCCAGTGCATCGAATTCCAATTTGCCAGGAGCGGCGGCGATCTTTTCCACGCTGGCATTCACCAACTTGCCGGCTTTTTTCTTTTTCGCGTTCACTTCAATCGTCGAAACCTCTTTCGGCAGCCCCTGCGCTTTCAGCAGCGTGTAGGCCATCACGAAATGCCCGACCGCGCCGGGATGCACACGGTCCTTACCGACGATGGTGAAGCCAGGCTCCGTCTTGCGTTCGCGCTCATTGACGGCATTCATCACCTGATAGAAATCGGCGTAGCCTGAGTTCGGCGCCTTGGCCCATTCGCGTTCCTTTTCGGCGCACTGGCCGAGCGCGCCGTTGACGCCGGTCATGTTGTCGGCGGCGTCTTTGATGGTCAGGTTGGCGCCCTCTTCGTAGATCGAAGGCGTGATGTAAATGATGCGCGCGCCCACGCCTCGCAGCGAGGCGACCAGCTTCGTCATGTTCTCGTTGTAGGTATCGAGATTCGTCTGGCGCTTCTTTTCGATCTCCGGGCCGGAGTTCTTCGGGCCGTAATCATTGCGGCCAACGTCATTCATGCCAAGCATTATAGTGGCGACGGTGGGCTTGTGGCTCAGGATGTCGACATTCAGGCGATAGCGCGTGTCGCTCATGATACCGGCGGCGCGGTCGCCGCTGATTCCCGTGTTGTAGTATTTGATTTCGCGATCGGGAAAGCGCGTCGTGTAGAACAGCGTGACGATGGAATGGTAAGTTCCGCCGTGCGTGATGCTGTCGCCCACATAGCAGACCGTGTCTCCAGCCTGGAAGGGCAGGGCAGCGCCGGGCTTTAGCTCTTGCGCAGCCAGTGTGAGGGCCGCGAGGAAAAGAAGGATAATCGGACGCATATTAAACGGTTGTTACTCCAAGATTCGCTAATTTGTTCAGACCATCCACATAGGCCTTCGCACTCGCTTCAATCACATCGGTGGACGCGCCGCGACCCATCACCCGGCGGCCCTCCGCTTCCAGATGAGCCGTGACTTCGCCCATCGCTTCGGTGCCGCTGGTGAGCGCCCGGATCTCGTAGCGCAGCAGTTTCGCCGAGCTCTTCGTCACCGCGGAGATCGCTTTGCAAACCGCATCGACAGGCCCGTCTCCGATAGCCGCGCCTTCGCGCGAATCGCCGTTTACGCGCAGTCGAACGGTTGCCGTCGGGATGGCCGAGGTGCCACTATAGATGTGCAGGTAGTCGAGATGATACGTGTCGGTAGCTACGTGGATCTCGTCATGCACAATCGCCGCAAGGTCTTCGTCGAAAACCTCTTGCTTCTTATCGGCCACGAGAAGGAAGCGCTGATAAGTCTGATCGAGCTCTTCCTGGGTGAGCGTGAAGCCGATCTTTTCCAGGCGGTCGCGCAGGCCGGCTCGCCCCGTGCGGGCGGTCAGCACAACTTTGCTGGCAGTGAACCCGACATCTTCCGGACGCATGATTTCGTAGGTCTCGCGCTGCTTCAGGAAACCATCGACGTGGATACCGGAGCTGTGCGAGAACGCGTTGCCGCCGACGATCGCTTTGTTCGCCGGCACGGCCATGCCGAGCATGTCGGACACCAGCTTAGAAGTTCGCGAGAACTCTTTCGTTTCGATATCGGTGTGCACGCCGAAGTAATCGGCGCGCGTGCGCAGCGCCATCACGACCTCTTCGACTGCGGCATTGCCAGCGCGTTCGCCGATTCCGTTGATGGTGCCTTCAATCTGGCGCGCACCGTTGAGAATGCCCGCCAGCGAGTTGGCGACTGCCAACCCCAGATCATTGTGGCAGTGCACGCTGATGATGGCGCGGTCGATATTGCGAACCTTTTCTTTGATGCCGCGGATCAGGGCACCGTACTGTTCGGGCACCGCGTAGCCGGTGGTATCGGGGATGTTCAGCACCGTGGCGCCGGCGTCAATCACGGCTTCAAGCATTTCGTAGAGATAGGCTGGCTCGCTGCGGCCGGAGTCTTCGGCATAGAACTCGACGTCGTTCACATATTGGCGCGCCAGTTTGACGGCATCGACGGCCATGCGGATCATGGTGACTTTCTTTTCGCCCAGCGTGGTCCCATACTTTTCGTCACGGAACTTGCCCATGATGTGGATGTCGGACACGCCGATACCGGTGTGAATGCGCGGCCGCCGGGCACGCTTAACAGCTCGTCCGCAGGCTTCGATATCGAACGGCACGGCGCGCGAAAGGGCGCAGATGGACGGGCCTTCGATCTCCTGCGCGATGAGCTCGACAGCGGCAAAATCTTCCGGCGACGACGAAGGATATCCGGCTTCGATGACATCCACTTTGAGACGCGCCAGTTGCTTGGCAACGGTCAGCTTTTCGCGCGAACCCAGCCGCGTACCGGCGGCCTGCTCGCCGTCTCTCAGGGTGGTGTCGAAGACTTGGACTTTATCGGACATTGAGTGCTCCTTGTCGATTGTACTATTTGGAGCGGTGGGAGAGCGGTTATGCACCAAGAAACTCGTCTACGGTAAGGCCAGCTTTCGCGATGAGCGAGCGGAGAGTGCCACGAGCGACGTGCGCATGCTCAGGTATCGAAAGGGTTGCTACCGACCCAGATTGGGTCATTTACGATAGGACTGCCACGTTGCCGGGATACGTGACATCCCAACTGCTCGAACGCGCGAACCACCTCGCGCGGCCGCATCAGCGGACGAGTGGGCATTAGACCAGGACTTCTACCTCACGAGTAGTGACAGTCAACGGCATGCCGAGTTCGGCGCGAACAGCAAGACATTCACGGATTGCATCGGCAGCGTTGGCCTCAGCTTCCGCTTCCGTTTGACCCTGACTAACGCAGCCGGGAATGGATGCGCATTCGGCGATGTACATGCCGTCTTCGTCCGGATGGATACTGACTACGAGTTTCATGTAACTTCTTATTCTACGCGAATCACTTCGTAGATCTATATCGGCTTTCTAAGCTGGGAACCAAAGATTGATTATGGCTTGACTAGCATTGGCGTCCACGCTACGGTGGATTCATGGATGTAATCGTTCAAATCCCGGACGACATCGCCAGTCGCATCGCAGACGGCAAGGGCAGCTGCTTGTCCCAGTGTGCGCTTGAAGCGCTTGCAGCGGAACAGTACCGGCTGGGGAATCTGAACAAGCCTGACCTGCGTCGATTGTTCGGCTTTGTGACAAGCCATCAGATCGATGGATTCCTGAAAGCGCACAACGTCTATGAAGAATACACCATGGATGATCTGGAGCGCGAACTGGAAGGATTGCGGCGTCTGGGTGTTTGATGCTTCTCGTCGTCGCCGATACCGGTCCGCTCAGGTACTTGGTGCTTATTGGCCAGACTGAAATCCTGCCTCAACTGTTCGAGAAAATCATTATCCCAACTGCCGTTTATGGAGAGTTATGTCATCCTTCAGCGCCAGATGCAGTGCGACAATGGGCGGAATCTAACCCAGCATGGATAGAAGTGGTTTCAGTTACGGAGAGCCCGGACCCTTCCGTTGCCGCGCTCGATCCCGGAGAAAGAGCGGCCATCTCCCTGGCCATGATCATCAGAGCTGATTTGATCTTGAGCGATGACCGCAAAGCTTCCATTGTCGCAGTGAGAAGAGGTTTCGAGAAAATCGGGACGCTCGGCTTGCTGACGCGGGCGGCACAATATGGGCATCTCGATCTTGACGCCGCAATTGAGCAACTCAAACAGACGAACCTCCATTACCGGCAACAACTATTGGATGAGCTCATGAAGAAGTATGGGCGATCCAAAAGCTAATCGGTTACTAACTGTTTCCAGAAAATTGTGGTAGCGCAAAACTTCCCATCCGGATACATGGCATAGTTAGGAATGACGCACGCTTGCCTCCAGCCCATGCTCGCGTACAACCGCTCTGCGTCGCCGCCGGTGGCAGTGTCGAGCACCAACAAAGTCTTGCCAGCCTTGCGCGCGGCATCTTCCACCTGTTCCATAAGCCGGCGCGCAATCCCTTGCCCACGGGCCGAGCGGTGGACCAACAACTTGGCCACTTCGCCACGATGCGGCTGATTCGGCGGCATGGCGAGGATGAGTTGCACGGTGCCCACCAACTCCCCGTCAACAAAGGCCGCGAAGAGAATTCGCTCGTCGCGCTCGACGGCGGCCCACGCCGATTCAAAGAAGGCCTCAGCGTCACCCAACGTGAAATCGGACATGAAACTGACCGATGCGCCGCCTTGCACGCAGTCATGAAGCACTGCCGCCAGGGCCGATACGTGCTGCACTATTTCGTTGGCTGATAGCTGACGGATATCGAGCATACCATCAGGTTACGATATGTTAGATGTCGCATTGTATGAACCATCGAGCCATCGGGCGCCGCGAGTTTCTAGCAGGTGCCGCTCTGACGGCCGTCCAGGCAGCCGAGACTCGGCCCAATATTGTCGTCGTCCTGATGGACGACCTTCGCTGGGACGAACTGCACTGCACGGGCCATCCGTTCACCCAATCGCCGAACATCGACAAGCTCGCCGCAGAGGGCGCAACGTTCCGCAATACCTTTGTCACCTCGCCGCTCTGCTCACCAAGCCGCGCCTGCTTCCTCACCGGCCTCTATGCGCACCGGCATGGCATCACCGATAACACGGACCGCAGCCCAGCCAGCCACAAGTTGGAAACGTTTCCGCAGGTGCTACAGACCGCTGGTTACGAGACCGCATTCGTCGGCAAATGGCACATGGGCGTCGACGATTCGCCGCGCCAGGGCTTCGATCACTGGGTCGGGTTCCCGGGCCAGGGCACCTACTTCGATCCCGTGCTGAATGTTGACGGCAACCATGTCAAGGAGCAAGGCTACACCACCGATATTCTGACCCGCCATGCAGTGGAACTGCTCGGCCGCAAGCGGTCCAAGCCGCTCTGCCTTTATCTGCCCCACAAGGCCGTCCACCCGGAGTTGACGCAATTTGCCGATGGCAGCGTCAACGATCCAAACGGTGGCACCTTCGCGCCGGCCGAACGTCACAAGGCGCTCTTCGCAAATGTACCGGTGCCGCGAAGTCCGAACGCAGGACGCGCACCAACCGGCAAGCCAGCGTTGGAGCGCAAGATCGGCGACCTGCCGCCGCTGGGTGCGCAGACGGGCACCGACGATGAGACCATTCGCAACCGCGCACGCATGTTGAAAGCGGTGGATGAAGGCGTCGGCCAGATGCGCGCAGCGCTCCAACGCGCAGGTCAACTCGACAACACTGTGTTCGTGTTCACCAGCGATGAAGGCTACTTCTTCGGCGAGCATGGTCTCAGCATGGAGCGGCGTCTGGCGTATGAAGAATCGATTCGCATTCCACTGATCATTCGATATCCGCGCCGGGTCAAGGCAGGGCGGCGCATTGATGAGATGGCGCTGGGGATCGACCTGGCGCCGACCCTATTGGAATTGGCCGGCACGAAGTCGTCCAAGGAGTTGAGCGGGCGATCGCTTGTGCCCCTGCTCGAAGCGCGAAAGGCGGAGTGGCGATCGTCGTTCCTGATCGAATATTTCTCTGACCGCACTATGGCACGCATGGTGAACATGGGCTATAAAGCCGTGCGCACGGCGCAGTGGAAATACATTCACTACACCGAACTGCAAGGGATGGATGAGTTGTACGATCTGCGCAGCGATCCTTACGAGATGAAGAACCGTATCAGCGATTCGAACGTGCACGGCACGCTAGAGGAGTTGAAGGCGGAATTGCGACGGCTGGCAGGCTGGAACAAAGCCGCGCTCGATGAAGTTGCATCGTACGTCCAGTCGCAGAAGACCACCGGCCTCCTCATCATGCAAGATCGCAAGATCGTCTACGAGCACAACTGGCCGCTGCCCGCCGCAGCGAAGGCCTTCGCTGCAGCCTTCACGCACGGCACCGATTCGCATGGCGCAATGGCAGAGGACGTTGCCTCAGCGCAGAAGAGTTTCGTCGCCTTGCTGGCCGGCATCGCCATCGACAAGGGCCTGCTCGATATCGCCAAACCCGTGTCTGCGTATCTCGGCGTTGGATGGTCGAAGGCAACTCCCGAACAGGAGCGCGCCATCGCCGTACGGCACCTGATGGAGATGAGTTCCGGCCTCAAAGAGGCCTTGACCTACGAAGCACCCGCAGGCACGAAGTTCTTCTACAACACGCCGGCGTATGCGTTGATGAAGCCGGTGTTGGAGAAGGCGTCTGGGCAGAAGATCGATGACATCACGCGCCACTGGCTGACTACGCCGCTCGGAATGAGCGACACGTTGTGGCGGCAGCGCCCCGGCGCGTTCGCCGGCTCCGGTAACCCCACCGGCCTCTACACCACGCCGCGCGACATGGCGAAGCTGGGGCAGTTGGTACTCGATCAAGGCAAGCCGGTCATCTCTGAAAAGCAGTTATCGGCGCTGTTTGCGCGCAGCGAAACGAATCCCGCGTATGGCCGCCTGTGGTGGTTGAACGGGTCGAAATACGTGCTCCGCGCGGGCGGCAAGCGCGCCGATACGATGCTGTTTCCGGCAGCCCCGCCCGATATGATTGCGGCAATCGGCGCACAGGATCGCAAGATTTACATTGTGCCCAGCATGAATCTGGTAGTTGTCCGCACCGGCCAGTCCACGCCCGATCGCAATTTCGATCAGCGGATTTGGGAGTTGCTGATGAAGGCTAGCGGAGTCCGTTAAGAACAAAATCGAACACATCGAAATTGCGCAGTTGTCGTGAAAGCGCAACGGCCGAATACTTGTCGTTCAACGGCCGCGAGAACATCAGATAGACATTGCGATCCTCCAGTCCGCCATGCGAGCGCAACCGCGCGCCGGCCAGCCCCGAAAGATCGAGCGTGGCCTTGTTGCGGCCCAACACCGTGCCGCGATCGCTGACAACAACCAGATCGCCAATGCGGTCGGCGGGAAGATCGAACGTCTTCGCAGCGGCCTCACGGCTCAACACCAGTTCCACGCCTGGCTGCTTCGAAATCATCGCTTGTGCCGCGGCAGCGTCGGACGGCCGCTTCAAGAACACCGTCGCATAGGAGCCCAGCGCGCCATGGTGCTTTACGTAAGGATCGGAAATGGGCAGAATCACATTCGCCTTTCCCGCCCCCAACTGCCCGTCGAGCAGATCCTGCAAAAAGATCACGTTCGGCGAGCCATCGGCGTTCGATTTGTCGTTCATGCCGTGGTCGCCAGTCAGCGCAATCGTCGCGCCCAGAGCGGCCAGTCGCCCCAGCGCCGCGTCCAGCGCCACGTAGTAATCGGTGGCTTCCTTTGACCCCGGTGCATGCTTGTGCTGAATGTAATCCGACAGCGACAGATACATCAGGTCAGGCTTTTCACGCTCCAGAATTCGAATCCCCGCTTCCAGCGCGAACAGCGATAGATCGGCCGAATAGGGGTCCGGCAAAGGCCGCCCGACGTACGCCAAACAATCATCGATGCCATTCACAGCCTTCGTGCAATGGCCCGATTTCTCCGTGGAAAACGTAATTCCGCCGCGCAACTTATCGGCCAGCATCTTCGCCAGCTTGTCCTTCGCCGTGATCGCGACAACCTTCGCGCCGTGCTGCGAAAACCTGGCGAGAATACTTTCGGCGCGCACAAACTCCGGCTCATTCATCATCATCTCTTTGCCCGTCGCCGGGTTCAGGAAATAATTACCGGAGATGCCATGCACCGAAGGCGGCACGCCCGTAATCACCGAAATATTGTTCGGGTTCGTGAAGCTCGGCATCGCCCCTAACGCGACTGACGCGAAGCCCTGCGTCATGATCTTTTTAAAGTTCGGCAGCAGCCCCAGAGCCAACCCATTGTTGACGTAAGCAGGGTCGCCTCCATCGATCAAAATCACCACCACCGGCCGCGTAGGCCAGTTATAGCTCTTGCCATTGACGGTAATCTGCGCAGGATGCTGGCCCTGCAGCAGCATCGCCGCAACGATCGACAGGATTGCTGATTTCACGATGAGCAAAGAATAGCACAACAATAATCGGTGCCAGAGGTGTCAGAGGTCTCTGACCCCAATTTCCTGGTATCCTAGAAGTTACTCTCCATTTCGCCGAAGGACACCATTGAAAGTCGGATTTGTAAGTCTGGGTTGCCCCAAAAACCTTGTTGATACGGAAGTGATGATGGGCCAGTTGGCCGCGCATGGGCATGAGCTCACGCCGCGCCCCGACGAGGCCGACGTCATCGTTGTGAACACCTGCAGCTTCATCGACCCCGCCAAACAGGAATCGGTCGACACGATTCTGGAAATGGCCGAATTCAAACGCACAGGCCGCGCCCAGCGCCTGGTTGTTGCCGGTTGCCTCGTCGAACGATACCGCGACGATATCAAGAAGAACATGCCTGAAGTCGATGCGATCATCGGCACCAACGAACTCGATAAAATCACCGCCATCTGCGAAGGCATCGAGCCCGCCGCAGCCAACCCGCTCGAACCCTACCTCTATCACGACCTCACCCCGCGCATTCTCGCCACACCGCGTCACTTCGCCTACATCAAAATTGCCGAAGGCTGCGATCACCCGTGCTCGTTCTGCGTCATTCCGCAGTACCGCGGGGCATTCCGTAGCCGCCGCTTCGAATCCGTCATCAACGAAGCCACCCGCCTGTTCGGCCAGGGCGTGCGCGAAATCAACCTGATCGGGCAAGACACCACCTGCTACGGCGAAGACCTCGGCTTGAAAGACGGCCTGGCGCAACTGCTCGCCCGCCTCGCACAAATCGAAACGCCATTTGAAAAGTGGGTGCGCTTCCTTTACTGCTACCCCAATCGAGTCACGCAGAAACTGCTCGACACCATCGCCGAACACGACGCGCTGGTGAAGTACATCGACATGCCGCTGCAGCACGCCAGTTCCAACGTGCTGAAGCGCATGCGCCGCGGCCAGAACGGCGATCAGTTCCTGAAGCTCATCGAACGCATCCGCCGCACCATTCCCAATGTGGCCATCCGCACCAGCATGATCGTGGGCTTCCCCGGCGAAACCGATGCCGACTTCGAAGAGCTGAGGCAGTTCGTCACCGCCGCGAAGTTTGACCGCCTTGGCGTGTTCTCCTACTCTGACGAAGAGACCAGCGGCAGCTTCGCGCTCGATCAAAAGGTGGGCAAGAAAGATATCTACAACCGCAAGCGCGCGCTGATGTCCCTGCAACGCCGCATCAGCAAGGCACGCAACAAGCAACTGATCGGCCAGGAATTCGCAGTGCTGGTGGAAGGCCCTTCGCCGGAATCCGATCTGCTATGGCAGGCACGCCTTTCCACGCAAGCGCCGGAAATCGACGGCGTGTGCTACATCACCGATCCAGGCGAATCCGAACTGCGCGCAGGCCAGATCCGCCGCATGCGGATCGAGGAAGCCCACGACTACGATCTGACCGGCGCGCTAGTCGACCAGGCTCCGGTCGAACCCGTCCAGCCCGTGGCGCTGTTCCAGATTCTTGCGCCGCACTCCACGCCGAACGCGCTGCCCCACAGATAACGATTTATGACGTGTCCTATTTGCAAAAAAGAAGTAGCCACGACCGACCCTGAAATGCCGTTCTGCAGCCCGCGCTGCCGCACCATCGACCTCGGCAACTGGGCCATGGAAAAGTACGTTTTTTCAACGCCGGTGGAAGAGTACGCTGAAGAAGCGGAAGACCATCTGCAATGAAGAAAACCATCGCCTACAATCTGGCCACATGGTTCGGCTGCGGCTACGCCCCAAAGGCGCCCGGCACGGCTGGAACATTGGGCGGCCTGATCGTGGCCTTTTTTATTGACCGCACCCTCGCATGGCCTCCGTGGGCCTACGCCGTTCTGGCCTTGGTATTCCTGTGGCCGTCCATCTGGTCCGCCACATTTGTCGCCCGGGATCAGGTGAAGAAAGATCCGGGCCTGGTGGTGATAGACGAGGTGGTCGGCGTCTGGATCACCCTCGCCGGCGCCACGCACCTCAACTGGAAGAGCTGGCTACTGGCCTTTCTGCTCTTCCGCATCCTCGACATTTGGAAGCCGTTTCCCGCCCGCCAACTGGAAGCGCTGCCCGATGGAACGGGAATTGTAATGGATGACGTAATGGCAGGCATCTATGGAGCCCTTGTGTTATTCGCCCTGGGATGGTTCAATCTTTATTGAGTATGGCGATTCGTAAAAATATGGAAGATCCAAAGCCGTTGATTGAGCAAGTGACCCCGGCGGCCGCGATCACGGGCGGCGAGTTTCAGATTCGCGGGCATGGTTTTGTGCGCTCGGAACGGCCCAAAGTGAATTTCGGCACGGTGCCGGGCACAGTCATCATAGGCTCAGACACACTGGTCATCGCGCGCGTTCCGGAAGATGCCACGGTCGGCAAGATCGTCATCGAAAACGGCGACGACGAAAGCACCGGTTGGGCTTGCGACATCGGCATTCAAATCGCCGACGGCATGCACCCCGTGGCCAACCCGGCAGTCGATCGTTTCGGTAACATCTATTCGACATTCAGCGGCACGCGCGGCCAGAAGACGCCCGTCTCCGTCTACCGCATCGATCCGCGCGATGGCGTCGCGCCGTTTCTCACCGACATCATGAACGCCACGGCGCTCCTCTTTGACCGCGAAGGCTTCCTCTATATCTCCAGCCGCTATGAAGGCATCGTCTATCAGGCCGACCCCAGCGGTGCACTCAGCGTGTTCGTGGAAGGCATGGGCGTCGCCACCGGCATGGCCTTCGATGACGACGGCAACCTCTACGTGGGCGATCGCAGTGGCACCATCTTCAAGATCAGCCCCGCGCGCCAGATCTACGTCTACGCAACGCTCGAATCCTCGATTTCGGCTTATCACCTCGCCTTCGGCCCCGAAGGCTATCTGTACGTGACCGGCCCCACCACATCCAGTTTCGACACCGTCCACCGCATCAGCCCTACCGGCGAAGTGGAGTCCTACTTCCGCGGCCTCGGTCGTCCTCAGGGCATGGCTTTCGATGCCGACGGCAACCTGTATGTCGCCGCATCCTACGGCGGCCGCCGCGGCGTTGTGCGCATCACGCCGCAGCGCGAAGGCAAGCTGTTCCTCTCCGGCCCCAACATCGTCGGCGTGGCGTTTTCACCCTCGCGCTCCATGATCATCACCACCAACAACGGCGTGCATCGCGTCGACGTGGGCATCGCGGGAAGGCCTATTTAAGTGAACGCCGAGATTATCGCAGTAGGCTCTGAGCTGCTGACCCCGCAGCGCATGGACACCAACTCGCTGTTCATCACCGATCAGCTGAACGTGCTTGGCATCGAAGTGACGATGAAAACCATCGTCGGCGATGACCGCTCGCAGTTGACCTCCGTGATTGCCGCTGCTGTGAAACGCTCCGACGTGGTTGTGTTGACCGGCGGACTCGGCCCAACCGAAGACGACGTCACCCGCGACGCCGTTGGAGCAGCAATGGGCCTTGGTCAGACTTACAGCAATGAAGTGGAAGCGCAGATTCTCGCCCGCTTCCAGCGCGCCGGCCGCAAGATGGCCGAAAACAATAAGCGCCAGGCGATGGTGCTCGATACGGCCGAAGTCCTGCCCAACGAGCGCGGCACCGCCCCGGCACTGTGGATTGATTACGACGGCCGCAGTGTAATGTTGTTGCCCGGTCCGCCGAACGAGATGAAGCCGCTATTCGTTGGCCAATGCATTCCCAAGCTGAAAGCGAAGATGCCCCCTCTGGTGATTCGCACCCGGTTCTATCGCGTCGCAGGCATGGGCGAGTCCGACGTCGATCAGTTGATCGCGCCCGTTTATACGAAGTACGCCAACCCGGTGACGACTATTCTCGCCGCCCCCAGCGACATTCAGCTGCACCTGCGAGCGCGCTGCGCTGAAGCGGAAGAGGCAGAGCGGTTGCTCGCCGAAGTGGGCGGGCCGATTGAAGAGCTGTTGGGCGACCGAATCTACTCGCGCAATGGCGACCCGTTGGAAGCGGCCGTTGGCAATCTGATGCGCGCCCGTCAGGTTACGCTGGCGGTAGCCGAAAGCTGCACCGGCGGCATGCTCGCCGAACGCATCACGGGCATCGCAGGAAGCTCCGATTATTTCGTCGGCGGCTTTCTCACTTATACAAACGCAATGAAATCGCTATTGCTGGGTGTCGACGCTGAGCTGATTGAAAAGCACACCGCAGTAAGCGAACAGGTTGCCGTAGCCATGGCCCAAGGCGCGCGCGAAAAGACCGGCGCGAATTTCGCGTTGTCGGTCACTGGCTACGCTGGTCCCGGCGGCGGCACGGAAGAAAACCCGGTCGGCACCGTCTTCATCGGCATCGCCCACGCCGCCGGCGCACAAGCCAAGCGCTTCAAGTTCTTCGGCGACCGCATGCGCATGCGCCAGATGGCCACCCAAACCGCCCTCGACCTTTTGCGAAGACACTTGGGTTAGCAGGCCAAGCCCCGCACAGCACCTCATGGAGTATCCTGGGTGCATATGAAAGCAGTCTTATTAGTCTTTTTCTCCCTCCTTCTTTCCTTCGCTGCTGCCCCGCTTGCCAAGGACAACTACCTGCTCATCGATCAGGCCGGTATCGATGCCGCCAAGAAGAAAGCCGAGTCCCAGCCTTGGGCCAATGCCGCCCTTCAGTCCATTCTCAACCGCGCCGCTCAGGACCTGAAGCGCGCTGTTACCCTTCCGCCCCGTGGCGGTCAGTGGCCGCACTGGTACAGTTGCCCCAAGGATGGCACGCAACTCATCACCGACTCCCCCACCTCCCATCGCTGCCGCGTCTGCAACACCGTCTATCACGGCGACCCGTACGATGCCGTCGTCTTCTACGGCGAGCACTCCAACTGGGCCTCGGCAATCCGAAACTTCGGCCTTGCCTATCGCTTCAGCGGCAAAGCGGAATATGCCGCCAAGGCCGCCGAAATTCTCACCGCCTACGCGGACCGTTACGCCTCCTACCCGCTCCACGATAAAGACGGGAACCCCAAGACCGGCGGCGGCCACATCATGGCCCAGACGCTCGATGAGAGCGTGTGGCTCATCCCTGTCGCATTTGGCTATGCCCTCGTCCGCGAGACGCTCACCCCCGCCGCCCGCGGCCACATCGAGCAGGATCTCCTGGTCGCCGCAGCCGACGTCATCCGCTCTCATCGCATGAGCATCCACAACATCCAATGCTGGAAGAACTCGGCCGTCGGCGTCGCCGGTTTCGCTTCAGGCAATGAAGCGCTGGTGCGCGAAGCCATCGATGATCCCCAGCGCGGTATGCGCGTGCAACTTTCAAAAGGCGTCACCGCGGATGGCCTGTGGTACGAAGGCTCACTCGGCTACCACCGCTATACCATGGACGCGCTCTGGCCTCTCGCCGAAGCTGCCCGGCTGACAGGCACCGATCTTTACACCGGCGAATTTCGCAAGATGTTCGATGCTCCAATCAACCTCGCACTGCCCGATGGCGAATCCCCCGGCTTCAACGACAACAGCGGCGGCAACGTATCCTCGGCGTCTGCCCTCTACGATCTCGCCTTCACCCGCTGGAAGCGGCCTGAATATGGCCGCGTGGCAGCCCACTCCAACCGCCAGAACCTTACGGCTCTTCTCTATGGCGAGGGGACCCTGCCCGAAGGACCGTTCATCCCTCAAGCGCCTGTTCTTATGAAGAGCGCCGGCTACGCCATGTTGCGCAGCGGCGGAAGTGCGGTCGCTGTCCGTTTCGGCATGCACGGCGGCGGCCACGGCCACCCCGATAAACTGAACATCGTCACCTATTCCGGCGGCCACCTGTTCGGCCTCGACCCAGGCTCCATTAACTACGGCGTCCCGCTGCACCGTGAGTGGTATCGAACAACGATCGCCCACAACACCGTCACTGTCGATGGCAAAGACCAGTCCTCAGCCGATGGCGTCATGGAAAGCTCCGAAGGAAACCACTTCGCCGCTAGCGCCGATTCGGTCTATCCTGGCGTCAAACTCCGCCGCACGCTCGACCTGACGGCCACAAGCCTGGCCGATAGGTTCGAGTGCGCTTCGGAAACCGCGCACGACTACGACTACACCTTTCACGCAGCGGGCAAGTTGACCACGTCACTCGACATGAAACCCAGTTCCGCACTCGCCTACAAGCACATCGAAAACGTTACCGAAGCGCGCACCGATGGCGAATGGTGGGCACAATGGGAGCAGGATGGCACGCTCTATCGCATCGCCATGAAAGCGGCACCAGGCACGGATGTCTTCAGCGGCGCCGGGCCTGGGCGCAATCCCTCAACGCGTGTCCCGCTGATCATAGTCCGCCGCCACGCCGCTAAAACTGTATTTGAGGCCAAACATACAATGGCGTCAAAATAAGCTGCCTTGGGCTGCGAAAAAAGGGCCGATTGCTAATTGGCCCTACACCGGCCCAAACTCCCCAACCTTTCTCTTCTTCTCCTGCGGCTTATTCGGCGCACCTGTGAACATCAAAATCACATCCACCTCGTGATTCCGCTCGTCCACATCGATCCGCGAACTGGTCTTCCCCAAGTTGTCGAAGATGCCATCCTCACGCAGCCGCCCAAGAAAGAAATTCGGATAATCCCCATTGAAAGGCTTGCCCATCTTCACCGCCCACATCTTGCGGATCTCCGGCTCGCTATGAATATCCAAGCCTTCCAAAATCAACTTGCGAAACACATACTGCGGCCCCAACTGCACATTGACAGTAACGTCAACGGTCTTCTTGGTATCGTCAACCTTGCGCTCCGTCGACGCCGCCACTTTCATATACCCCGTCTTCTGCAGATACCGTTTGATGCGATCCACTCCCTTGGCAACCTCATCGAAGTTCACGATGTCACCGGTCTTGATATCGGCCGACTGCACCAGTTCATCCTCCGGCCCGCCGCCCACCACATGTATCTTGCCTAGCGAGAACGATTCGCCCTCGGCGATCTCCACCACCACGATCAGCCCCTTCACGTCCTTCGCCTTCGTCACTGTCACCTTACCGAACGCCACGCGGATGCGCCCGCGCGCGTCGTACAGCGGCCGGATGCTGGTATCGAGCAACTGCCGGAACCTGGCCTCGCTGTAAGGCACGCCGATCGCAACCGCGGCAATCGTATTCCGCAGCAGCGACGTCGTGATCACCTTATTGCCCTTGAAGTCTACCTCGGCAATCGTCACCGGCGCGCCCTCGGGCCGGAACACAATCAACATCTCGCCCGGAGTCTCGGACGTCAGCTTGCCCGCCACCTTCACCTTGCCGCCCAGAGCCGCGTCCAACACCGTCGCGTACCGCGCGATCACCTGCTGCGTGCCCGGAATCTTTGCACCATACAGCGGATCGCTCTTGCGCATCGCCTCGCGCAGTTTGTCGTCGGGCAGTTCCAGGTCGTCAAAGCGGAATCCATAAATCTGCTCCACCTCGACCACCTCAAACGTCAGCGCATAGCCGCGCGTGCTTGGCCCCGGCGCGTAGCGGTAGCCCGCACTGGCAAACGCCCCGGAGGCAACCAGCCGGTCGCGCGCCGCATCGAACTTCTCCTTGCCGCCGATGTCGCCAACCTTCACGCCCGATGCCGCAATCACCTGCGCCGCGGTGAAGGTCTTGATGCCTTCCACCGCGATGGTCTCGATGGCGAACTGCTGCACCACCGGGGCTGGCTGGGCGGCAGGCGTGGGAGTAGCTTTCTTCTTCTGCTGCTGGGCACACAGGCAGGACAAGCAAAGCAGCAGGCTTACAATTGCACGAGACATATTCCTATTCTAGACGGCCCCTGCCCAGTTGCGGTTTCAAGCCGGCCCGGCGCCACAGCACAATCAGTCGACCTGCCGCTACCGCCCCACCCGATACCGGGGTTCCGCCCTGCCTCTCTCCCATGGGATACTAAGTACGCATGCCCAATCGCCTCGCGCTTGAAAAAAGCCCGTATCTCCTCCAGCACGCCAACAATCCTGTCGACTGGTATCCGTGGGGCGAGGAAGCCTTCGCCAAAGCCCGCGAAGAGTCCAAACCAATCTTCCTCTCCATCGGCTATTCCACCTGCCACTGGTGCCACGTCATGGAGCGCGAGTCGTTCGAATCCGAAGCCGTCGCCGACGTCCTCAACCGCAACTTCGTCTCCATCAAAGTAGACCGCGAAGAGCGCCCCGACATTGACCGCATCTACATGCTCTTCGTCCAGGCCACCACGGGCAGCGGCGGCTGGCCGATGTCGGCTTGGCTTACTCCGGACCTGCGCCCATTCTATGGGGGTACCTATTTCCCGCCGGAAAATCGCTATGGACGCCCCGGCTTCATCGCCATTCTGGAACACATCGCCCGAGTCTGGCGCGACGAGCGCGAAAAGGTGGAAGCGTCCGGCGTCCAAGTTTTGGCGCAGCTCAAAGAACACGCCGATGCAGCGGCCCGCGAAGGCTCGCTTGACGAAAAGATGCTCGAAAGTGCTTTCCTCGCCTTCCGCCGCATGTTCGACACACGCCTGGGTGGCTTCGGCAGCGCGCCAAAGTTTCCGCGCCCCGTAGTGCACAACTTCCTGCTGCGGTACCATGTGCACACCGCCAACGAAGAGGCGCGCGACATGGTGCTCGCCACCCTGCGCGCCATGGCCAAAGGCGGCATGAACGATCAACTGGGCGGCGGCTTCCATCGCTACTCCGTCGATTCCCGCTGGTTCGTCCCGCACTTCGAAAAAATGCTCTATGACCAGGCCCAGCTCGCCATCAGTTATCTGGAAGCCTATCAGCTCACCCGCGAAGAGACCTTCGCCAAATCCGCGCGCGACATCTTTGAATACGTGCTGCGCGACATGACCAGCCCCGAAGGCGGCTTTTATTCCGCCGAGGATGCTGACAGCGTCGTCGACCCCGCACACCCGCACGAAAAGGCCGAAGGCGCCTTCTATGTCTGGACGCAGAAAGAGATCGAATCGGCGCTCGACCAGCCCGCCGCCGCGTGGTTCTGCTACCGCTACGGCGTGGAGGAGTTGGGTAACGTCCGCGAAGATCCACACAACGAATTCGGCGGCAAGAACATCCTGTTTGAGGACGAAACCGTCCGCCAGACCGCCATCTTCTTCGAAACCGATGAAGTGGAGGTCGCCGCATCGCTGGAGGCCTCGCGCCACAAACTGCTGGCCCTGCGCGCCGGCCGCGTCCGCCCTCATCTGGACGACAAGATCCTCACAGCCTGGAACGGCCTGATGATCTCCGCCTTCGCCAAAGGGGCGCAGATCCTCAATGAGTCGCGGTATGCCGCAGCGGCCGGCCGGGCTGCCGATTTCATCGCCGCCAAACAGTGGGACGCAGCTACGGGCGTGCTCTTGCGCCGCTTCCGCGACGGCGACGGCGCTATCGCCGGCTTCTCAGACGACTATGCGTTCTTCGCCCAGGCCCTGATCGACCTGTACGAGACCAACTTCGAACAGCGCCATCTGGGCCTTGCCGCGTCCATCACGGAACGTATGATTGAGCGCTTCGCCGACCACGAGAATGGAGCCTTCTTCAGCACCAGCGGTGGGGATGAGACTCTGGTTCTGCGGCTGAAGGACGATTACGACGGCGCCGAGCCCTCGGCCAACTCCTACGCGGTGTTGAATCTTCTACGCCTTGACCAGATGCTGACCCGCCCGGATTTCGCTGCCCACGCCCAGCGCACTCTGGAAGCCTTTGCATTCCGTATGTCAAATGGCGGCGTCAGCGTGCCACAGATGCTGGTGGCCTACATGTTTTCGCAAGGCAAGCCGCGCCAGGTGGTGCTGGCCGGCCAGGACGTGAGCGAACTGCTGGCCGTCGTCCGGTCCCGATTTTCCCCGCATCAAGTTGTGTTGCTGAATCATCAACAGATGGAGCCCATTGACGGCAAACCTACCGCCTATGTGTGCGAAAATTTCACCTGCCAACAGCCCACAACCAGTGCGGAAACGTTGTCTGAAATCTTAGGTTTGAATCTACACAATTAAAGGAGAACTACAATGGAAAGACCAGGAGCTACCACCATGCGGGGCAACCCGCTCACACTCATCGGGCCCGAGCTGAAAGTTGGCGAAACGGCCCCCGAATTTTCCGCCATCGACACCAGCCTGCAGCCGGTATCGCTGGCCAGCACGGCAGGCCAAGTGCGCATCTTTAGCGTGGTGCCATCGCTCGATACGCCGGTGTGCGATATGCAGACCAAGCGCTTCAATGAAGAAGCAGCCAAGCTGCCGAGCGTGGAAATCCTCACCGTCAGTATGGACCTGCCGTTTGCCATGAAGCGTTGGTGCGGGGCCATGGGTGTCGACAAGGTGAAGATGATCTCCGATCACCGCACCGGTTCGTTCGGTGAAAGCTACGGGACGATGATTAAGGACCTGCGCATTGAAAGCCGCGCTATCTTTGTTGTGGATAAGGAGAACGTGGTGCGCTATGCGGAATATGTGAAGGAAGTGGCGGATCATCCGGATTACGACGCGGCTTTGTCGGTGGCGAAGGGGCTGGCCGGTTAGAATCTAAAATTAGTTAGTATTTGGACAGGCGGATCGCCTGTCCTACCCATGGACGTGCAACGGTTTCAAGGGTAGGA
>CAIRSA010000435.1 GCA_903881085.1 uncultured Acidobacteriia bacterium
CTCGGAACGGCGATTTTCCAAATCGAGAAGGGAATCGGACATTGAACGTTAGCCTCCTATACCCGAGCGTACTACATACGCTCGGGTATAGGCCACAAAAAAAAGAACTGACAACCATTTCACTTTTATGTCGCGCACCCCAGACGGTCTTGCTAGTTGACATAGAGATCGCCTTACAGAGCCCGCCTCCGCCCGCCTTGGCATCGCGCCGGTCGACATTGCCGGCCTGAGGTTTCCAAGCCAAAAAAGCTCTGATGACCCCAGTCATAAAAATCATTGCTGTGCTAGTCGAATCGCCTGTGTAAAGTCTTCTCCGCGGCTTTACTTGTCCCCGAACGACACCCAAGTCTTCCGCGTGACTACTTGAGCCACACCGGGCTTGCTGTAATCACAGACTCCTTGAGGGAAGACCTGCTTTAGCCGCGCCGACTGCGCTGCCGTCAACGGTTGGCGGTAATCTTTCGCGTCCACCGGCTTCAATGCACATTTCTGCGGCTGGCCAATCAGCGGCGCACCCGCCACCAGCCGTGGGTCTTGAAACGGCGGATACAACTCGTCACATTTTTTCGCATCGGTGATCTTCTCCTGGCTGGACGTCCAGCAGGCATCCACCAGATCTTCCGGCTTGTTGCGGGCGATCTTCTGTAGCACCGGGCCACCGGACTTGTCTGCCGCAATGCGGTCGAGCCACTGGTCCATGACCCGGACGGCGCTGAAGCGCGCTGGATTCACCAGCAGAACCTGATTCGCGGCGCTGCCATTGGCGTGTTCAAGGCGCTTCCTCACCTGCACAGATCGCATGCGGTCGTGCGGGTTGCCATCCAGATCGCCGTAGGTGCGGAAATCGATAATCGGAACCGAGCCGAGCCCGCCGCCGCCGGTGTTGATGCGGCCCGTCTCATAGGCGATGCGAAGCGCCTTCGCATCACCAATCGATCGCGTAGCCCCCAGATTGCCATCTCCATCAAAGCCGCCGATCACCTCGTTCAGTTCCAGAAACTGCTCCGCGCTGATCTTGCCGTCATTGAAGGCGCTTAGGCCGTACTGTACGCCGACGTTGTCGTAGATCTGCGGCGCCGCGCCGGTCTTGGGATCGCGCCCATAAATGTTGGCTTCGTTATCCTGTAGCGAGCAGCGGACGCCCTTGGGATTCGTCACCGGGTCGTAAACCTGGTCCTTGGGCATCGACGCGTTGCAGGCCGCCGCCTTCATCCAATTCGGAGCGCCTCCATTGCGGCTTTC
Source organism: uncultured Acidobacteriia bacterium (assembly GCA_903881085.1). Classification (GTDB taxonomy): domain Bacteria; phylum Acidobacteriota; class Terriglobia; order Bryobacterales; family Bryobacteraceae; genus CAIRSA01. The sequence goes on from CAIRSA010000435.1 coordinate 1,243, forward strand.
GCACAGCCCCCATGAGCCGTAGCCGGAAACGGCCAGACGCTGTTCCGGGGTAAGCCCGTTTTTCATGGTGGTGGCCAGGCGTCCGAGCAGCGCGCAATCCAGAATGGGTTCTGCGACTGAGGTGTGGTCGGCGAAACTCGCGCTTGGGAGCAGGCCGTCGAGCAGGCCAGGGTAGTCCTGCCCGATCAGATACTGCTGAATCGAACCGCCAGAGCCGCCGGTGCCAATCGTATGCACGGGGACGCCATACGTCTTGACGAAGTGCTCCTTCACCATCATGAGCGTTTCGGCGTTGATCACATCGTTTGCGTTGGTCCCGTAAACATCCAGCGTTGAACCGGCCGCGGCGTAGCCCAGACCGACCGCGCCGAGGTCCAAAGAGCCAGGCGACTGGCCCTGGCGGAAGCCCGTTCCGCAGCCACCGCCGAATCCATATACCAGGCGCCCGTTCCATCCGGGAGTGCTTGTCCATGCATCGGGCAGCGGCTGCCCTGGTTGATGCAGAAAGGCGATGCGGAAAACGCCGCGGTTGATGGTTCCGGTCTCCACTCGGATGATGAACTTCATCTTGGCGCCATCCGTAGTGGTTGTCATGGCGATGTCAGACGGCAATTCCGATGTGGGATTGAGCGGCAGGTAACCTGGCCCCAACTCTCCACGCCCTAGCTGTTTTCGAGATTCTTCCGGCGTTAACTTTTTCGTCGACCTGTAAAAATACTGCACTCGTGTGGGCGCGTTGCAATCGGCGTCAATGGCCTTTTCCAAACCGGCGAATTCGGTCTGACAGATGAAAGGCTGCTGGTGAGGACCAGAGAATACTGGCCCTCCGATCGCATGATTGATCAGGGTGAGTTTTTGTGTTCCTCTCGAGTCACTCACTTGCAGCAGATTCGCTCCCGGCTTGAGGCCTTCTACCCTCGCAACGAGCGTTCCGGCAGTCCGGCCTGGGCGGAACGGGTTGGCGACAGCCCGGTTGTTCAGGCGCACTTTCAGCCCGTCAGCCGAGGAGGCGTTGACTTGCACCAGCGCGCTTCCGCCGCTGACCATGTCCGGGCGGCCGGACAACACTTTCATTTCGAGCTTCTGAGCAAATAATAGTGTGGCAGACGATAGGAAGAGGCAAGCTGCCACCGGTGCCCAGAAGAGCCCGAGTCTTTGAATGTTCATGGTGCTAACAGCTTATCTCGATTGCGCGGTTGCGGCAAGATTGCTGCGTGTGCCGATCGTTGGCGATCTTTAGCAGCGCCGCCGCGAACCTGCCCGTAAAACCGCTCCCTCAGGGCGTGTGAAGGAATCAGTTTGACCGCAAATTGGACCGGCGAATCGCCGGTCCTACCCTTGAAAACATTGGCTTTCCGTGGGTAGGACAGGAGACCCCTCCGCCGTCTTGTCCGCCGAAGCTTTAGCGAAGGCGGAAGCCTTGGCGAAGGTGGATCCGCCTGTCCAAATTACTGCGACGAAACGGGGGCACAGATGAGTGTAAGCCGGACTAACTTACTTGTAAATGTAGCTCACAGCCAGGTCCACGGAGTTGGTCCAGGAATCGAACAGAGGCCAGTGAAGTTCATAGATGCGTGCGTAAGTGCCGTCGTCGGAGAGAACGAAGCGAAACGTCGCGTAGGCCATAGAAGGTAAATCCCGGCAGTACGACGAGTCCTGCGGCTTGCACCCCTGATCCATCTCCTTCCGCATTCGATTATAAGTCTCGATATCCCTGCCTTTAAACTCTACGTAGCTTACTCCCGATGCTGTCTGGCCGGTTGTCCATTCGTAGTTTGTGAAGCTGCGCTCTAACATGGTGCCGATTCGTGCATTTGGCTGGGACCGGAGTGGGCTTTTCCGAATTGCGGCTATGTATTCAGAACCTTTCGGCAGCGGTTGTTTCTGCCTGTTTGCGTGCTGACTTGGCTCGCCAGGTGCAGGCGCATTGTTGTTGGAAAGGGCCTGCGGTGGAAAGGTTGCGATCAGGACCGTCGCTATTATGGCGGCGAATCCCGCGGCACAAGCCATCAGCCACTTTCTTGCCGGCCAGCCTACTCGGGATGCTCTCCCCTGTGCCCTTCTGGCGACAGCACGTGAGGCCGTCTCCTGATCCTCAGTCAGACGGCTGAGGAGCGTGCGACCGCAGTGGATACAAGAATTCGGCGTGTCGATAGCGCCGCCGCAACTAGGACAGAACATACCAGCCTCACTAGTAGGCTTATCGACGTAAACTCCTTAGTCTTGATCAGAAAATCCTGTGGTCTTTAGAAAAAGTCCGGACTCAGCCTACCAGCGTAGCTTCAGATCTGCTTCCAGACGATGGGTGTCCTTCATCAGTTCGTCCCAGGTGATGACGCGCTCCTGGTAGGCCGCGTTGCGCCCCAGGATTGCCGTCAGATTGCTCTCCACCGCTACCTCAGCATTGTTCACCGGCTTTCCGGCGCGGATGCTTTCAATAAACGTTTTTACGTTGGCGATGGCGCCGTCGCGGAACGTCGGGTCCTTGTCCGCACCCTTCCACTTGTTCTCACCCAAAATCTGCACCAGACCGCCGTAGTGCGTATCGGCAGTGCCTTTGGTGCCGAAACATCGCACGCAGAGGTCGCTTGATGTGTTCGTCAGCTGGTGCGAATTGAAGTCGGCGTGACGTCCGTCGGGGTACCAGAAAGTGACCTGGAAATGATCCCAAGCGTCGCCGGCATCGAAAGGTGTGCCGCTCCAGTCGGTACGGCCGCCTGTCCCGGTTGCCTTCAGCGGGTGTCCGCCCAGATACCAGTTGGCGATGTCGATAACGTGGATGTTCTGCTCCACTATGATGTCGCCGCCCAAAACCTTGTCCATGTAGAAGTTCATCATGCGCTGCTGCCCAGGGTCCATGCCGGGCGTGCCTTTGTCCTTCGACGGGCGTCCCGCGTGATAGTAGACCTGGGTCAGCGCCGGTTTGCCGATGTCGCCGCGATGTATGCGTGCGGCGGCCTCTTGAAACACCGGTTGGGCGCGGGATTGAAAATCGATCAGGTAGCTGAGGCCCTTGGCTTTGGCCCGTTTGCCGCCTTCGAGGATGGTTTTGCAGCCGGGCACGTCGACGGCAACAGGCTTGGCCATGTAGAGGTGCTTGCCCGCGTCGAGCGCCGCGCCAACGTGGAGCGGGCGGTAGTAGGGCGGCGTTTCGAGGATGACCGCATCCAGCTTGGAGTTCGATAGTTCCCGGAAAGCGTCGGGGCCGTAGTAGGAGCGCGACGCCTCCACCTTGAACTTCGTGCTTGTCGAATCCAAATGATCCTTCATCACGTCGGCCAGGGCGACGACGCGCGCTCCCGTGAATTCCGGAAAGAATGCAGTGATCCAGTTGCCGCGGCCGCCGCAGCCGACCAGGCCGACTTCGATGGTTGAGTTGGCTTGCGAGCCAAATGCGGTTTGGGGCTTGAGTATGAGCAGGCCCGCCGCGGCGGATTTCAAAAAGCCACGCCGTTCGGGTGTGGTGGTATGAAGCATATTAAGACCTCCAGATCTGCTTTAGAGCATATACCTCTACCTTGCCGGTGCGCAACAGGAGCGGATTCACGAAATGGAACTGCCTGTCCGGCCCTTCAGAATCACGCTGGCCAGACCGTCTAAACCCCAGGGATCTTACCCAATTCCATGTTTCATGAAACTTGTTGTATAATTGTTTCAACGCTCACCCAGGGGTGCGCTTTCGTACGAGGTTAATCATGATACAACGTTTGTTTCTCTCGCTTTTAGCCGGGGCTTGCCTGTTGCATGCTCAGGAATACCGTTCCACGATGACCGGCAGGATCACCGATCAATCCGGGTCGGCCATACCTAACGCCAAGGTCACTGCCATCCAAAAAGACACGAATGTCCGGTATCCCACAGTGGCTGGTCCGGAAGGGTTTTATACCATTCCACAGCTGTTGCCCGGGGCATACCAGGTAGAGGCGGAGATTTCGGGCTTCAAGAAGTACGTACAGACCGGGATTGAACTTGCCAGCGGCGCGCGTGTCACCGTCGATATCCAGTTAACAGTTGGAAGCAATTCGGAAAGTATCACCATCACAGATGCCGCTCCGTCGCTGCTCACGGCCAGCGCATCGGCCGGTCAGGCGATCACCACCCGCGAAGTGGAAAACCTGCCGATCAATGGCCGCGCTCCAATGGATTTAGCGGTGATGGCTTACGGCGTAGTGAACACCGGCACACGCGATCAAAACCGGGCCTATGAGAACGGAGGATTTTCGGACTTCGCTATGGGCGGTGGCGTCTCCGGAGCCAATGAGGCGCTGATCGATGGCGTGCCTAATGTTGGAACACTCGGCGTCTCTGGCCGGCGTGCAGCCTTCAGTCCGCCAGTGGATGGTGTGAGCGAAGTAAAGGTGGAAGTGTTCAACGTCGACGCGGCGTATGGCGGCGCGGGCGGCGGTACAGTGGAGGTCATCACCAAGGGCGGCGGCAATGCCTTCCATGGCTCGATGTCTGAATTCAACCAGGTTTCGAACCTTACCGCCACGCCGTTCTTTACCAATGCTGCGGGCGGCAAGAAGACAATTTTCCGGCAGAATCTGTGGGGGCTGACCGCGGGCGGGCCGATCTTCATCCCCAAAGTTTACGATGGACGCAACCGGTTGTTCTGGTTTTTCACTTATGAAGGGACAAAGAATAGCGAGCCCGCGCCCACCTACACTACGGTGCCAACGACGGCCGAGCGTGGCGGAGACTTTTCCGCACTGCTGAAAGTGAACAACAGTTATCAACTCTACGATCCGACGACAGCGAAACTGGCCAGTGGTGTTGTAACAAGGCAGCCTTTCGCCAATAACATCATTCCCGCCAGCCAGCTGAATCCGGTTGCCACGGCTTACCTCAAGTACATCGACCTGCCGAATTTTGCGGGTAAGTCCGACGGCACCAATAACTACTTCGCCGGCTTGACTACGAACAACGCGTATCAGTCCCAATCGGGGCGAATCGATTACAGCGTGAGCAACAATAACAAGCTGACTGGCAGCATCCGGCACAGCCTTTGGCAGCAGGATTCGGGGAATATCTTCCAGAACGTGGCCCTGGGCGAAAGTGGCATCCGCGACATCTGGGGAGGAACGATCGACGATGTTCATACCTTCACGCCCACGATGGTTGGCAACCTGCGCGCCGGATTCACCCGATATCGCGCTTATTATAATCAGAACAGCAACGGCTTCGATCCCACGCAACTCGGCTTTCCTGCCTACATCGCGGCGAACTCCACGCACCTGTTGATGCCGGCGTTTACATTCAGCGACGGGTTTTTGACGGCCAATCCGGCGACCAACCTGCATTACTCCGATCAGCCTTCGAACACTTATCAGCTGTTCGGCAGTTTGACGAAGATTTTCGGCGAGCACACGGTGAAAGTAGGCGGCGAACATCGCGTAAACGATTTCTCTAATCTCGCGTGGTCCGGCTCCACTGGGGCATACACCTTCGATAACAGCTGGGTGCGGGCGAATAACACCGCAACCGGCGCACCATTGGGCGGCAGCATGTCGGCGTTTTTGTTAGGGTTGCCATCGAGCGGCAGTTACTCCATCAATGCGTCGTCCAAGAACGACGCATTGTACGATGTGATCTTCCTGCAGGACGACTGGCATGTAAAGCCGAATCTGACAATAAATATGGGTCTGCGATGGGAGTACAATCATCCGACCGTGGAGCGTTGGAACCGTCAATCGATCGGTTTTGACGCCACCGCCACAAATGCCGTCACGGCGGCTGCGCGCGCAGCGTATGCGAAGAGTCCGCTGGCTCAGTTGCCGGCCTCGCAGTTCAATCCAACCGGAGGGCTGCTGTTTGCCACTCCTGATAACCGCACGGCGACAAATAATCCGAAGAACGATTTCAGTCCGCGCCTGGGTATCAGTTGGAGTCCTTCCGCGATGAAGGGCAAGACGGTACTGCGCACTGGCCTCGGGATGTTTGATTATGTCTATGGTGTCATTCTTCCGCAACAGCCGGGCTTCAGCTACACCAATTCCTACGTAGCCACCAACGATAGTTTTGTAACTCCTGCGGCGACACTGAAGAACCCTTTCCCAAACGGATTAGTGCAGCCTCCCGGCTCTTCGCAAGGCTTGAATACAAACCTTGGCCAGAGTATTACCTTCCTGAACCCGAATCTGGCACGGCAATATAGTTTGCGCTGGACCTTCGACTTACAACAGCAGTTGACCAAAGACACTACGTTGCAGATCGGCTACATTGGCAACCATTCCGTGCACCTGACTTCCAGCTACAACTTTGGATCGCTGCCGGCTCAGTATCTAAGCACGTCGCCATTTCGCGATACGGCAACCATCAACGCACTTTCCGCGGTAGTCGCGAATCCGTTTGCAGGCTTGTTGCCGGGGCAGAGCAACAATGGCTCTACCACTTCGGTTTCCAACCTGCTGCGGCCATTTCCGGCGTTCAGCGGCGTGACCGAGGCAAACATGAATAACGGCGGCTCATATTTCCATGAGTTGGGGATCCGCCTGGCGCGGCGCATGACGAAGGGTTTGCTGGTGGCGGCAAATTACGGGCACTCGCGATTGATGGAACAGGTTTCCTATTTGAATGCAGGCTCCTTGGCGCTGGAGAAGCGCGTCTCGGCAGGCGACCGGCCGAACAATTTCAGCTTCAGCGCGCTGTATCAGTTGCCGTTTGGCAAGGGCAAGCGGTTTGGATCGAATGCGAAGGGCGTAACCAATATTCTAATTGGCGATTGGGCCGTCTCCACGTTGTACACCTTCCATACTGGTGCTCCACTAGCCTGGGGCAATGTTATTTACAACGGCGGCAGCCTGCAGTATGATCCACGCAATGTAAATCATGCGTTCGATACCACGCGGTTCAATCTCGTCTCGGCGCAGCAGCTTTCGCAGAACTTCCGCTACTTCCCGTCGCAATTCAATAACCTGCGCACGGATGGGACGAACAATCTGAATATCTCCGTAACGAAGGAGTTTTCGTTGTGGGAGAAGATGCACTTGCAGTTCCGCGCCGATTCGTTCAACGCGGCCAACCATGCGCTGTTCGGTGCTCCGAATCTGACGCCAACCGGCACCACATTTGGCGTGATTTCGACGCAGACCAATACTCCGCGGGTCATTCAGGGCGCGCTGCGCTTGACGTTCTAAGCAGTATTTGGCAGGCCTTCCTAATGTGGATCGTCAAACGGATTGACGGTGGGGACGCCGAAGGGTAGAAAATCAACCACATTACGAGTCACAACGGTGAGGCGGTGCACCTTGGCCGTGGCTGCGATCATTGCATCCATGGCCAGCGTGCCGGACTTGCCCTGCATGAGGATTGCCCATTGGCGGAATGTAGCGCCATCCATGGGCAGCACGGGGAAATACTCCAGTGTCCGGCGCAACCAATCCTCGATTTCGGCAGCCTTCTCCGGATTTTGCTTTCTGGTCAATTCAATTCCAGCCTGAATCTCTCCAATGCTGACCGCGGATAGATGCAGTTCATCGTCCCCACAGTCCGAAAGGAACTGCATCACTCCACCGTGCGGACGGTTCTTTCTGGTCTCGGAGATGATGTTGGTGTCGAGAAGGAACATCGGACTATTCGAACTCCACCACCGGGCGCAGGGCGAAGTCCTTACGGTCCGGGAGAGTGAGCTCAAACGTCGGATTAGGCGTCAGCAGCCACTGCTTTAACGTGGGACGTGAATCGGCTTTCAGTTTACGGTACTCTTCCACTGGCACAAGCACTGCTGCCTCCTCGCCACGATAGGTGACAACCTGTGGGCCCTCTTCCAGCGTTGCCTTCAGGAATTCGCTAAACTTCGCTTTTGCTTCTTGGACTGCCCATCCTGGCATATCAATCACCTCAGACTAGTTATAACACTGGTCTGTTCTTCTGTCAAGCTGTTTTAATGATGTCCGTTCTCCGACCCCCGCGCCAGTTTCAGTTTGTGATAGGCTGACATTCGTGAAATCAAACATTGGTTTGACAACGCGCCGCTCGCTGATAGGCATGGCTTTGCCGGCGGGATTGTTTGGCGCGAAGGACCGGATTGTCGAGACCACGGCCTGGTCAGGACTGTTCGCCAATCGGGCCGAGGCGCGGCCGAAGTTCAAATCGCCTGAGGATCCAGCCCGCGCGCGCAGCTTCGGCTCGTTTGCACAGTTGACCGGCGCGATCTTGGTGCGCGTGCGAACAGATTCCGGACTCACCGGTTACGGCCTGGGCGGAGGAGGCGGGGCGGCGGTTTATCTGATCGAAAAACACCTTTCAGCGGTGATAGACGGGGCGTATCCAGGGCCGCCTGAGCAGGTTTGGGATCTGATGTTCAATGCTTCGTCGTTTTATGGGCGTCGAGGCTTGCCCGTGATGGCGATTAGCGGCATCGATCTTGCGCTATGGGACATCGCGGGCAAGGCTGGTGGCAAGCCTGTCTCTGCGCTGCTGAGCGCAGCTCCGCGAAAGCGCTGTCCCGCGTATTACACGGGCTTCAAAATCGATTGGGCGCTGGAGCAAGGCTTCACCGGCTTCAAACTGCCGGTCAGTGACGTGCCCATTACCGCGCCGGGCGCCATGAAGCAGATTGAGACCCGTGTGGCCGAGGCGCGCGAAAAGATTGGTCCGCGGGCGTTGTTGATGATTGACGCGCTTTGTAATTGGAACGTGCCGTTTACTCTGGAAATGGCGCGCCGGCTTGCTCCGTATAAGTTGCGCTGGATCGAAGAGCCGCTTATGCCCGATGATTATGACGGCTATGCGAAACTCTGCCGCGAGGTACGTGGCACGTCCATTTCCAGTGGCGAGCACGAGTATACGCAGTATGGATATCGGGAGTTAGTCGGACGCAAAGCCGTGCAGGTGTTGCAGCCTGATATCAGCTGGTCGGGTGGGTTGACGGCGCTGAAACGAATTGCCGAAGAGTGTGCGCCAGGTAAGTTGCCGCTGGCCCCGCATCGTGGCGGCAGTAAGTACGGATTACAATTTGTGGCCGCAACCCCTTCCTGCATTCTGGCTGAAAGTTTTGGCTACGGCGAAAGCGGCGGACCGCTGATGGAAGCAATGACGCCTAAGTTGGAAAAAGGTGAGTTGCTGGTGCCTGACAAACCTGGATTTGGAGTGGAATTCGATGATAGCATCCTTGCTAAATTGCCAAAATACTGAGGCCGTTTCGCGGCGCGGGTTTCTCTTGTTGGGGGCGGCACTCGCGGCGCGTGCAGCCGGGGCGGGGAAGCCGTTGCGCGGTATCTTCCCGATCGCGCAGACGCCCTTCACCGCCGCGGACAAGTTTGACGTCTACGCACTGGTTAAGCAACTGAAGTTCTTGGAAAAGTGTGGTGTTCATGGCGTTGTGTGGCCGCAATTGGCGAGCGAATGGGACACGCTGTCTGAGAGCGAACGGCTCGAAGGCGCTGAGGCCCTGGCTGCGGCGGGTAAGAACATGCGGCCGGCGATTGTGATCGGCGTGCAGGCAGCCGATGGGGCCGCGGCTTCGAAGTATGCGCAGCATGCGGCGAAGGTTGGCGCCGATGCAGTGATAGCGTTGCCTCCTGGCGGGCGTGCGGACGCGAAGAATCTGCTGGAGTATTACAAGCTGATCGGGGCCGCCACCTCCCTGCCTTTGTTCGCCCAGGCAGTGGGCTCGCTGACTGTCGACCAGGTGGTGGCGCTTCATCGTGCCGTACCCACGCTGAAGTATGTGAAGGATGAGGCGGGCGAGCCGCTGGCGCGCATCGGGCCGTTGCGAGAAAAGTCGGGTGGGGCTCTGAACGTTTTCACCGGCGCACATGGCCGTACTTTGCTCGACGAGATGTCGCGCGGGTCCGCCGGCAGCATGCCCGCCGCAGGCTTTGCCGATTTGTATGTGAAGGTGTGGGACTTGTGGCAGGCTGGCAAGCACCAAGAGGCGATGGAGATCTTTGGCCGCACGTCACTGTTGATCAATGAAGTGCAGGCTTACGGTATCGAATCCCTAAAATATATTCTCCATCTGAGAGGAATATTTCCAACTTGGAACGTTCGGAAGGGGGGCGGTAAGATGGATGCGGCTGCAAGTAGGATGTTGAGCGAAATGATGACATTCGCCGGGATCGAATGATCGGGGACGGAGGGGACGGACCGCATTGTCCCC
>CAIRSA010000436.1 GCA_903881085.1 uncultured Acidobacteriia bacterium
CGTGGGTAAACCCGGCTCCGGATCGGCCACGTCATAGCGTGCGACAAGCTGCGCCGAACTGATCTTTACCGCCTACTGTTCAGGCAAAAATTGACCTGCCGCCGTTTTAGTCAAAAATACCCGATAGCAAGATTATTGCAGGCGGAAGAGGGTGTGTGCTAGACTCGGCCATACACTGGGAGTAGTACGCAGAAATTGCTTGCGCCGGGTGGGGAGCAATTGTTGAACGTGTCAACATCACAATTACGAGACGGTGCGTCGTTGGACGACCGTTCCATTCTTTCTAAAAGGTTCGTTCCGCATGAATTGGAGATTGCGCTGAATGGACCGATTGGTCCACAGCGGTTGCGCGAAGATACCGTGGTGATCAATGAAAACGGCTGGTTCCGGTTTCTAACTCCTTCCAGCACGGTACTGCTTTACAATGAAATCGTCTTTTCGAATCTGAGCGAGCGGGATACGGATCGCGAAATCGCGGAAATTTTGGCCGAGTATCACAATCGAAATTTGCCGGTGACCTGGTGTGTGTATCCCTGGACGCTTCCGGGCAATCTTGGTGAACGGCTACTGGCGCTAGGAGCAAAGGAATCGGTAATCGTGACGTTTCTAGGGGACACGGCGCTTCCGCTGCAGATGGTGGAAGGGGCGGATGTTACGCTGGTCGATCCTGAGTCGAAGGACGATTTTGAAGCGTATATGGCGGCGCTCATTGAGTTCAACAAGTTTTCCGCCGATGAGGCCGCGTTCCGCCGTCGCCACTACTATGAGTTGAGCACGGGTCCGAAGCCGGCGATGCAGCTGTTGGTGGGCCGCTACAAGGGTGCGGTGGCGGGTTGCTCCGCGACGATGATCAAGGAAGATTCGGGCCATATGACCGGCGCTTATGTATTTCCGGCGTTTCAAGCGCATGGCTTTTTCCAGTCGTTTATTGCGGCCAGTCTGAAGTTCCTAAGAGAAGCGGGAATCAAAGTAGCGAGCGGCCACGGGAATGAAAAGTCAGCACCGTGGGTGACGCGCTTCGGCTTCAGGCCCATCTTCCAGTACAAAATGTATGATTTGTATCCGCCTTCCATTGGCGGCTAGGCGGAATAACGCGGGCATTGAACAGCGATCCGCGCAAATAAAATAACATCCAGTTCGGTCAAAAGGAATCATGAATATACAACAAGATCTGCGGGAATACATTACCAAGGAAGCACCGGTTCAGCTGCCGGAGGACTTTAACGACGATTACGAACTAATTGATTCGGGAATTTTGGACTCTCTCTTCATGATGGGGTTGATTAAACATCTGGAGCAGAACTACAAGCTGGAGTTTGGGATGAACGATATGGTTCCCAAGAACTTCAGATCGGTGAATGTATTGGCGGAGTTTGCGAACAAGAAACTTGGGAACGGGTAACCATGGAACAGGCCACGGAGCAGGAAAAGGCTGAGACGGCTACGCAAAGCCTGCCCTATACGGGCAGTGAGTATCTGGAAAGTTTGCGCGACGACCGCGAAGTGTGGATTTATGGGGAGCGCGTCAAGGATGTTACAACGCACCCGGCTTTTCGCAACAGCGCGCGCATGACCGCGCGCCTGTACGATTCGCTGCATGATCCGGCGAAGAAACAGATACTCACCTGTCCCACTGATACCAACTCCGGTGGCTTTACGCACCGCTTTTTTAGCCCCAGCCGGAACGTGGATGAACTGGTGGCGGCGAGGGACGCGATCGCGGAGTGGCAGCGTTCGAGCTATGGCTGGTTGGGGCGGAGTCCGGATTACAAGGCTTCGTTTATCGCGAATTTGGATGTAAACGCGCAGTTTTATGCCCCCTATCAGGATAATGCCCGGCGACTTTTTAAGCACGCGCAGGAAAAAGTAGTCTACTATAACCACGCGATCGTGAATCCGCCGGTGGACCGTAACAAGCCGGTCGATCAGGTTAAAGATGTATTCGTGCACGTGAAGAAAGAGACGGACGCGGGTCTGATTGTTAGTGGGGCGAAGGTTGTGGCTACTAATTCGGCGCTTACACACTATAACTTTGTCGGCTATAGCGGACTGCCCATAAAATCGAATGAGTTCGCAGTGGCCTTCGCGGTTCCAATGAATACGCGGGGAGTTAAGCTGATCTGCCGTCCGTCGTATGAGATGATGGCAGCGGTGATGGGCAGTCCATTTGACTATCCGTTATCGAGCCGGCTGGATGAGAATGACACGATTCTGATTCTGGATGAGGTATTGGTGCCGTGGGAAAACGTGTTGATGTATGGGGACGTGGCGCGGTTCAATCTGTTCATGCGGCGGTCGGGATTCTTTCAGCGGCTGTGTCTGCACGGTTGTACGCGGCTGGCGGTGAAGCTGGACTTCATCTGCGGCCTGTTGCTAAAGGCGATTGAGATCTCCGGTATAGACGACTTCCGCGGCGTACAGGTGAACGTGGGCGAGGTGATCAACTGGCGGAATCTGTTCTGGTCGCTGAGTGACGCGATGTGCCGTAATGTGGAGCCATGGCAGGGCGGGACAGTGTTGCCAAACATGCAGGCGGCGTTGGCGCATCGAATGTTGATGACCACGGCGTATCCGAGGATTAAAGAGATCATTCAAAACGTCGCGGCCAGTGGGCTGATCTATCAGCCTTCCAGCAGCCGTGATTGGCAGAATGAGGAGTTGCGACCGTATCTGGATAAGTATGTGCGCGGTTCGGGCGGAATCGAAGCGGTGGACCGCGTGAAGCTAATGAAGCTGCTGTGGGACGCGATTGGAACGGAGTTCGGCAGCCGTCATGAGCTTTACGAGTTGAACTACGCGGGGAGTCATGAAGCGGTGCGGCAGGAAGCGTATTTGATCGCCCATGGCGACCGAACCGCCGACCGCATGAAGAGCTTCGTGGATAAGTGCATGGCGGAGTATGATCTGGACGGATGGACGGTGCCGGACATGGTTCAGCCAGAGGATGTGAATTATTTTGCCCGCCGTGGTGGTTTGGGCGAGTAATCGAACGAAAAAGGAGCATGGACGTGCCAGCGAATTTAACCGGCCTGAATGGCAAGATGTTTGATGTAGTAATCTGTGGCGGCGGTTTGGCGGGACTTACTTTGGCCCGGCAACTTAGGCGAGCCTTGCCACAACATTCGGTGTTATTGGTTGATCGCCTGAGCCGCCCCCTGCCCGACGCTTCGTTCAAAGTGGGAGAGTCCACGGTTGAATTGGGCGCGCATTATTTGGGCGAGAAGTTGAACCTGTCTGACTATTTCGCAACCAAGCAACTGTTGAAGATGGGCCTGCGATACTTCATTGGAAGCCCTGAGGGGCCGTTGCAGGAACGGCCTGAGTACGGATTGAGCGTGTTCCCAGAGGTAAGTTCCTATCAGATCGATCGCGGAATACTGGAAAACGATCTGCGGGCGATGAATGAGGCCGATGGGGTTACGCTGATCGAAGGGGCCAGTATCAAGGACGTGGTTCTGGCGAAAGACGGCCAGCCGCATCGGGTTGAGCTGACCAATGGCGATCCATCACAGGTTACAACCGTCGAAGCGAAATGGGTTGTGGACGCAAGCGGAAGACGGCGGCTTTTACAGCGCAAATTGGGTCTTGAGCGTAAAGGCGCGAATGCGTGCAGCGCGGTGTGGTTCCGTCTGGAAGGCCGGGTGGATGTTGACAGTTTGGTTCCGGCGAGCGAAACGGAGTGGCATGGGCGCGTGCCGGATGGCAATCGCTATTTCTCCACCAATCACCTGATGAACCATGGTTATTGGGTGTGGCTGATTCCGCTATCATCGGGCAATACGAGCATTGGGATTGTTACTGCAGACGCGATCCGTCCGTTCGCCGAATACAACACGCCTGAGTTGACCAAGGAGTGGTTGCGAAAGAATGAGCCGTTATTCTCCGCAATGATTGAAGGGCAGCCGTTTCTGGACTTCAAGTGCATGCATCACTACAGTTACTCATCCAAGCAGGTTTATTCCACGGACAGATGGGCATGCGTTGGTGAGGCGGGCGTGTTCGCGGATCCGCTCTATTCGCCCGGAACGGACCTGATCGGATTCGGGAACACGATGGTAACGGAGATGATCCGGCGTGATTCCGAGGGTGTATTAACACCTGAGTTAGTTGGCGCTTACAATCAGTTCGTGCTGGGTTTGAACGATTCGCTGACCGATAATATTCAGCTGGGATATCCGTTGTTTGGCCATCCGGTGGCGATGACGGCGAAACTGGTTTGGGATAACACGGCGGCTTGGTCGTTCCTGTGTCCACAGATGTTCAACTCCATTTTCCTGGATCCGTTTGGTAAGCACGCGCAGATCCGTGCGGTTACGGCACCGTTCTTTGCGCTGACGAAACGAATGCAGGGACTGTTCAAGGATTGGGCGATGATGTCGCCGGGTAAACTGACCTACGACTTCATGGATTATCTGTCGATTCCATATTTGTATACGCTGCGTCTGCGGAACTTGAAGTCGGGCAAGGAGATGCCGGAGCTAGTAGCCGACCATCAGCAGAATATGGCGATTGTGGAGGAGTTGGCACAGGTGCTGTTCCTGCTGGCGGTGGAGGATGTTCTGCCGGAACAGATGCATCGGTTCCCGGAGAATACGTGGTTGAATGCGTGGCGGTTGAGCTTGAATCCGGATCGTTGGGATGCGGATGGATTGTTTAAGCCGAGCACTGCGGCGCGGGATTTGAGGCCGATCCGGAACGATGTTCGAAGCATATTCCGGATGAGGACCGTGGAGGCCGAGGCGGCCTGCGTTTAAGGCGATTCGCGAGATGCAAGCCCTACAGAAACAATCTTCCCATATTGCCTTGTCGGTAAACAATGAGCGGACCGAGGTGCTGTTCGACTCGTATAAAACCCTCTTAGAGGTCTTGCGCGAGGATCTGCAACTGACGGGTACCAAACATGGTTGCGAGTTGGGAGAGTGCGGGGCTTGCACGGTGTTGTTGGATGGAGAGCCGGTGTTGTCGTGCCTGGTGCTGGGGCTGGCCTGCGACGGCCGGAGCGTGATTACGGTGGAAGGACTTGCGGAAGAGAACCGGCTCCATTCTTTGCAGGAGGCGTTTGCGACGCTGGGCGGATCGCAATGCGGATACTGCACACCGGGGTTCCTAATGGCGGCGAAGGCGCTGTTTGACAAGCATGAGCGGCCAACAAAGGCGCAGATTCGCGAGGGGCTTTCGGGAAATCTTTGCCGCTGCACGGGCTACCTGGGGATCTACGCGGCAGTGGAAGATGCCGTTGCCGGGACGCCGTGATGGACGAACAGAAGCTCTCGGTGGTTGGTACTCCTCGCCAGCGCGTGGATGGACGGGCAAAGGTTCTGGGGCAGACCCAATTCGCGGACGATATCATTCTGCCGCGGATGGTGTTCTGCAAGCTGCTGCGGTCGCCGCATCCGCACGCAATCGTCAAATCAATCAATACATCTCGAGCAATGGCGGCGGACGGCGTACTGTTGGTGCTGACCGGTAAGGATCTTCCTCATGCCTATGGAAGCCTTCAGATCAGCCAGGATGAACATGCGCTGTGCCAGGATCGTGTTCGCTATGTAGGTGACCCGGTGGCGGCGGTGATCGCGCGGGATGAGTGGACGGCGTGCGAGGCGCTGGGACTAATCGATGTTGAGTACGAGTTGCAGAAGACCCTCGGAAGTCCGGAGGAGAGTCTGGCGAATCCGGCAACGCGCATTCACGAATACGGTCCGGAGGGGAACATCCACCTGGCGGTTTCGAATCAGTTCGGAAACGTTGCGTTGGGCTTTGAGGAGGCCGACGAGATCTTCGAGGATCTGTTCTTCTACGAGGGCAGCAATCACCTGGCGATGGAGCAGCATGCGGCGGTGGCGGCGGTGGATCGGGATGGGCGGTTGACGCTGTGGTCGAGCACGCAGACTCCGCACAACCTGCACCGGGCGCTGAGTTCGTCGTTGAAGATTCCGGCGGCGCACATTCGGGTGATCGCGACGCCGAATGGCGGCGGATTCGGCGGGAAGAGCGAGATATTCTCGCATGAAATGGTGGTGAGCAAGGCGGCGGTTGTGTTGGGCCGTCCGGTGAAGATCTGCCTGACGCGGGAGGAGGTTTTCCTGGCTCATCGCGGGCGTCATCCGGTGTTGATGCGGCTGAAGACGGGCGTGAAGCGGTCGGGCGAGATCACATCCATGCATCTGCAGACGCTGCTTGATGGCGGCGGCTACGCATCATATGGAGCGGCGAGCACGTTCTACACCGGCGCGTTGCAGACGGTTACTTATCGTATTCCGCGTTATCAGTTCGATGGCTGCAGGGTGTTTACGAACAAGCCGCCATCGGGGCCCAAGCGGGGCCATGGAACGCCGCAGCCGCGCTTCGCACTAGAGGTCCAGTTGGATAAGATCGCCGATCGCTTAGGGTTGGACCCGATTGCGATGCGGCTGAATATGCTGGAAAAGCCTGGCGCGATCACGGCCAATTACATGGCGATCTCCACAACTGGCTTGGCGGAGTGCATCGAAAAGGCCGCCGGTGCGTCGCGATTTTCGGAGCGGCGTGGGAAGCTGCCGGAGGGCCGGGGAGTTGGGTTTGCCAGCTCGGCGTATTTGACGGGGGCGTGCCATCCGACGTATTTGAACACAATGCCGCATTCGGGCGTGCATCTGCAATTGGACCGCAGCGGCGGGGTGACGGTGTTCTGCGGGGCGACGGAGATCGGGCAAGGATCGGACGATGTGCTGGTGAGCGTTGTGGCCGAGGTTTTGGGCATTTCTCCGTTTGACGTCCGCGCGGTGACGGGCGATACGGCGCTGACTCCGGTGGATCTTGGATCGTATGCGAGCCGCGTCACTTTGATGATGGGGAACGCGGCGATTCAGGCGGCGGAGCGGGCGCGGGATCTGCTGGCGAGCGCGGTGGCGGATTCGCTGGGCATTCCGCTCGAGCGCATGGTATTCGCTGAGGGGCGGGTGTTCGACGCGGAGAATCCGAAGCGGGGCGTATCGTTTCAGGAAGCTGTGTGCCGGGCTGAGGCGATGCACGGAACGCTCGGAACGGTTGGTTCGTATACGCCGAAGGAGTCGCATGCAAAGTACAGGGGAGGCGGAATCGGCGCGACGCCTACTTACTCGTATACAGCGGCCGTGGCTGAGGTCGAGGTGGATGCGGAGACCGGGTGGATCGCGGTGCCAAAGGTGTGGATCGCGCACGATATTGGGCGGCCGTTGAATCCGACGCTTGTGCGAGGACAGTTGGAGGGCTGTGTTTACATGGCTCTGGGCGAGGCATTGATGGAGGAGCAGGCGTTTCGCCGACTGCCGAAATCGCGTTCGCATGCGCTGGTACATAAGTTTCCGTCGATGCTGGAGTACAAGAGTCCAACCATGCTGGAGATGTGCGATGTGGAGATTCTGCTGGTGGAGCATCCTGACCCCAGTGGACCCTTCGGCGCGAAAGAGGTTGGCCAGGGGCCAATGCTGGCGGTGATGCCGGCGATTGCGAACGCAGTGTACGATGCGGTGGGAGTGCGGATCGACGAGATTCCGATTACTCCGGACAAGATTCTGCGGGCTCTGGATGCCAAGCGCGCAGGTGGAGAGGGCCGGGTTGGGCCTGTGCGGTTTCCGACGGTGCCATGGCCAGATGCATCGCAGATTCCTCCGCCGTGGGAGGGCGGAGATGGCCGGGCAGTGTTGCGGCGGAGGAAGCAGGCATGATCAGACTTCCACGTTTTGAGTATTTTGCGCCTGGATCGCTGGACGAGGCCACGCGGATTTTGGCGGATCGCGGACCGGAGGCGATGGTGGTTGCTGGCGGGACGGGGCTGTTGCCAAACATGAAGCGTCGGCAGCAGGTTCCGAAGGTCCTGGTGTCGCTAGGCAGGATTCCAGAGCTGAAGTCGGTGGCTGGAGTTCGCTTGGGGGCTGGGTTGACACTTTCCACATTGTGCGCGCAGGATGCGGTGAAGGCTCAGTATCCTGGTCTTTGGCAGGCGGCGGCGCAGGTGGCGACTCCTCAATTGCGCAACATGGGGACATTGGGCGGTAACTTGTGCCTCGATACGCGTTGCAATTATTACGATCAGAGCTATGAGTGGCGTAAGTCCATCAACTTCTGCATGAAGAAGGACGGGGACGTGTGCTGGGTTGCGCCCGGAGGGTGCCGGTGCTGGGCGATCTCTTCGACCGACATTGCGCCTGCGCTGGTGGCGCTGAATGCCAGGGTACGGTTGGTTTCGCGCCAGGGGGCGAGAGAGATTCCCGTGGAGTCGATGTACCGCATGGATGGGATGGATCACCTGACGCGCAAACCGGACGAGATTCTGAGCGAGGTTTTGCTCGATGATGCGACCGATTGGCGAAGCACGTACTGGAAGTTGCGGCGGCGCGGGTCCTTTGATTTTCCCGTGTTATCGGCGGCTGCTGCGATCCGGTTGGATCAAGGCGGGGTGGTTCAGGAGGCGCGGATCGTGTTAGGCGCGGTTGCGTCAAAGCCGCTGCTTATCGAAGAGGCTGGCAGAGCTTTGACAGGCAAGTTACTGACGGATGATTCGATCGCGGAAGCGGCGGAGAAGGCGTTCGCAGCGGCGAAGCCCTTGGATATGACCGACTTTACGGCGGCATGGCGGAAGAGACTTACTGCTCCGCTGGTAACTTATGCATTGAAGGAGTTACGCGGGGATGACATGTCGGCGCAGCGCGAACGGTTAGTGCGGCACGAGTGGTAGTAAGCCGGAGATGGAAGCTAATCCATCTCCGGCTAGCAAGTTACGCCAGGGTGTTCAACGCCCAGGCACGGCCAGCTTCGTACTGCTCGATCGCCGGCAACTGCTTGAGGATGTAACCCAACTCGTCGACGCCTTCGATCAGGCACATCTTGGAGAACTCATCGACCGGAAACTCAGCGGAGGTTCCGTCGGCGAGCGTGATGGTCTGCGATGCCAGATCGATAGTTACCTGCATGGTCGGATCGGCGGCATAAGTGGCGAAAAGTTTCGCGTGCATATCCTTCGAAACCACGATTGGCAACAACGAATTCTTCAACGAATTACCCTTGAAGATATCAGCAAACGAGGTGCTGATCACGGCCTTGAAGCCGAACTGCGTCAGCGCCCAGGGAGCGTGTTCGCGCGAGCTGCCGCAGCCGAAGTTATCGCCGGCAAGCAGGATTTCGCAGCCCTTGGTTTCGGGCTTGTTGATAACGAAATCGGGCTTGGGCGAACCGTCAGACTCATAGCGCCAGTCATTGAATAACTGGTCGCCGAGGCCGACTTTGGAGATGGTCTTCAGAAAGCGTGCGGGAATAATCTGGTCCGTATCGATGTTATCGATCGGCATGGAGACTACGCGGCTTTGAATTTTCATTAGAGGGTCCTCACATCGGTCACCACACCGGTGACAGCGCTTGCGGCGGCGGTCAGAGGGCTGGCGAGGAACGTGCGTCCACCCTTGCCCTGACGGCCTTCAAAGTTACGGTTGCTGGTGGAAACGCTGTACTGGCCGGGCTGCAGCTGATCGCCATTCATGGCGATGCACATGGAGCAGCCAGCTTCGCGCCATTCGGCACCGGAATCCTTGAACACCTGGTCGAGCCCTTCGGCTTCGGCCTGGCGTTTAATCTCCATGGAGCCGGGCACCACCATCATGCGGACGCTGGGGTTGACCTTGCGGCCCTTCATTACAGAGGCGGCCGCACGCAGATCGCTGATGCGCGAGTTGGTGCAGCTGCCAACGAAGACAACGTTGATGGGCTGGCCAACGATGGGCTTACCGGGTTGGAGGTCCATGTACTTCAGGGCCTTGGTGAGCGAATCGCGATCCTGCTGATCGGCAAGGGATGAGGGATCAGGCAGCAGGCCGCTGATGGCCATTCCCTGCCCCGGATTGGTTCCAAAGGTGATCATCGGCTCCAGTGCGTTGGCGTCAATGGAGATGGAGTGATCGTAGGTTGCGCCTTCATCGGTGGGCAGTTGCTTCCAACGGGCCACGGCGGCATCCCATTCCGCGCCTTGCGGGGCGAACTTGCGGCCGGCGATGAACTGGTAGGTTGTATCGTCGGGAGCAATGAGGCCGGCGCGAGCGCCGCCTTCGATGGACATGTTGCAGACGGTCATACGCTCTTCCATGGAGAGGGCGCGGATGGCCGAGCCGTTGTATTCGATGACGCAAGCGGTTGCGCCGCCAACGCCAATTCTGGCGAGCAGCGCCAGGATGATGTCCTTCGCCGTGACGCCAGCTTTGAGCGAGCCATCGACGGTCACCTGGAAGCTCTTAGACTTGCGTTGCAGCAGGCACTGGGTAGCCAGCACGTGTTCCACTTCGCTGGTTCCGATGCCAAATGCGAGCGCGCCAAAAGCGCCATGCGTTGCCGTGTGGCTATCGCCGCAGACGACGGTCATGCCGGGTTGAGTCAGGCCCTGTTCGGGTCCGATGACGTGGACGATACCCTGGTTACGGTCCTGGAAACCGAAAAACGGAATGCCAAAATCGGTGCAGTTCTTTTCCAGCTGGGCGACCTGCGCGGCTGCGATCTGGTCAACGATCGGCAGCGAGCGCGGCGTGGTGGGGGTGGAGTGATCCACCGTGGCGAAGGTGTTCTGCGGACGGCGCACCTTCAGGCCACGTTCGCGCAGGCCTGAAAACGCCTGCGGCGAGGTGACTTCATGCACGAGGTGAAGATCAATGTAGATGAGGCTGGGGGCACCGGGCTGTTCGGCCACGACGTGCGAATCCCAAACCTTTTCAATGATTGTACGGGGGTTAGATTGCGTCACAGACTGCCTCTCCTACTTCAGATGTGGTTGCCGGGGTACCCTTGGGCCGCAGGTCGGCCGTTACGTTTCCGGAATTCAATACCTTTTCCATTGCGGCGTTGACGGCAGCCGCTTCTTCCATCAGACCAAAGCTGTATTCGAGCATGGCGGCGACGGAACCAATTGCGCCGAGCGGATTGGCCTTGTTTTGTCCGGCGATGTCCGGGGCGGAGCCGTGTACGGGTTCGTACAGACCAACCCAGGCTCCGGAGGGCATCTTACCGCCGATGGAGGCCGAGGGCAACATGCCGATGGAGCCAGCGAGTACGGCACCTTCGTCGCTGAGGATGTCGCCAAACATGTTTTCGGTCAACACCATGTCGAACCGTTTCGGGTTCAGAACCAGTTGCATGGCGCAGTTGTCGACCAACAGGTGATCAAGCTCGACATCGGGATAATCCGCCGCAACTTCGATAACAACCTTGCGCCATAGCTGCGAGGTTTCCAGTACGTTGCACTTATCAACGTTTGTAACTTTCTTGCGGCGCTTGCGGGCGAGTTCAAACGACATACGGGTGACGCGTTCGATTTCGGCGCGGGTATAAGCCATGGTGTTCATGGCGTGCTCGTTTTCGCCTTCGCCGAAGATACCACGCGGTGTTCCATAATAGATGCCGCCAGTAAGTTCACGAACGATGATCATATCAACGCCGTCGACCAGATGATTCTTCAGAGGTGAAGAGTCAAGCAGCGCGGGATAGGATCGCACTGGGCGCAAGTTAGCGAAGACGCCCATCGTCTTGCGAATGCCAAGCAGGCCGCGCTCGGGCCGCTTCTCGGGCGGCCAATTGTCGAATTCCGGCAGGCCAACGGCACCCATCAGGGTTGCGTCGGCATCGACGCAAAGCCGGGCGGTCTCTTCCGGGAACGGTCCGCCGGTTTTGTGGATGGCAATTCCGCCCAGCAGGGCTTCCTTGCTATTTACTTTATGGTTGAATTTGGCCGCCACGCGATCCAATACGCGAACAGCTTCCCGGGTGACTTCGGTACCAATGCCGTCACCTGGCAGTATGAGTAAGTTTAATTCCATATTATGTTATTCGGCGACGGCGCTTTTCGCCGTCGATCCTTTGATCAATTCAATAATCGCGTCGTTCCGGACGCCCTTCACGCGGTCCGCGAGCTCAGTGAACCCGTTGTAAACAAGGTCCAATTCTTCTTTGGAGAGTTCGTAGCCGAGATCGCTGCAGCGTTGTTTCAAGGCGTGGCGGCCACTGTGCTTTCCCAACACCAGTTTGCTTTCAGGAACGCCGACGGTCTTAGGATCTATGATCTCATAAGTCGACTTCTCTTTTAAGTAACCGTCCTGGTGAATGCCGGCTTCGTGGGCGAAGGCATTGTCGCCGACGATGGCCTTGTTCGGTTGCGGACCGAACGTGATGATGGAGGTGAGCAGCCGGCTGGCGGAGTAGATGTGCTCCGTGTTGATGCCGGTTTCAAACGGCAGCTTGTCACGGCGCGTCTTCATCGCCATTACGATCTCTTCCAGGGAGCAATTTCCAGCTCGTTCGCCAATGCCATTGATGGTGCATTCGATTTGCCGCGCACCGGCCCGAACAGCGGCCAGAGAGTTGGCGACGGCGAGGCCCAGATCGTCGTGGCAATGCACGCTGATAATGGCGCGGCCGTCCACGGCCTTTACCATGCGGCCGATCAAGGCGGCGTATTCATCGGGGATTGAGTAGCCAACGGTGTCAGGCAGGTTGACCGTCTTGGCACCGGCGTTGACCACGGCCAGGGTTACCTGCTCCAGATAGTCGGGGTCCGTGCGCGAGGCATCCTCGGCACTGAACTCCACATCGTCAGCATATGTCTTGGCCAGTTCAATGGCCTTCACGGCAGCTTCGAGCACCTCTTCACGCGACTTCTTCAGCTTGAACTTCAGATGGATGTCGCTGGTGGCGATGAACGTGTGGATCACCGGCTTTTTGGCGTGGGCAAGCGCCTGTCCAGCGCGCTCCACATCAATCTTGTTGGAGCGGCAAAGTGCGGCACAAATGCCTTTTACAAACTCGCGATAGCTCGGCATGCCCGCTGGTACAACGCTGCCACTGGCCCACTGCAGTAGCCCCTCGCGCAACAGGCGAAAGTGCGCACGGTAGGCCTCTGGTGTGATGGGCTTGGCGTGTGGGGCTGGATGCACCGCAGCGATCACGGCATCGCTGTCGTATTCATTCAGTCCGGGCCAGATCGAAGGCGTTAAAGCTTGTGCTGAATTGTCTCCGTCA
>CAIRSA010000437.1 GCA_903881085.1 uncultured Acidobacteriia bacterium
CCTCGGAACGGCGATTTTCCAAATCGAGAAGGGAATCGGACATTGAACGTTAGCCTCCTATACCCGAGCGTACTACATACGCTCGGATATAGGCCACAAAAAAAAGAACTGACAACCATTTCACTTTTATGTCGCGCACCCGCACTTTCCGCTGGACACGAAGCCAAAGTTGGTTTATAACAGAGTTACGACACATCGGTATTCTTTATGCGTGCAGCCACAAAGGCACAAAGCCAATCTAGCGTCTCCGTTTTGCCCGATCAGGCCAGCCGTCAGCGGCAGATCCTGGATCAACTGGCCAAGGACTATCTCTGCCAAGTGCGTGATATCCTCCAACCGCGGGATCTCGTTAAAGGCTCGGTTTATCCTATGAAAACGCGCTGCGGCAATGTCTCCTGCCATTGTGCTAAGCCGGAGGGGTCCTTGCACGTGGCCACCGTGCTCTCCTGGAGCCAAGACGGCAAGACGCATGTCCGCTCGCTCGCCGCCGGCGACCGCGTCCGTATCCGCCGCTTAACGGAGAACTATCGCCGCCTGCGCCAATCGCGGGCCACGTTGATCAAACTCCACAAGCAGGCCTTGGCCGCGATTGATCAGTTGACACAAGCGTTGCTGTTGCCGCCCCCTGGCGCGGACAAGGAAAGAAAGTAGCGATGGACTTCGCCGCTTTCGAACACGACCCGAAGTTCGTGATCGAAGCCCTGCGCCGTGGCGAACTGGATTATCTGGAAAACGTTTCCGAAGCGGCCGAAGCCGACTTGTTCCGCCACCTGCTGTCGCGCGATGTTCTCAAGCGGTTGGCCGAAACCTATCCCACGCCACGAAAAAAACAAGAAGTTCCCGTCTGGCTGTACTTGGCCAGCCAGATCAGCCTCAAGCTCCACGATGCCAGCTATCACGCTTTTCCTTACGTACTCCGCTCCGGCGGACTGATCTCGGCATTGGGTCCGGAGGTCGGACGCAAAGCGGTTCACCCCGATACCAAGGATGTTACGCTCGCCTGCGAAGGTTTCAACGATAAGAACACCAATGACCGGCAGACGCCGTGCGATCAGGACTTTCTGCGCAAGTTCGCGCGCGACACGGAGTCAGACCGGCTGCATGCCTGGTTCAACCGCGAAGTGCCCCGTTGCCTGCGGTCGTTAAAACTGTTCGACGACGAGGGTCTGTTCGTGGGCGACGCCAGCTATGTGTTTGTTCCCGACAATGAAAACTATAAAGACTCGGCGAAGCTCTTGTTTGACGAGCATAATCACCCGGTCGATTCCAAGAACGTAGACCGCAGCGACAAACGCTATCAGTGGCGGCGCTGCTACAAAGTGGTGTCGCTGATTCATGTCAACCGCAGTCTGGATCTGTTTCTGACCGTAGCTGCGCGGGTGGTTCCAGGCAATGACCATGAGTGTCCCATCCTGTATGAGATGGTGGACGACTTCGTGAAGGCGGTGGATCGCGGACGGATGAAAGTCTTGATGGTGGACCGTGGCCTGCTCGACGGCCCCAACATGGGACGGTTGAAGACCGACTACAACATTGACACCGTGGTCCCACTGAAAAAGAACATGGACGCTTACAAGGACGCGATCGGTCTGACTAGGCTGAAGGAATTTCAGTGGGAGCCTTATCAGTTGCCGTATGCCACCGAGCGGGGTCAGAAGGACCGGCCCAAGCATCCGACCATTGTCAAGCGGGAACTGGCGCGGCAGAAGACGTTGGCGGCAAGAAAAGGACTGCCGCCTCCGGAACCCGTGAAGCAGCCGGAGACGCTATTAGGAATGACTCGCGGCGTCACCAGTTGGACAGGCTGCCCGGTTCCTCTGACCGTGGTGATCAATCGCGAGGTGGACAAGGACGACAACATCGACGACTGGGTGTTGACCACGACTTCAGCCTCCATGAGTGCCGCGCAGATCCGCGAGAACTACAAACTGCGGACGGCAATTGAAGAGCGGCACCGGCAATATAAATGTTTTTGGGATTTAGCCCAGATGCCTTCGCGCAAGTTCTCGATGGTTGTCAACCAGGTTCTTTTTGTACTGCTGGCCTACACGCTGCTGCAAGCGCATCTGTTCTTGCGCCATCGCCAGCTAATCAATCCCCGCACGCGCGGGCGCATCCTGCAGTTGCTCAACCCCTCCGTGCAAGTCGTCGCGGTCTACTATCAACAACGATTCTGTTTGATAACGCTCGCCGAGTTCGGGATGATCTTATTGGATCTGGACGAAGAGGCGCGCAACAGGTTGCGCCCGAAGCTGAAACAACTCGAACGCGATATCTATCATCTGTTGCAGGATGCCCGTCCACCATAGCTCGATGTGGAGCCGGCATCCAAGCGCGGCGCCACGCGGTTAGCGGTCCAATCCGTTTCGAGCGGTAGCTCTGAGCATGCCGTCTCGAAATTTTCTCACAGGCGCCGGCCGGCGAAAATCAACTTCTTCCTCCCTCAGAAAAACCGGATCTTGCGCTGCGAGCCGTGGCTTCACGGTCTCCATGAGTCACTACTGCTTGCTGTAGAACAGGCCGGCTGATCCGCAGGCTGTTTGCCACACCGCTACCCATTTCCGGCGCTTGCGGAACTTACCAACCAAATCCCAACACTCCTGTGAAGTGCCCGGCTTTTCCCGTTGCGAGGAGCTTTCTCGCCGAATCCAGGGCAACTGGCTCCCCCAGTGTCTGAATTGCAGTGACACACGATTATGCTTGCATTTGGCACGACCTATTTCTATACTGTGTCCGCATGTCAATCTTGGATTGGAGAAATTCCAAATGAGTCTAACCGTTACCCTCAACGTATTTTCCGGACGTCCGAATCCGGTGTGGACCGTTCCCGAAGGCGGTGCCGCCGAATTTACAGACCGGGTTTCCAGTATTTCCACGACATCGAATCTGAAGCCAGCCGGCGTCATGGGGACTCTGGGCTATCGTGGGTTCTCCGTGCGCCGCAATGAAGAGGCCCATGCCATGTATGTACATGCCGGCGTCGTCGATCCGGGCTTTACCAGCCCGACTCTCCTGGCCGGTGATCGTGAAATCGAGAAATGGCTGCTGTCTACTGCGGGCGATTACGTCTCCGCCGATGTCAAGGCGCATGTCGAGGAGTCGTTGGCGGGGGCAGCGAGCCACGAATTATTAAAAGCCGCCGTGCCGGCCCTGTTTTGCCCGGCGTGCGCTGCGGCCGACGCCCCCGTCTATAATCCGGCCATGTGGAACACGCCCGCCGTGCAGCCGAACAACAATTGTTACAACTATGCGAACAATCGCATCACTAACACCTTCGCGCAGCCGGGCCGCGCCACTGGCAATATGTACACACACTACCAGACCTGCACAGGCGCTGGTGCCGTTGAGCCCGCCGCAGTGTCGGATGGTCTAGTGGCGTGTGCGAAATTCAGCGGCCGTCTGGCCGCTCGACATGGCTGGTATGTTGCGCTGGTCCTCTGGCCGGGCAACGACTATCACTGGTATATGCAAGACAAAGTTGGTTGCTGGTCGCACAAGCCGGGTTCCACCGCGGCGCGTAACGTGGACGACGCCGGTGCCGCAATTAGCGACCCGAGGACCGCCAATCGTGGGCCCTATACCGTGTTTTGCACCTTCATGGTCACGAAGGCAAGCGTTCACATCCAGTGAGGATGTCTCGACGGAATTTCCTGATTCTTCCTTTCCTCGTCTTCGTGGCCATACTCCCGGATGGTAGCGGTGCGGACGCTGCCTTGCGTTCGTGTCGCACTGAATGGCCGTGCCGCTCCCGCAGCGACACCGCGCGAGCGGATGTCGGGGAAG
Source organism: uncultured Acidobacteriia bacterium (assembly GCA_903881085.1). Classification (GTDB taxonomy): domain Bacteria; phylum Acidobacteriota; class Terriglobia; order Bryobacterales; family Bryobacteraceae; genus CAIRSA01. The sequence goes on from CAIRSA010000437.1 coordinate 3,784, forward strand.
GCGGATTGTGGGTTTCTCCGAGGAAGGAAAAAGTGCAAATGAGCCTTTGTCGAAAGTGACGAGTGCAGATTCAAAGGGAAGTTGGTAGCCCGGTCCAGGAGGAGGTAAAGAAGGTAAGTAAACCAGGGCTCCTGCCGCACGCAACTCCTTGCCGAAACCCGCGCCCCAGGCCGCGCCAGCTACCATTCCGTTGGCCTTCTACTAATTGCTACCGTAAAGACTTGATCAACACCCCAATTCAAATCGCCGTCATCGGCGCAGGCGTCATGGGCTGTGAACACATCGCCCACATCCAGGCCAACCCTCGCTGCCACCTCGCCGCGGTGGTCGATCCGCGCCCCGAAACCAACCCCACCCACGCCACGCCCAACGATCAACATGTCCCCCAAGCTCTCACTCTGCTCGAAGCCGGCATCCCCGTCCTGATCGAGAAGCCCATCGCCGGCACCACCCGCGAAGCAGCCCGAAGCCGATGTAGGGCAGATCGTTAATCCAATGTCGCTTACATTGACTAGAACGACGCGTCGCATTTGGGGTCTGACACCTTTTTTCGGCCGTTGTTGCCGAAAATGGGCTGTCTGACCCCAATTGCCCTCCACCACAATACCCCAATGAATCGCTCACCAAATCGGAAGCTCGCCTCATCAACGCAATGTAAGCGACATTGGATTGTTAATCTGCTCACCGATTGTCAATCGGCCCGAATTCTAATTAGCGCAGTTCCACCCCCACCGCCAAAATGCTATCGTCAAGACTTGTGGAAACCATAGCCCACTTCGCCGGAGCGCACCATTGAAGCTTGAACAAGCACTCGACGTCGCCCGCCGCGACCTGCTCGACCTCGGCCTGCGCAACCCGCTGCTCAACTACCGGCCTCTCAAAGCAAGAGGCGTCGAAGTCATCTCCGCCGTCTCGTCAGAACTCTTCAAGACCCTGGTAACGGAAGAGAAGAAGCTCACCTTCGAACCAGTGGCCGCACCCGTAACAACGCCCCCCGCAAAACCGGCCGCAAACTCGCTCCCAACCTCCTACACCCCAACCCAATTACAGGACCGCCTGCTCGCCACCCATCACGCCGCGCGCACCTCCATCGAAGAACAAGGCGTCAACACGCTGTACCTGGCGCTAGGCATGCTCCGCTGGTTTGAAGACGCCGAAAGCACCAAGGAACACCGCGCGCCGCTGATCCTCATCCCCGTCGAACTGCAACGCAACGATGCCCGCGACCGCTTCCAGCTCTCCTTCACCGGCGAAGATCTTGTGGCCAACGAATCACTCACCGAAAAGCTCAAGGTCGACTTCGAATGCAAAGGCTTTCCCGACCTGCCCGATCACGACGACCTAGACGTCGAAGCCTACCTCCAAGCCGTCGCCCAACTCGTCAAGAGCCAACCTCGATGGTCCGTGGAACCAAACGCAATCGCCCTCGGCTTCTTCTCGTTCGCCAAGCTGCTGATGTACCGCGATCTGGACCCCGCCACCTGGAAGACCGCCGAAAGAAATGGCGGCTTGCTTGACCACGAACTCCTGCAGCGCCTGATGGGCGACGCAGGCTTCGCGCCGCCGCCCAGCAAATACAACGAAGACACCCTTCTCGACGAACAACTGAACGGTCACCCCCCCGTGCAAGTCGTGGATGCCGACAGCTCCCAAACCCTCGCCATTCTTGATGCCATCGACGGCCGCAACCTCGTCATCCAAGGCCCACCCGGTACAGGCAAGTCGCAGACCATCGTCAACCTGATCTCGGCCGCCGTCGCCGAAGGCAAGAAGGTTCTCTTCGTCGCTGAAAAAATGGCCGCCCTCGACGTGGTGAAGCGCCGCCTGGAAGCCATCGGCCTCGGGCCGCTCTGTCTGGTCATGCACGGCACCGGCGGCGACAAAGCGCGCTCCATCAAACGAAAAGTCATCGACGACCTCAAAGCCACCGTCTTCAAAGCGCCCGCCGCCGCGCCCAGGAATCGCAAAGAGGCAGAGCTCCTCGCCGGCTCGCGCAACCAACTCAACGCCTACTGCCACGCTGTCAATGACCCCATCGGCGAGACCGGCGAAGCGCCCTGCTCGGCCTACGGAAAAATGCTTGCCGCCAACGGCCAGCTGAACAACCTGGAACTGCCGCTTCTGCGCCTCGATGCCGGACATTGGACACTTGCCGAAAGCCGCCAGCGCCATGCGCTCATTGCCCAATTGCAGGATCGTCTCACGCGCTGCGGAGTCCCCACCGCGCATCCATTTTGGGGCAGCCAGCTAACGGTGCTGTTGCCATCCGATCGCGACGCCGTCGCCGCCGCCCTCCGCACAGCACTGCAGCGGCTGGCCACAGTATCCCAAGCTGCGACCAAGCTCTCTGACGCATGCGGTGCCGACTCGCAACACGTCTCGTTGCTTGCGGCAACCGCCGAATGCGTCGCCAAGGCCCCTGCCATGTTGGAAGTCGATCCCAACAGTTCCGCGTGGCTGCAAAAGGAAGCTGACATACTAGCCGCAATCGCGGCCGGCCAGGAGCACCGCGCCTTGCACCGCAAGTACGCACGGCAGTTAACCGCCGAAGCCTGGTCCACCGACGTCACCAACCTCAGTGTCACAGTCAGCGAACTCGGATCGAGCTGGCTGCGCTTTCTCATTCCCAAATGGCGCCGCGCCAAGGCCGAGTTTGCCCGTCTGTGTGTCGACGCATCAAGCCGGCCGCCGGCCGCGATGCTCGATCTGCTGACAGCCATCCGCAAAGCATCGCAATGCGAAAAGTTGATGGCCGCTTCGGACGCAATCATGCGGGCACTTTTTGGTGCCAACTGGCAAGGCCCTGCCTCGGATTGGGACCTCCTACAAAGCCAGGCCGCTTGGACCATCGCCGCGCAGAAGAGAATCAACGCAGGCGAGCTTGCCGCTTCTTGCCTCGCTGCGCAAACCCTGTCATTCGATACATCCCGCCTCAATCAGCTGCTCAAGGATCTACGCGCAGCCTCCACGCAACTGGAATCGGCACAAGCGAATCTGCAAACAACCCTCAAATCAGAGCCTCCTCCAGCAAACCAATCGACACAGAGCCTCGAACAAATCTGGACCCGGCAACTGGCGAACATTGACCAGCTTCAGTCCCTCGCCAGCTATAACCAGATCGCCGCCGAACTTCAGAAATCCGGCCTCCAGCCAGTCCTCGCCATCGCGCAAACCTGGACCCCGTCGTCAGAAAAACTCATCCCGCTATTCGAGCGCGCCCGCCTCTCCTCCATCCTCGAACGCGCCTTCCGCGAACGGCCCGCCCTCGCCAACTTCGACGGCTCGCACCACCACCGCACCGTCGACCAATTCCGCCTCCTCGACCGCATGGACCTGGAGACCAACCGCACCGCCCTCGCCGCGCAAATTGCCGCCACCATGCCCACCGGTGTTGGCGGCGGAGCCCTCGGCATCCTCTACCGTGAGTTCGAAAAGAAGCGAAAACTACTGCCCGTCCGCCAGCTTATGGAATCGGCCGGCCACGCCGTGCAGGGCATCAAGCCGGTGTTCATGATGAGCCCGCTCTCCATTGCCAACTTCGTGCCTCCCGGCTGCCTCACCTTCGACCTCGTGATCTTCGACGAAGCCAGTCAGGTGCGGCCCGTCGACGCCCTCGGCGCCGTCGCCCGCGGCAAACAGGTCGTCGTAGTCGGCGACAGCAAACAGCTGCCGCCCACCAGCTTTTTCGAATCGCTCCTCACGCAGGACGAAGCAAATAGCGATGACGACGAAGATCAGCCAGCCACCTCCGATATCGAAAGCATTCTCGGCCTCTTCAGCTCGCGCGGCGTCCAACAGCGCATGTTGTGCTGGCACTATCGCAGCCGCCACGAATCGTTGATCGCCGTTTCCAATCGCCTCTTTTACGAAAACAAACTGGTCGTCTTCCCCAGCCCCAGCCTGGAACGCAAAGCCCTCGGCCTGGTCTACCGGCGCCTGGAAAACGCCCCCTACGACCGCAGCCGCACGCGCACGAATCCCGAGGAAGCCAAGGCCGTCGCCGCCGCCGTCATGGCCCACGCCAAGTCCCAACTCGGTCTGGCGCCCGCTCAGCGCGACACGCTTGGCGTCGCCGCGTTCAGCGTCACGCAAATGGACGCCATCCGCGCGCAACTCGAACTCCTGCGCAAACACGATCCCTCCTGCGAGGACTTCTTCGCCTACCCGCCGCATGAACCCTTCTTCGTCAAGAACCTGGAAAATGTGCAGGGCGACGAGCGCGACGTCATCTTCATCAGCATCGGCTACGGCCGCACCGCCGAGGGCTATCTGGCCATGAACTTCGGCCCTCTCAATCGCGATGGCGGTGAGCGCCGCATGAACGTCCTCATCAGCCGCGCCCGCAAGCGCTGCGAGGTATTCACTTCGCTGACTTCCGGCGATATTGATCTGAGTCGTAGCGCTGGCGTCGGCGTCTCGGCGCTGAAGACCTTTCTACAATATGCCGAGACCGGCACGCTCGAAACCTCCGCCCCAACCGGTCGCCCGCCGGATTCGGAATTCGAAGAGCAGGTCCACCGCAGTCTCGCCAGCCTCGGACACACCGTGCATGCGCAGGTGGGCTGCGCGGGCTTTTTTCTCGACCTTGCGATTGTTGACCCAGCCAGCCCTGGCCGCTATCTGCTCGGTATTGAATGCGACGGCGCGCGCTATCACAGCGCCCGCTCCGCCCGCGACCGCGATCGCCTGCGCCAGCAAGTGCTCGAAGGCCTCGGCTGGCGCATCCACCGCATCTGGTCCACCGATTGGTTCAAGGATCCTGAGGGCGAACTGCGCAAAGTAGTCGGTGCTGCGGAACTTGCCCGCCAGTCCGGCCCGCCAGTCACCGTGGAAGCTCCTCCGGCCGCCCCACCTGCACCAGCTAGCGACGACGTCATTCCCGTCCGGCCCAAAACGCAATCACCTGCCTACCAAGTGGCAGAGCTGGCGCCGTTCCTCAAAAATCAGGAATTGCACGAAGTCGATCCCCGCGTGCTCGCCAACCAGTTCGCCAAAGTAGTGGCCGTGGAAGGCCCGGTCCACTGGCGCGAAGCGGCCAAGCGGCTGCTCACCGCGGCTGGAGTTCATCGCATCGGCAATCGCATTGAAGCCGCTTTTCAGGAAGCGATCCAAACCGGCATTGCCCATCATGCCTTCGTCCAAAAGGGCGACTTCCTGTGGCATCCTTCCACCACCGAACCCCTTGTGCGCGACCGCAGCGATCTGCCCGCCGCCTCGCGTAAGCTTGATCTCATAGCCCCGGAAGAGATCCAACAAGCAGTGCTCCAGGTCGTCGCCGAATCCTACGGTATGCCGCCCGATGAGGTCCCAACCGCCGTCAGTCGCTGCTTCGGCTTCGCCCAAACCACCGAAGAGATGCGCACTCAAATCGAACACCACCGCGACGCTCTATTAAACCAAGGCCGCCTGCAGCAAAGAGGCTCCAACCTCGTCCGGCCAACCACAAACAATGACCAGACCTCTCGGGCACGGAGTGATCTTTAGCTCGCTCCGATGTTGCCGGCCAAGCCTTAGTGGACTCCGCCGAGCAGGTAGAAAATGAGCAGTATTCCCAATATGGAGCCGAGGCCAATGCCGGCACCCCCTCCGTACCCCCATCGGCTGTGGCCATAATACCCGCCGCCTCCACCCAAAACCAGCAACAAAAGAATTAGTAGTATCAACATCGTGAAGTCTCCTGTTTCCTAACCGGGCGCGCACCCACTGAGGCTCGCGCCCGTCAAGTCTTTTCAGCCTTAGTTGGAAGTTACTTGTCGAACACTTTCTCGACTTGAGCAACTTTCTGCTGAACCTTGCCGGCAACTTTTTCCTGCTTGCCGTCGGCCTCCAAATTGGGATTGTTCAGGACATGTCCGGCCGTCTCCTTCACTTTGCCTTTCAGCTCATGAAGGTTGCCCTCAGCCTGATCCGTTGTGCTTTGTTTCATTTGATTTCTCCTTTTTTCAACTTGTAACTTACCTGGTGCCGCAACGCTAAGAGTGGGCGGCCATGTGTTTCTCGGCAGGGTGGTCCGCACTGGCCTCGCCAGTGGACGAAATGTCCTGCGCGCCCGTATGTTTCAGAAGATCTTTCGCTCGCGTAATCTCCTCCGACGTATCGCAGTGAACGGAAAGCAACACGCCGCCCTCTTTGATTTGGCCTTCATATCGTTTGGCTTCGTACTCGGGCATACCCATCCCAACCAGTGCGCCAATCACGCCGCCGACTGCGCCTCCTACACCGAGCCCCGCAAGCGCCCCCATGATCGGGCCGGCAGCAATGAACGGACCCATTCCAGGAATCGCAAGCATGCCGATTCCCGCCAATAGTCCCAGCGTTCCGCCAATAGCTCCGCCCGCTGTAACTCCGGCCGTGGTTCCTTCCGGCGCTTTGGTATCTTTCTGGTGAGCGAACTCTTTAGAGCTCTGAAGATCCGGTAGCAACACCGAGATATCATCATTCGAAAAGCCCGCCGCCAACAGTTGGTCGACGCTCCCTTCCGCTTGTAATCTGGTGTGGTAAATACCGAATACTGCTGTCTGTTTTCCTGCCATTTGTTTGTCTCCTTGTAAGTTGTTAGTTAGTGGTTGAAGCGCCTTCGCATTAAGGCTTTGACGCTGGTTCGACGGTCATCTGATTGCTGACTTTGTCCGCGCTACTAGTGATGGCAACCGCTTTCGATACGATCGATTTCACTTCTTCATCGGACCGGACCGGTCCTTTCAGCGTGACTGACCCGTCTTGACTGATGACTTTTACGTTGTGCGCATACATGGAAAGAGACTTGTCGGCCATGATGGAACGGCGGATTTTTGCGCTGAGGTTCCGATCCGCGGCGTTCATCTTCTGTTGGTCGGAGGTAACTGCGCCAGGGCTTTTGTCTCGCTTATTTACCGCGGTGTTGTCGGTTTTCGGCGGAGCGTCCGTGGATTGCGCAGACACTGGGCCGACCCAAAATGGGGCCAACAACAACGCGGCAGTGCCTATGCTTGATTTTGCGAATTGTAGAAGTTGCATACGCGCTTTGTCCCGCAGGTTGAGGCCCAGTCCAAACAGTGAAGCTGGTTTCGCGATGTAACAACTAGCCGCGAGTCGAAGATCGATAGAGGCCATAGCGTTGCGTCTCGAGCTGGCAAGAATCGTGCAGATCCATGCTGTGACCTTACAAAGTCAAGCGACCGCCGGCCGTCGTAAACTCTCGTGCTGCCAGAACTGGTGGTCACGGTTATGCGGCCTGGCCCCATTGTCAAAACCAGATGTCCGCCATTTGCCGGATCCAGAAAGGCGCCACTCCATGTCGAAAGATCGCGCCAGTGCCCATCACCGCGCACTCGATCAAAGTGCGAAACTCTTTCGGCGTATGTGCCACCCGGATGGATTGACTCCCATCCAGCACATTCAACCTTGGCAGGCACAGCGGCGCGAACGTGCTAAACAGCGCCAGCGGTACGCGATGCCGCACCAGATCCAGAATCACGAATCGCCGGCAAGTCCGCCCCACATTTCTGATCAATTCAACAAATTCCTCATCGCCCAGATGATGCACCTTGCAAACGCCAACACCCACGTCAGCCTGCGGCAGAGCATCCCGCACGGCATCCAGGTTAAACATGGGGAACTCCTCCGCCATGCCCGCATCCAATATCGAGAACCCGTGCTGCCGGCTGCCGGTCGCGTCTCAAGGCACGCACAATCGCCGCGTGGTTTCCCAGCAGCTTGTGCGTCATCGAAAGCGCTCTGTGCGCCTGCGCCCCAGCTTCGCTCGGAACCCCGCATCCATCCAGAATCTCTTCTTCAAAGCAACGTTGCATCTCTGCGTCTAATCATTTTCATGGTCATCCTGGCACGCAGCACGCGACGGCCATTCAAATGCAATCGACCGTGAAGTCAGGAATCGGGTTTGACCGGCCTATGGGGTGCTTTGCTGTATCACTCGTAATTGCTTCAACCGAAGGGGAACGGCGTCAGGGAAGCGGGGCCGCGGTATGTAGAAAGCGAGATCGAATGGTGCAGGGTTTTTGCCGTCTCCCCTGCTTTGCGGTCCTCCCAAGGGGTGTTAATTCGCCTGTCAGTACAGCCTGGGGAGGCCGGCACAGATCTCGCTTTGGAGTTGAAAAGGGTTCAAGCGGCTGTCGCGAAGCTTCGCCAGTCTGGTTCGAATGAGGTCGAAATGCCGCACAGGCGGCTACGAAATTGTGCGCGTCGTGGAGAGCGCCATCCCCACTCCGGCTGCGCAGAAAGGAGAAACAAAATGAAATATCTAGTTGCATGGGCCTTGGGCGTTCCGGGCGTATTGATAGTGATCTGGTTTCTGATGAGCCGCTAAGCGCTCTTTGACCATAGCTGGTCGCCTGACCATCGATAGTCGCCGGCCTTTAGTCCCGCGCTGCCGTGCAAATGCGCAAATGGCACGGCCCTCAACTTGCTACATTGCGTTGCATGGAAAACCTTAAAAAATGTGCCCATCCAAGTTGCCACTGCAACTCAGTTAAAGATAGTGAATACTGCAGTACCTACTGCTCAGGAGAAGCCAAGACCGCGGATATCATTTGCAGCTGTGGACACCCCGGTTGCGCGGCTCCGGAATCCAACAGACCGGGTTATTGACCTGACAGTACGTGGAGCGCGCAATCTGGCGTTCCACGTCCTGATTCGAATACGATGGCTTATCAATGAACCGCACTCTGCTCAGGCTAACACTCGCAGCCGCGCTACTCGGCATGCTGGGCCTATACCTCATCTACCGCTCCCGGCCGCAAGTCAACCCGAGCATCGACTCGCACGCCCAGGAAGTGATCGACAAAGCCAAAGCCCGATAACCCCATCCCTGCGGCCCGCTGCGTGCTGATACCCAGACATGTCCACTCAAATGACGGAGCAGTTACCCATCGGCATCGAAGAGACACTCACAAGGCTGGTGGCCTTCGAGCCCACCACGTTTCCGGTCTTGAGCGTGTATCTGAACACGCAGCCGGATCAACACGGACGCGAACCCGATGCCGCGCCGTACCTCCACCGCGAACTCAATGCCCTGGCCAAAACATGGGCGTCAAGTTCCCCCGAACGTCAGAGCTTTGATCGTGACGTTGCGCGCATTCTTACATATGCCGCTGACAAGAGCGACTCGGCAGCAAGCGGGGCCGCCATCTTCGCATGTTGGGGCGCGGATGAGTTCTTCGAGGCAGTCCAGCTAATGACGCCCACCGGCGAAAACAGCGTCTACGCCAACAATCAGCCGCATCTATTTCACCTGGCCCACATCGAGGAGCAATACCCGCGCTATGCCGCAGTGATTACGGACATGAACTCCGCCCGCATTTTCGTCTTCGGGCTTGGCCAGGTAATCGCCGCGGAGGCCGTGAACGGCAAGAAGGTGCATCGAGTCAAAGTCGGTGGATGGTCGCAGTCCCGCTATCAGCGGCGCGTCGGAAACGCACACCTCGAACACGCCAAAGAAGTAATTGAACGCCTCGCTCAGATCGTGCGCGAAGACAAAGTTAGTCACATCATTCTGGCCGGAGATTCGGTGGTGATTCCGCTCCTCCAACAACACTTGCCCCAGGAAATGGTGCCCATGGTTGAGGTAATGAAACTCGATGTGCACACTTCCGGGCAGGATGTGATGACCGCCACGCTCAAAAAACTGGAGCAGCAGGAAGCCAGAACTGCCGAAGAAAAAGTGGAGCAGCTGATGCAGCAATATCGTGCTCGCGGGTTGGCCGTAGTTGGGCTGCAGCCGACGCTTGAAGCGCTGGCCAACGGACAAGTGGAAGAACTGCTCCTCAGCGGTACGCTTGAACTCAGCCATCCGCAGCCTGAACAGGTGCAGGCCATCCTTGCACCTGAGCTCCCCGATGCAGACGGAAGCACGGAAAGCGAAGAACCCCGGCAAGCGTCCCTGCCCGATCTGCTGGTAACGAAAGCCAGGCAAGCCGCCCGCACGTTCCAGCCAATGGATAAGGCCCAAGTATTCGCGTTGCTATCAAAGACGAAGGACGCCGCCATGTCCGGGAAGTACGAACCCTTCAAGACCACTGCGAAGTTTGACGGCACCGCCAACAATCCCAAGTGGATGAGTTGAGGTTGTTGCTAGCATGTCCAGGGATGGTCAGCATTTTCCGCTGCCTCCGGGCTCGAGTAGTCATTAATCGATGAAAACTTCTATCGCAATCGTCGCAGCGCTTCTTGCAATCGCAGGAAATATCCCTTACCTGCGCGACATCATCCAAAAGAAAGTGAAGCCGCATCCCTATACCTGGCTTGTGTGGTCAATCGTGTCGTGCATCGTGTTCTTCGGACAAATTGCACGCGGGGCAGGTATCGGGGCGCTTTCCACCGCAGCGTCCGAAATATTCACCATCATTATTTTTCTATTGTCACTCAAATACGGTTTTAAGGACATACGGCGAATGGACACGTATTGCCTTATCATTGCCCTCGTCGGTATTATTCCTTGGATATTGACTAAAGACCCAACCATTTCCGTGGTCATCGCTGTCAGCATCGACCTCTTCGCGTTTTCTTCGACAGTCAGGAAGACATGGAAAGAACCAAAGACAGAGAGTCCAACGCTCTATGGCATGAACGTGCTGCGCCATATCGTGACCATGTTTTCATTTGAGGCGTACAATGTCGCGACAACGCTGCATTCCATCGTGATGATAGTGGCTAATTCTCTGATGACAGCGCTGATTTTGATTAAGACACCAAAACGGAAGGCTTGATGAAGGCGCGCTTGATGGTCTCGTTGCAGAAGCTGACCAGATAGAGTGCCCCAGCTTCGTCATCGTAGAAGACGCCCGCATGTATTCGGAGAATTGACATCAAATAGAGCCTTTGGCATCATGGAATCAAGATGCGCACCACTCTGGATGTGGAGAATGATGTCCTTGATGCAGCCAAAACCCTTGCTGCGGCTCGCGGTGTGTCTATAGGTTCAGCGTTATCGGAACTAGCCCGTCGCGGTATAGCCGCCCGTACACCATTGGCCGTTCGCAACGGCTTCGTCGTCTTTCAGGTTCCGCTCGGAACCCCAGCATTCGGATTGGACGAAATCGCGGAAGCCAACCGGCGTGACGAGATGGATGCCGGCCGCGAGTTCATTGCTCCATCCAAATAGCAATGTCCCTTTATCTGCTGGATGTGAACGTACTGTTAGCTCTGGCGTGGCCCACTCATATCCATCATGAAGCTGCCCACCATTGGTTTCGCCTCCATGCAGAGGAAGGCTGGGCTACCTGCCCACTCACACAACTCTCTTTCGTCCGCCTCTCGATGCAACCTGTTGTCGTGAAAGTCCCAATTTTATTCGGTGACGCGCTGGAAGTGCTGGCCCAAAGCACCGCAAGCCTTCACCATCGCTTTCTGCCAATGAATTCCGGTGTCGCGGCCATTCGGGAAGAGATCAGGTCCCGTATTCAAGGTCATCATCAACTGGCCGATGCAACGCTCCTTGAACTCGCCATCCGAAACGAAGCTGTTCTCGCCACCTTCGATCGCAAGATTGCCGCGCTTCTTCCTCCCGGCTCCAGGTCCAACGACGCAATTGCGGTGATTCCCGCTTAATGGCCTGAGGCTGCGAATCGGTTTGACTCAAAAAAGATAAACGAAATCCCCACCTCGAATAACAGCGGATGGGCTATAATGCCCGCGGCACGGCTCGTCCACTGCTCGTTGGAATCAGTGCCGATTCGTGAGGGATTCAACTGGACTGCTCCTCCGTCTGTTCAAGCAGTGTTTCCCTAATCGAAAAACTCTAGATTGGGTCGTCCAGAAAGAGGAGATTCCCAGCCGGTGCCGATTCGGAATAGCCAGCGTAAACTTGGAACTGCTGGATCAAGAACGTTGTATAATTTCAACTTCGGTAGAAATTGAGGAGCAACGAACTTGCCTGACTTCGAGAAAATCAAGAAAATTATCGATGTTCTCACATCCAGCAACAACGGATGGATCATAAAGTCTGTCGCAGGCGTCTTTTTGCTCTGGATGGTCTTAAAAGCAATCAGCGCGATCCAGGAAGAGGTAAAGAAGGTTAGTAAACCATGGCTCCTCACGCGCGAAGAGAAGATTCAACGCACCCGATGGCAACTGTTTGCGGTTCACGTTCAAGGTGAAATCAGCAGATTGAACATGCGTGAGAGTTGGAACGATGCGCGGTTCGCGGAATTGGAAGCCGAAGTGGAAGCTGAAGGCGATCGCCGGGCGTTCAGTCTCATACCGTTTTATCATCGGACAGTGGCCGGGCTAAGACGGGAAAAATCCTAGAGCAGCGCCATCGAGCGAAGTGAAACGAAAAGAATTCTGGTGGAAGGGGACCCCGGTTCGGGAAAGAGTGTTGCGCTTAGGCATGTCGCTCTTGAGATGTCAAAAAAGGCTCAGAGGAAGTGGTTCGCACTGAAGCGGGTACCACTCTATATCAACCTGAAAGAATTCAAACGGGCTCCTGTGCAAACAATCGATGCGGATGCCATCCGGAAATTTGTACTGCAGTCTCTCAATCGGAACAAAGACAGGGATGTGGAGGAGTTTCTCGAAAAGGAATTCCAAAAGGGAATTGACGAAGGCCGCTGGTTCTTCCTCTTCGACTCATTTGATGAAATCCCCGAGGTCTTGAGCTCCACTGAAGCCGATTCCACAATCAGCGCATATGCTTCGGCCATCTCCTCTTTCCTGAGTGACCTTAACCCTTGTTGCGGCGTCGTTGCCTCCCGCAATTTCCGTGGCCCCGCCCAGCACGGCTTTACCTCCTTCCGGATTCTACCTTTGTCCGAAATGAGGCGGCTCGAACTCATTCGAAAGGCAAACCTCGATCCGAATCTGGAAACCCAGATCGTCGGCCAGATTGGAACGGCAAGCGAGGGGATCCGGTTCATGGCTTCTAATCCAATGTTTCTGGGCCTCTTGTGTTTCCACGTGAAAGAAGGCCGCGCCTTTCCAACCAATGCCCATGTCGTACTGCACACTTACCTTGATGATCGTTTGAGGCGCGATGCGGATCGGCTCAAAATGCATTTCCAATTGACGCCGGAAGCCGTCAGGCGCGCAGCGGAACTCGTGGCCTACACCATGGCCGCTCAGCCTGAGATTGGACTGAGCGCTTCAGCCCCGCAAATCCGCGCTGCAATGGCCGTCCAACAGTTCATAGTCCCGCATGATTTTGAGGATTTGCTGAAGGCGCTTGTCTACTTGAAGCTTGCTCGGTTTGAGGAAGCCTTGACGCCGGGCGGCGAGTCTCTTTTTACCTTTTCCCATCGAAGATTTCAGGAATACTTCGCTACGCGAATTGTTCTCAGTGAGCCCAGCCGGCTCCCCGTCCGTCAGCTTCTGCTCGATGCGAGATGGCGAGAGTCCGCGGTGGTTTTCTGTCAAACCCAGCCGCCGGAGATTTTGCGACCGCTCATTGCCGAAGCCCGTTCCATTATTTCCGAACGGATTGCACTGCTGGAAGAATTGGAAACGCCCCTTGGGTCCTCCCCCGCACCTTTTCCATGGCCTCAGGGGATTCATGCCCTTCTTTCATTACTGCAGGAAGGTTTTGGATCTAAATCTCAGGAACTGCCTGAGGACCTGCGCCAGAACGTTGATCGGCTGCTGGAACTTGCATCTGAGAGTGGTTTTATCGTTGATCGAAAATGGTCCGTAGAGGTTGCAGGCGTTTCACCTCGCAGTGTGCAGTTGGCGCTTGTCCGAAGCGCATTTGCTTCACCGAGTGAGTGCCTGCGAGACGCGGCCTATCGGCAGGTGGCTTTGATGCCTGAGATTCCTGACGACATTCGCCAGAACGTGCATCACGCCTTAGTACTTCTGTGTCTTCAAGGCCGGCTCTCTTCCGAATGGCGTACGACACAGGCCCATCTTGCACGTCTTGCCAACCCCAGCACTTTTTTGTCGTCGCTCTTCCTTTTGCGCTATCTCTGGCCTGTTCATTGGGTCCTTTGTATGTCTGCTACTTTGATTGTTTTAGCTCGATTTCAAACACTGCAAACTGAGTTTATGCTCCCATCTGTCCTATTGGTCTTAGCGGCACTGATCCTCCGGCAGTTTGTAGCTGTAGCCGAGGGTAAAATTAATTGCTATATTCACGGGTTAATTGGGTTCTTCGCTATTTGGGCTAGCTGTGCGATCCCTCTCCTTGATTTCTCTAAATCATTTAGGATTCCGCAACTCCTTGCTCCGCAGAATGGAGTTATGCTACTCATGTTGGTTGTTGTCCCCTATTCTATTCTGTGGGCTCGTGCAGCGCTTTGTTTGTCGCTTAAGGGCATGTACACGAGCCCACGCTACTGGCCCATCGCCCCGATGATTCATGTCAAGTTTTCTGCGCCTCAACTTGCTGATTGGGCGCGGGGAGCGGTTATTCCCGCTGCTTCCATGACGCTACTACTAATGAGTGTCGTCTACTTGCCAGAGGCATGGAAGGATGTTCTGAAAACATGTTGGAGCATTATCATGGTGTGTGCATTTATATCGGCTGCGTTGATTTTGGGAATTCCCTTTATAAAGAAGAAATGGCATCAATTTAAGGATCGAAGTAGGCTGAACAGTTTATTAGTCTCTCGCGTGGAAGTTGCCACAGTGTTGGAGTTTTTAACGTTGCTGAGCAGCTTCAAGACGTCTGGAGCCCGGGCGGCGTTTCTCCGTCACCTCAGGGAAAAGGAAGCCGTGGTTCAAATCCCAGACTTGTTGCCGGTCCTAGTTGAGCTATCAAGCACTGCGGAACAGGGCAAATATTCCGAACGGAACTACAGCTACATTGATGAGCTTGCCCGTCTCCATGAGCAATTGCAGATGCGATCCCAAACGGGTGCCTCATCTCAGGCAACATCCGGGCACAGTTGATTCGTATTTTTTAGCGGGTTCAGAGCGGCAAGACTCAAAGCACCTCCCGCAGCCCCACAAATCGCCCCATCACCTCACCCCACTCCGGAAACGTCCCATAACAAAGCATCCGGCACTGCCCTTCATAAGCCGCCTGCAGCACAGCCTCAATCTCCGCCGGAGGAAACAACGCCTCGCTGCTCGCAAAGCACATCCCCTCCGGACAAAAGTAACTCCGGTCGAAATGCTGGCGGCTGATCCGGTCATAGTCCGCCTTGATCTCGTCGTATTCCGCCGACCGCAACATCTCCGCCACCTCCGGCCGCGCCGCCAGTTGATACAGGTCGTAGTAATGCCGGGCGTAGCTTCCCAACGGCAGCCCGTTACGCTTCAACAATTCCACCTTGCCGTGAATGGCAAACATCTTCTCCACAAACGTCCGCCGAAAATGCAGCAGCCGCATCGAGAAAGGCTCCTCGTCCTCAGCCCCAAGCGAAACGCCCCGCTCGCGAAGAAACTGGCACACGTAAGAACTCAATTCGATCACGGCAGTGGGCACTCGTCCGCTCGCCGTGCCTGCTTCCACCAACACGCGATTCGCCACCTCGCCAGCACCACCGAAATGTTGCCTATATGAAAGCCGGTCATTGCGTCCAAAGCCGCCTATCGTCTGGCTCTCCCCGGCAACAAACGTCAAGGCTGGATGCTCCGCCACCACGTTGCGCAGAGCCTTCAACTCCCGGTCAATGCCATTCTTGCCAAGCGGAGGATCGAACGCCAACGGGTCTAGAAAGATATCTACATCTTCCGAAAACCTCGCGATCAGAGTCCAGCCCTTTGATAGCGCACAAGCCGCTTCGGCGTGGCGATGAAGCGGAACCGAAACTCGAAATCCCAGGCGCCGAAGCGAGTCTGTTGTGCGCGAGTGAAATGGATAAACGGGTCCCTCCCTTAAAAATAATCCGCTCAGAAACAGAACGAAGGCTGCCGCCGCCGGATCCACCGGCCGCAACAACCTTCGTCGCCCCAGCCGTCGCGACAGCGCGCAACGCCTCGGTCACATAATAGTCTTTTTCAATTATCGCCGCCCGCAATCCCAGTGGGCGAAAATGTTCCGCAGCCTCAACAATGGCCTGTTTCTGCCGCACAGGGCCAGCGCGGCGATTCATTCGCCGCGCCAGGCTCCGTTGTGCGGCTCTCAACAATGGTTATCGGGGTGCTCAAATAACTTCATACCCTAGCCTGCTTTTAGCTTGCCACGTTTTAGCATGCAGCAATCCCCCTAGCAAACCAAAATCAAAAGTAGAGAACGGATTCAATGTCCCCCTCAACCTCTTCAACACACCCTTCTTGGCCCCCAACTGCTCACCCAAAGCCCCCAGCATAGCCCGGACGCGAGGCGGTTCCGAATCCGCAATCTTCAACAACCGCTCCATCCGCCCCTTCTCGCCCATCAACCGAAGCGTCCGCTCCACCGTCCCCTCCGGCGAAAGCTCACTAGTCCCCCCACCGCACCGCAAGAATTCCAGCAGCGCCGCATCCTCCGCCGCAAGCCCCTTCCATGCCTCAGGCCGCCGCCCATGGATCACCGTCTCCGCACCCATCAATTTCCGGGGCAGACTCAGCGCACAAGTCGAAACTTCAGCCCGGCTCCCCGTCTGTGTCGAAAACCCCAGTAAATTAGCCGCAGCCAACCCCGAAGGAAAAATCGTCTTATGTCGCGCTGCCAGCCGCTGAATCGCCGCCGGATTCGGCCGGCTCTTTCCAAACGCCGTCTCACGCGACCGGTAGTAAACGCCCTTGCTCAATCGCTCCAGCGTCCCCGCCCGAGCCATGCGCGAAAGCGCCTGCGCAACCGCTGCAAAAGCCAGATCCCGGAAGTCGTCGAGCCGCCAGAGACGTTCACCGCCGCCCTCGATCCGATTTCGGATCGACGTCATGACAGTCCCCCGCTTCTCTTTCTTCCTCTCCCTCATGCCACAATCATCCCACATCCCCCTCAACCGGCAAGTTTTATCATAATAAAACATGACAAACGTCAGGCAGTTGATTTTATCCGTGTCCATCCGAGTGCATCCGTGGCTAAATGGTTTTTGGTCTTCGTCGTGAGGGGATTAAAAGATCGATTAGCCACGGATATACACGGATGGACACGGATAAAACACCCAAGCTCAATCCACCGTTCCCAACCGAAAAATATATTTATCTCCAACTCCCGCAATCAGTTGCAAATCCAGCCCACAACCTCTCCCCAACGCCATGTTAAAAGCAAGAAGGAAGGGGAGGCCCACCAGCCCCTCCACCGTGCCCAAAACGGCAAAAAAAACCGCCATGACACCTAATTTTCCAAACGAACCCAAAAATCGCACCCAACCAACTCACACGCCAGCACTTACGCGAAAAAAAACGAACCCACCGCAAACTCCAAACCCCAACAAAAACGCCCAAACTTTGATAGCATACATACACGCCGCCATGACCACCCCAAACACCACCGGCTGCTCCGGCTTCCACCATCTCACCCGCATCAACCGCCGCGACGCCATGCGCATCGGCTTCTGCTCCGCCCTGGGCCTCTCCATGCCCGACCTACTCAAGCACGAAGCCCGCGCCGCCGCCGTCCCCGGCATGGTCAAGGAAGGCCGCGCCAAAAGCGTCATCCACCTCCACCTTCCCGGCGGCATGTCGCAACAGGAATCCTGGGACCCCAAGCCCGAAGCCCCCGGCGAATACCGCGGGTCGTTCGGCGTCGTCAAAACCAAATCCGGCGAAGCCTTCAGCGAAAACTTCACCCGCCTCGCCAAGGTCGCCGACAAGATCACCGTAATCCGCTCCATAGTCGGCAAAATCCCCGACCACGGCCTCGCCACCTATCACCTCTTCACCGGCTACACGCCCACCTCCGTGCTCGACTATCCCCAGATGGGAGCCATCGTCTCGCACCTCATGGGCAGCCGCAAAGGCCTCCCACCCTACGTCGCCGTCCCCAGCCTCCACAGCTTCGCCGGAGGCACCGGCTTCCTTAGCAGCAAATACGGTGCGTTCCAACTCAACGCCGATCCTGGCGCCAACGGCCCGTTCAAGGTCCGCGACTTCTCCATCCCCGCCGGCGTCTCCATGGAACAGTTCGAACGCCGCAATGCCGCCCGCGAAATCGTCGAAAAGCGCATGCGCCGCCTCGACGCTGACCCCGCCATGCTCAACACCATGGACGAGTTCAACCGCAGCGCCTACTCCCTGCTCACCAGCGCCGAAGCCCGCCGCGCGTTCTCACTCGAAGGCGAGCCCGATACGATCCGCGACCTCTACGGTCGTAACTACAAGCTCAAGCAGAACGCCCCCGCCGCCGTCGGCGAACGTCTGCTCCTCGCCCGCCGCCTGGTCGAAGCCGGAGTCCGCTTCGTCACCGTTAACTACGGCGCATGGGACGCCCACGTCGGCATCAAAGACACTTGCACCGAACACATGCCCGCGCTCGACCACGCCCTCACCGGCCTCATTACCGACCTCGATCAGCGCGGTATGCTCGATAGCACCCTGGTCATGGTCACCACCGAATTCGGCCGCACGCCCAAAGTGAACCTCAGCAACGGCCGCGACCACTGGGCGCGAGTCTTCTCCCTCCTGCTCGCCGGCGGCGGCGTGGCCCGCGGCCTCGTCCACGGCGCATCCGACGCGACAGCCGCCGAACCCGCCCGCGACGCAGTTCCCGTCGAAGACTACCTCGCCACCGTCTATCACCAACTCGGCATCGACTCCACGGAGAAGTTGATGGCCCTCGGCACCCGCCCCGTCGAAATCGCCAATGGCGGCCGCGTCGTCAACGCCCTCATCTCATAAATCCCATGCGGCACTGGATACTACTCGCGATCAGCACCACGGCGATGGCCGGACCCATGATCCATCACATCGAATACGTCACTCCGCGCGCCGCCCAGCGCGGCACAACGGTCGAAGTGATCCTCGAAGGAACATATTTGAAGGAAGCCCGCGAAGCGCTCTTCTTCCGCCCTGGCATCCAATGCCTGGAAGTCACGCCATTGCCGCCCTACCCCGCGCCGCGCAACACCATCCACAGCGGCTACGTCGAAGATCGTGTCCGACTGAAGCTCGCCATCGCGCCCGATGCCCCACTCGGCATCCATCCCTTCAAACTGCGCACCGCGACAGAACTCACCACGCTCAGCACCTTCGCCGTCACCGCCTTTCCCGTAGTCGATGAGGCCGAGCCCAAGCAGGGCGGTAACGACACGCTTGCAACCGCAAAATCCATCACCCCCAACACGACAGTGTTAGGCCGCATGGATAGCGGCCAGATGGCCGACATCGATATCTACCGCGTTCCCGGCAATCGAGGCGAACACCTCTCCGTCGAAATCGATTCCGTCCGTCTCACCGAACGCTTCTACGGCGGCTCCGAATTCGATCTCATGGTCCGCCTGCTAGACAGCGCAGGCAAGCAGATCGCCACCAATGACGACAGCGCCCTGCATCTGCAAGACCCCATCGTTTCGACCATCCTGCCGCGCGACGGCGACTACTACGTCGAAGTCAAACAGCGCGTCTATAACACCGGAACCAACACCTACTACCTCGCCCACATCGGCACCAACTCGCGGCCTCTGATCTCCTATCCCGCCGGTGGTCCGGCAGGCAGAGCGCTTCAAGCGAAGCTGCTCGGCGACCCCGCCGGAGTCATCGCAAAGTCCATCGCCATGCCGAAAACCGAAGGCGACTTCGATCTCTTCGAAGGCATGCCCAGCGCCCTCCCAATGCGCGTCAGCCCATTCGAGAACGTTCTCAAACAGCCCGGCATCACCGAAGCTCGCGCGCTTCCCGTAGCCCTCAACGGCATCATCAACGAACCCGGAGCCATCGATCACTTCCGCATCCCGGCCAGGAAAGGCGAACGCTGGCGAGTCCGCGTCTTCGCCCGCGCCATCGGCTCTCCGCTTGACGCCCGCTTGATCATCCGCCGCGAAGGCTCTGACGCCATCGAAGTCGAAGCCGACGACTCCTCGCTCGACGCCCGCGGCTTCTACGGCATGTCCGCCCAGATCCAGCGCAAAGAGATGATGGACCCCTCGCTCATCTGGGAACCCAAACAGGACGGCGACTACGACCTCGCCATCAGCGATATGCGCGGCCTCGGTGACCCGCTCTCCGTCTACCGCGTCGAAATCGAACCGGTCCGCGACGAGGTCAATACCTTCATCGCCGCCAAGGTCATCGATAGCGTGGAATGCCCGCGCCTCACCAGCATCGCCGTCGCCCGAGGCAACCGCTGGACCCTCAACATCAACATCGCTGAAGCGTCAGGCAACCGCTTCAAGGGCGAAATGGAATTGGTTGCAACCGGACTGCCCGCGGGCGTGCACATGATCGCCCCGCGCATCTCCGCCGGAGCCAAACAGGTGCAAGCCCAGTTCATCGCCGATGCCGATGCCAAACCGCAAGTCGCTCTCATCGCGCTCACCGTGAAAGCCGTCGATGGCACGCCGCTACTAAGCCACTCTCAGCAGTCGTTCCCATTCCTGAACCACTCCGGCGGCCACGCCTGGAACACCGTGCTGGTCGATAAATACGCCCTGGCTGTCACCGAAGAAGCGCCCTTCTCCTTCGAACTCGTGCAGCCGGAAATCCCCATTTCGAAGAACGGCGAACTCGCCCTTAAAGTCCGCGTCGCCCGCAAGCCCGGCTTCAACGAACCGCTCGAATTCCAATGCGATTGGGAACCCGCCGGTGTGCAGTGCGAACCCACCGTAACCATGGTCGAAGGCAAGTCCGAAGCGCTCATGCATCTCAACGCTGGGCCCAACGTAAAGCCCGGTCAATGGAAGATGGCCCTCACCGCCAACACCACCGGCGGATCTTATTATCTGGGCGCAGGCCGCGTCCGCGCCTCAACGAATTTCATCGACCTCAACATCGCCGACCCCTACGTCGAACTCAAGAATCGCGCCTCCTCCGTGCGCCGCCGCGGCAAAGCGCAAATCGTGTGGGACGTCGATAACAAGAAACCCTTCGAAGGCGAAGCCGAAGCCGTGCTGCTCGGTCTGCCCAAAGGCGTCACCGTAGTCGGCAAGCCGAAATTGAAGTTCGGCGACAAGAGCCTGGTCTTCGAAGTCGCCGCCAATGACGAAGCACTAATGGGCCAATACAAAGAGCTCATCTGCGAAATCGTGGTCAAGCAAAGCGGACAGGAAATTCGCCAGCGCAGCGGCAAAGGCATCCTCCGAGTCGACCCCGCGGTAGGTGCCAAATGAGACGCCTCACCATCTTCCTACTGGCCGCCACAGCCTTCGCCGAAATCCCCAGTTTCCGTCGCGACGTCATGCCCGTCTTCTTTCGCGCGGGCTGCAATCAAGGCACCTGCCACGGCTCCGCCCGTGGCAAAGACGGCTTCATGCTGTCACTGTTCGGCTACGACGTGAAGGGCGATTACTACCGCCTCACGCAGGAATACGTAGGCCGCCGCATCAATCTCGCCGCTCCGCAAGAGAGTCTGCTACTGCTCAAAGCGCAAGGCAAAGTCCCGCATACCGGCGGCCGCCTCTTCGCACAGGACACGGTCTACTACAAGACTCTCCTCAACTGGATCGAAGCCGGCGCGCCCGATGACCCAGGCCCCGTCGCCATGCCCGTCGAGATCACGCTCTCACCCGATCGCATGGTCTTTCAGGACGGCCAGGGCGAGCAACAGATGAAGGTCATCGCGCGTTACAGCGACGGCTCCAAGCGCGACGTCACCGATTACGCACTGTTCCTCGTCAACAATCCCAGCACCGCGAAGATCAGTAAAACCGGCCTCGTCACCGCAGGTGGCCGCGGTGATACCTTCGTCTTCGCCCGCTTCAACCGCTTCACCATCGGCTCCGAAGTCATCGTCCTGCCAGCGGACATGAACTACAAATGGACCAATCCGCCGGCCAACAACCAGTTCGACAAAATCGTCTATGACCGCCTGCAAAAGCTGCGCCTGCTGCCCTCCGCGCTCTGCGATGACGAAACGTTCCTGCGCCGCGCCACGCTCGACCTGACTGGTACGCTACCCTCTGTCGCTGATTATCGGGCCTTCATGTCCGACACCGCGAAGGACAAGCGCGAACGACTCATCGACCGCCTCATCGCCAGCGATAGCTTCACCGATCTGTGGACCGATATCTGGGCCGAAATGCTGCGCGTCAAAGGCGGCGGCTACGCGCCCTCCGGCACTGACACGAAGGCCGCCGCGGCCTATTATGATTGGATCCACGAGCAGATAGCCCGCAACCGTCCGCTCAATGAGTTCGTTGCCGACCAGATCACCTCCGCCGGCAGCAACCTCACCAACGGCCCGGCCAATCTCTACACGATGCTCGTGCATGACCGCAAGTTCACGCCCAAAAGTTTCGCCTCCGACTTCTCGCAGCTCTTTCTTGGCGTGCGCATTCAATGCGCCGAGTGCCATAATCACCCCTTCGATCGCTGGACGCAGGACGACTATTACAGCTGGGTCAGCTTCTTCACCGGCTTGAAACGCAAGCAGGGCGTGGAGCCACGCGAGTTCTACATCTATAACGACGCCTCCGCCGAACCCGCCAAACACTTGGTCGACGAGCGCCCCATGCTGGCCACGGTTCTCGGCGGTGAAACGCC
Organism: uncultured Acidobacteriia bacterium; assembly: GCA_903881085.1. Classification (GTDB taxonomy): domain Bacteria; phylum Acidobacteriota; class Terriglobia; order Bryobacterales; family Bryobacteraceae; genus CAIRSA01. The sequence continues at coordinate 26,218 of CAIRSA010000437.1, forward strand.
GGCCCCGAAAGGCTCCGACCCGCGCCGCGCACTCGCCGCCTGGCTAACATCGCCCAAGAACGAACTGTTCACGCGCAACCTCGCCAACCGCATCTGGGCGCAGTTCATGGGCCGCGGCCTGGTCGAGCCGCTCGATGACATGCGCATCAGCAACCCCCCAACAAACAAGGACCTTCTGGATGCCCTCTCCGCCCGCCTCGCCGCCAACGGCTTCAACCTGAGAGCACTGGTCCGCGAAATCTGCACCTCTCGCGTCTATCAACTTTCCGTGCAGCCCAACACCACCAACGCCGCTGATAACCGCCAGTTCTCGCGTGCCCAGTTGCGCCGCCTGCGTGCCGACGTGCTGCTTGACGCGATCGTCAAAGCCACCGATGGCGACCGCACGTTCCAATATTTCCCCAAAGGCATCCGCGCCATTCAACACTACCCGCGCAACAGCGGCGACACCGGACGCTCCACCAACCAGGACCACTTCCTCGAAACCTTCGGCCGCTCTGACCGCCTCACGGTCTCGGCCAGTGAAACAAAAATGGAGCCAACGCTCTCGCAAACTCTACATTTCATCGCCGGCGATACGCTGCAGGACCAGATCGCCAAAGGCAAGGTAGTGCCGAACCTGCTGGCCGCCAAGCTCGCACCAGAAGCGATCATCGAAGAACTCTACATCCGCGCGTTGTCGCGAAAACCCGAAGCTGAAGAGCTCAGCGCCATGACGGCCCTCGCCGCAGGGAATCCCACGGACCGCAAGGTCTACGAAGACATCTTCTGGAGTCTAATCGATTCCACCGAGTTCCTGTTCAACCACTAGGCCAGCATGCGCTACGCACTCCTATTCACCGCCCTCACCGCAGCAGCCGCCGAACCCGTCGCCTACGACGAACACATCCGCCCCATCTTCCGCGAACACTGCATGAAGTGCCACGGCGAGGACGAGCCCAAGGCAGGCATCAATCTCTCGTCGCATGACATGGTACTGAAAGGCGGCAGCGCAGGCCCCGTTGTAGTCGCAGGCCGCGCCAGCGCCAGCCTGCTCTTCAAAGCCATCACCGACGAGAACGAAGACAAGCGGATGCCCTACAAGAACGCGCCGCTTCCACCCGCCAAAATCGAGCTCATCCGCGAATGGATTCAAAGCGGCCTGCGCGAAACTTCGAACAGCGCCTCGCTCACGGCAACACGCGACACCGGCTTCAAAGCAATCGCGGCGCGCACCGGAGCACCCGCACCAATGCCCGTCAAGCTGCCGGAATTCCTGCCCGCGCCAACCAAACGCCCACTGCCAATCGTCGCCATGGCCGCAAGTCCCGGCGCGCCGCTGCTTGCAGTGGCTGGACAGGAACACGTCCGCCTCATCGACCTCAACACTCGTCAGCAGATCGGCGCAATCTCCTTTCCCGAAGGCCAACCCAACGTAATCCGCTTCAGCGCCGATGGCCGCGTGCTCATGATCGCCGGCGGCAAGCCAGTCCAGTCGGGCAGCGTTGTTTTGATCGAAGTCGAAACCGGCAAGCGGCTAACCAAGCTCGGAGATGAGACGGACGCCGTGCTCAGCGCCGACCTGAGCCCCGATCAAAAACTGGTAGCACTAGGCGGCTCCGGCAAAACAGTCAAGGTCTACAACACCGCCGATGGCAAACTCCGCTACAAACTCGTACGCCACACAGACTGGATCACCGCACTCGCCTTCAGCCCCGATGGCAAGATGCTCGCCAGTGCCGATCGCGCCGGAGCCATCCAACTCTGGGATGCCGAAAGCGGCGGCATTCTCCTGACTCTCGCCGAACACAAAGCCTCAGTACGCGCGCTAGCATGGCGGCCCGATAGCCGCATGCTTGCCAGCGGTGGTGAAGACGGCACGCTCGTCTGGTGGGATACGAAAGACGGCTGGCCCGCTGTCGTCAAAAACAATGCCCACGCACCGAAACGTCCCGCCGGTGTCTACGGCACACTGCCCAACGGCGTTCTCTCCGTCGCCTACGGCCCGTCCGGCGAACTGCTCACCTCCGGTCGCGACATGCAAGTCCGCCTCTGGACCGTGGACGGAGTCTTGAAATCGTCACATTTCATTGATAGCTCACTGCCCTTGCAAGTTAGCATCAGTGCTGACGGCAAGCTCCTCACTACCGGTGACGTCGCGGGCCAGCTTCATTACTGGCCGACCCCGTAGCTCAAACATTTTCACCACAAATTGGTTGAGTGTTCACGCCCGTGTAATCTGCCTCATTCACTATCGCAGAAGGATGAGCGAAACTCAGTATCATTACCAATGGCGGACTCCCCGCGCCCACGAGGGATTCCGCACCGGCGTATCGTTGCATAGCCACACCATGCATTCGCATGAGAACCTCGGTTTCATCCCCCGTTTCGCAGTGAAGATCCCAGTTGTGCGCGACGCAGTGGCGGCGAAGGAGCGCGACTACGAACGCCGCAATGGACGCAAGCTCGATTACACAAGCAGCTATTGGACGCCGCCACTGTCTGAGCGCGAAGCCGTAAAGCTCGAAGCCGGCCAGATTGAGAACGGACTCGGACTGAAGGCGCTGGTTTCCATCACGGACCACGACAACATCGAAGCCTCCAACCACCTGCATCTGTTCGAGGAGTACCGCAACGCGCCGGTAAGCGTGGAATGGACGGTGCCGTATGGCGCTTCGTTCTTCCATCTGGGCATTCACAACCTGCCGCGCGCCGCGGCGCATGAGTGGATAGGACATTTGGCCGCGTTCACCGCCGAGCCGAAAGAGCCGGTGCTTCGCGAACTGCTCGAGGCATTGTGCGATATGCCGGACGTGCTGGTGGTCTTCAATCATCCCATGTGGGACGAGAAGGGGCTTGGCGGCAACATCCATCGCGAACTGGCGCACGATTTCATGCGCAAATACGGCGTGTTCATGCATGCGCTGGAGATCAATGGCATGCGCCCGTGGTCGGAGAATAAAGCCGCCATCGACTTCGCCAAGCTGTCTGGCCATCCGATCCTCTCAGGCGGTGACCGCCATGGCTCCGAAGCCAATGTGCTGATCAATCTGACCAACGCTGCGACCTTCGAAGAGTTCATTCAGGAAGTACGCAAGCAGAAGCGCAGTGAGGTCATGCTGCTCAATCAGTATCGCGAACCGCACCGCTTGCGCTATGCCGAAGCGATTTGGGATGTGATGCGGGATTACCCTGGCCACGCGGGCAGGGAACGCTGGACGGACCGCTTTTTCTTCCGCACCAAGACCGGCGTGGACGCGCCGCTGTCCTCGGTGTGGCACGGCAACGGACCGGGAATCTGCGGGGCGTTTCTTTCGCTCATGCGTTTCCTGAACAGCCGCCACTTGCGCTCTACTTTGCGCCTGGCGATGAAGGATAGCAGCGAGGTACTACCATGATGAATCCGCCGCGCGTCGCGTTCCTGGCCGACTCCTTTCATGACGTGAACGGAGCTGCGCTCACCTGCCGTCAATTGGATGCCTTCGCGCGCCGCCGCGACCTTCCGTTTCTGAGCGTCCATGCGGGCGACTCAAACTCCTACACGGCTCCCGATCCACATGGCACGCTTGAGCTGAAGCGCGGGCCTTTGGCGGTGAAGCTTGACCGCGACCTCAGTTTCGATCCGCTGCTGTTCTTCCGCCGCAATGAAGTGATGAAGGCGTTGCGCGCGTTCCGTCCTGACGTGATCCACATTGCGAGCCCCGGCGACTTCGGGGTGATCGGCTGGTGGGCGGCGACTGTGCTGCGCGTTCCATTGGTGGCATCGTGGCATACGAACCTGCATTCGTTTGCAGCACGGAGGATTGAACACACGCTCGACTTCCTGTCCCTGAACACGCGGCAGCAGATAGCAGGCGTCTCGGAGTCGTGGATACGCGGGCGTGAACTCTGGTTCTACGATCAGGCGGCGGTGACGCTGGCTCCGAACCGGGAACTGATTCGGCTCATTGGCGACCGCACGCACAAGCCGGTTCTGCCCATGGAGCGCGGTATCGACATGGCGAAGTATTCTCCCGCGCATCGCACCAACGAAAACGCTCCATTCACTATCGGATTCGTAGGGCGGTTGACGCCGGAGAAGAACGTCCGCTTCCTGGCGCAATTGGAAAAGGAACTGGTCGCGGCGAATGCCGGCCCGTTCCGCATTCTGGTGGTCGGCGATGGAACGGAACGGCCGTGGCTCGAAGCGAACCTGAGACACGGGGAGTTTACCGGCGTGCTAACAGGTCACGAGCTCTCGGAAGCCTACGCCAATATGGATGCCTTCGTGTTCCCTTCGCACACGGACACGTTTGGCAACGTAGTGTTGGAAGCGATGTCGAGCGGCGTGCCGGCGATTGTTACTTCGACGGGTGGCCCGAAGTATTTGGTAGCGCACGGCGAGAGCGGCTTCATCACCAATGACGCGGCGGAAATGATCGCGTCTGTTCGATTGCTGATCTCTGATGATGGTTTGTTGCGGCGCATGCGCAAGGCCGCGCGCGAACACGTTAAGCAGTTCAGTTGGGACTACGTGTGTGAGAAGCAGGTCTATGCTGCCTATGCGCGCAGTTTGAACCGCGCAACGGTGACGAATGGCGCCTGTAATCGAACGTTAATCGCTTCGTAATAGCCACGCAGCACATTGGATGGTAAACATGTGCAATGGGATTTTCCAATACGCTTATCTTTTTACTTACAATGTTCGCCAGCAGTTGCCTGGCGCAACCGCACGTGATTGTCATCGGAGTGGATGGCTTAAGCGTCGGTGCATTTGAGAAGGCCGATATTCCAAACCTGCGGCGATTGATGAAGCGCTCCGCATGGTCGCTCACCGCTCGCGGTGTGCTGCCAACATGGAGCAGTCCGAACTGGGTCTCCATGATTTCAGGCGCTGGCACTGAACAACACGGCATCACTTCGAATGGCATGGTCCGGAAGATGGTGGAATTCGAGCCGGTCTGCCAGAGCAAGGAAGGAACTTACCCCAACATCTTCGATGCGCTGCATGAGCAGCGGCCGTCGAGCCGCATCGCAGTCTTCCATGAATGGAAAGGCTTTGCGGGGCTCATCGCGAAGAGTTCCATCAACGTGCTGGAGCACGAACACAGTCACGAACAGATCACCGAGGCGGCGATACGATATTGGACGAAAGAACGGCCCTCGTTAATGTTTGTGCATTTGGGGAACGTGGACCATGCAGGCCATGAGAACGGCTGGGGCAGCCCTGCGTATAACCACCAGGTGGCCAAAGCTGACAAGGACATCGGAGCGTTGCTCAATATGCTGGATGACATGTCGGCTACGGAGTCGACCTACGTGCTGGTGACCTCCGATCATGGCGGCACGCCGCGCGGCCATGGCAAGAATTCGCTGGCGGAGATACAGATTCCTTGGATCATGGCCGGGCCGGGCCTTATCCCCGGACAGATTTCCGCGCGCGTTACCACTTTTGATACTGCGGCCACTTTGGCGTGGATCTTCGGCCTTGAGCCACTGCCCTGCGCCATCGGCAGGCCGGTGTTCGCGGCGTTTCAATCGAAGGCGGAAATGAAGCTTGCCGTAGCAACCAATGAATAAGCCGAGGGCAAAGATCGATTTCGTTTACATCGACTCAGGTGGCGGCCACCGCGCCACTGCCATTGCACTTGACGAGATGATCCGCCGCGAGAAGCGACCGTGGGACGTGCGGATGAGATCCGTGCAGGATATGCTGGATCCGATCGACCTTGTGCGAAAAGTGTCGGGCGTGCCGCAGCAAGAGGTCTACAACATCCTGCTGCGGCGCGGATGGACGCTGGGCACTGCGCAGATGATCCGGTTGATGCACCTGGTGATTCGCTTGCAGCATCGGGCACAGGTTCGGTTGATGGCGGAGTTCTGGAGCCGGAACAAGCCGGACATGGTGGTCTCGTTGATTCCCAATTTCAATCGCGCGATGTTCGACGCCCTGGCGGTGGCTGCGCCCGGCGTGCCTCTTGTGACCGTGCTGACCGATCTGGCCGATTACCCTCCGAATTTCTGGATCGAGAAGCAGCCGCAATACTTTGTTTGCGGGACTGCCCGCTCGGTGGAGCAAGCGCGTGCGCTGGGACATGCGGAAGATCGCATTCTGCGCACTTCGGGCATGATTCTACATCCGCGGTTCTATGAATGTGCGGGTGTGGATCGCGACGCAGAGCGCGAGAAGTTGGGGCTGCGTGCGGGCGTGCCGACGGGCGTTGTGTTGTTCGGCGGCGAAGGCACTCGCGATATCGTCAAGACCGTGCGCGCGCTGAACCGTCCTGGCATGGACTTGCAGCTGATTGTGCTGTGCGGCAAGCATCGCAGTGCGCTGGAAGAGGTGCGGGCGATGCGGCAGCATATTCCGATTCATGCCGAAGGCTTTACGCGGGAGATTCCGCGCTTCATGGCGCTCTCTGATTTCTTTATCGGTAAGCCAGGGCCGGGCAGCATCAGCGAAGCTTTGGCGATGGGGTTGCCGGTGATTGTGGAGCGCAACATTTGGACGCTGGTGCAGGAGCGCTTCAACGCGGAGTGGGTGGCTGAGCAGGGCATCGGGATTGTGATCGACGATCTTTCAAAGAGCGCCGAAGCCGTGAAGCAGCTGCTTGCGCCGGAGAACTACGAAGCGTTTCGTAGAAAGGCGCTGGCTTCGAGGAGTTTTGCGGTGTTTGAGACTCCGGCGATGTTGGAAGCGATCATGGAGCATCACTTCCACGGGGCGAGCATGATGGCGCGGCGGCAGGTGATTGGCGTGCAGCCGGAAGTGTTTGTGTAGCGATATCATTGGCTGTGATGGATGCGCCTGAGTCTGCGGAATCGTTTTTAGAATTTCTGAAGCAGTCCGAACGAGATGGCCTCGTAACCTTGTTGCCACCGGTGCCGACGGCGGAGTTGGCGAGGGTTCCTTTAGGACTTGTCCCGCTGGCGCGCGTTGCGGCGGGGTTCGACGTCAAGGGGTTTGAGGATGATTGGGGCGATGGCGTGTTCCGTTGGGACCAGGATATGGGCGCCAGTTATTTCCAAGGCGCCGAATCCGACGCCTGGCATATGGACATCGGTAGGGATGGCTGCGGGAATTGTTGGGCGTTGTTGATTGAGCCCGAAACCGGGGAGCCGCGTGAGGTGCTTTGGAGTTCGCACGATCCGCCGGTGATCATGTTGGCACAACCTTCGCTTTATAGTTTCTGTCGTTTGATGATCTCCATGCCTGGGACCTTTATTATTGCAACCGGGCGAGAGGAGGGTGCAATTTATTGCGAAAATCCGCAGGGGCTTTCTATCACGGACGGCTTGGCGTCCGACGATCCGATTTTGCGGCAGTTGGGGGCCGGGCTCGATGATTCGTGGCGCATTTTTGATTTGCGGCCAGGCGGTAGGTTTAGAGGATATGTGAGCTTGGCGACGGATGCGACTAAAAAACATCCGTCGGCATGGGTACTTGCCCACCAAGATACGCTTCCACGAGTGCGAAAGCCTTGGTGGAAGTTTTGGTAGGTTAGTGTCGAATGGCTAGACCACTAAGATTCACAGGCTGTTGGCCGCCAGTGGATCTCCTCGATCAATACCCCAATTGGGTGTTCGCATCCGATGAGGAGTGCGAGCCTGACCAGGACGAAACGACGATAAAGCCTGAAGGCCAGCAGACATTCATAAGCGAAGAAACGGATGTCACCGCGGCCAATGTGACTCTTGCGAGTGGTGTAAATTTGCGTGCGTTGCTCAGCCTCTTCAACGGGAAAGTTGTAGCAATCGATGTCTATAATGGGCATGACTGGTGGAGGCTTTGCGGGGCGCATGACCAGAAGTTATGGACTCCACATGTTGAAACGTGGAAGCCGGAAAACCAGCGCCGACCTGTCGTATCACTTTCGGATAGAGAACTCTTCCCGGCGATTGTGAATTCGCGTCTACCATTCAGCGATGGGCGGCATATTACCATTACAATTCTGCTGGAGCCAAAACCTAATTCAGAAAGCGCAGGACCGTGGTATAAGTTCTGGTAGACCAGCATTTTTGATTCGCTGTACACTGAAAACAGTGAAGGTGCGCGATCTGATTCGAATTGTTGAGTCTGACGGATGGAAGCATGTGCGGACAACCGGCAGCCATCGTCACTTCAAGCATCCTTTGAAGCCAAATGTCGTAACGGTGCCAGGCCATGCTGGCGACGACATTCCTCTAGGAACGATGAAGGCGATTTTGAAGGCCGCAGGATTGGAGAATACATTATGAGCAAGAAATATGCGGTGATTTATGAGCCTGCTCAGTCCAATTGGGCCGCTTATGTTCCGGATCTGCCTGGATGCATGACCACGGGGAAATCACTGGAAGAGACTGAGCGCAACATCCGTGAGGCTATTGAGGGACACTTGGAAACGCTGCGCCAGTTTGGGGATCCTGTACCGGAGCCGTCGAGCCTGGCTGGTGAAGTTGAGATCATCACGGCCGCGTGATTCTTCACTGGTAGTGAGTGAAAGTTAGAAGTAGGACAGGCGAATCGCCTGTCCTACCCACGGAGGATTTCACGGGCTGCGTTGTGGCCGGGGGCGCCCATGACGCCGCCGCCGGGGTGGGCTCCGGAGCCGCATAGATACAGGCCGCGGATGGGGGTTCGGTAATCCGCGAAGCCGGCGAGTGGGCGCAGGGAGAACATCTGGTCGAGGCTCATTTCGCCGTGGAAGATGTTGCCGCCGGTGATGCCGAAGCGGCGTTCGAGGTCGAGTGGGGTGAGCACCTGGCGCTCCACGATGATGTCGCGGATGTTGGGGGCGTATTCGGCGATGATGTCGATGACACGATCGGCGAACGGCTCGCGTTGTTCTTCCCAGGTGCCTTCGCGCAGCGTGTAGGGCGCGTATTGCAGGAAGATGCCCATGATGTGGCGGCCGGCTGGGGCTAACGACGTGTCGTAGGAAGTTGGGATCGTCATTTCTAGCAGCGGGCGCCCAGACGGGCGGCCATACTTAGCGTCGTCCCAGGCGCGCTCCACATAATCGATCGACGGACAGATGTGCATTGTCGCTCGGTGCTGCGGGCCGGGTGTGCCGGGATAGGCCGTGAAGTCGGGCAGTCCGCTGAGGGCGAGGTTGATCTTGCACGAGGTGCCTTCGCTGCGGAAGTGCTTCATCGATTGATTGAAGTCGCCGGGCAGGTGGCGCGGGTCGAGCAGGCGGCGGAAGGTCAGATGCGGGTCGAGATTGCTGGCGACGATCCGCGACTGGATCTCTTCGCCGGATTCGAGCACCACGCCAGAGACCGCGCCGTTGTTGACGGAGAATTGAGAGACGGTAACGCCGGTGCGGATCTCAGCTCCGGCGGCGCGAGCCGATTGGGCGATGGCGTTCGACACCGCGCCCATGCCTCCGCGGACGAAGCCCCACAGGCCACGCTTGCCGCCGACTCCTCCCATGCAGTGGTGGAGCAGAATGTAGGCAGTGCCGGGCGAGCGCGGGCCGCCGTTGGCTCCGATGACTCCATCGGTTGCGAGGGTGACTTTGAGTTCGGGCGATTCGAACCATTCATCGAGCAGATCGGACGCGGACTGCGTGAAGATCTTGAAGAGAGCTACGGTATCGGGCGCGCTGAGGCCAAGCATCTTGCGGCCGAGTTGGAGGTAGTCCCACAGATCACCTAGCGACGACGGCGGAAACTTCGGCGGAGTAACAAGGAGTAACTGCTCGATAACTCGGGCAAGGCGCTCGATTTGTTGCTCGAATTTGGGATAGGCTTCGGCGTCGCGCGCGGAGAACTTTGCGATTTCGGCGAGGGTCTTGTGCTCGTCCTGCCACATGAAGAGATGGCGGCCATCGGGGAAGGCGGAGAAGAACGACGGATCCTTGGCGTCGACGATGTAGCCGTGTTGCGCGAGTTGCAGATCGTCAATGACTTTCTGCTGCATGAGGCTTGTCAGATAGGCTCCGGTGGAGACCTTGTAGCCGGGCCACACCTCTTCTGTGACGGCGCAGCCGCCGAGCAGGTCACGTTTTTCCAGCACCAGCACATTGCGTCCGGCGCGGGCGAGATAGGCGGCAGTTACCAGGCCGTTGTGGCCGCCGCCGACGATGATGGCGTCGTATCGTTTGGCCATTGTTAAACGACTCCTGACTCTTCGATCTTCAGTTCGCCTTTGTCGGCGTCGAGCGAGGCCATTACGCCGAGGGGCAGCGTGAGCTGGTCGTTGGTGTGGCCGATGGTGAGGCCGCCTAGCACGGGGACTTTGGTTTTGCCGAGGATTTCGTCGAGCACTTCGCCGAGCGAGAAGGTGGATTCGAAGGACGGCTCGAACTTGCGCGGGCCGCAGTCGTTGCATTCGCCGAAGACAATCGCTGCGGCTTGATCGAACTTTCCGGCGAGGCGCAGTTGGGTCAGCATGCGGTCGATGGAGTAGGGCTGTTCGCCCACGTCTTCGATGAAGAAGATCTTGCCGCGTGTGTCGACTTCGTAGGGCGTGCCCATGGTGGATGCGATCAATGACAGGTTGCCGCCCATGAGCGGGCCGCGCGCCTTGCCGCCGCGGATGGCGCGCAGCGTGTGGTTGGGGCGCAGTTGGTTCGATTCGGGCGGATTGGTGAGCACGCCTAGCGGTGCCGTTTCGAAGATGGCCTTTTTGAAGTATTGCTGCGTGTAATCGGTGAAGGCCGATAGCGGCACGGGACCGTGGAAGGTAACGAGGCCGGTGCGCTTGTGGATGGCCAGATGCATCGCGGTGATGTCGCTGTAGCCGATGAAGACTTTCGGGTTAGCGCGGATGAGGTTGTAATCGATGTGGTTGAGCAGTTGGGCCGAGCCGTAGCCGCCGCGGATGCAGAAGACGCCTTTCACTTCGGGGTCGCGGAACATGGCGTGTAGGTCGTCGACGCGCTCTTCGATGGTGCCGCCGAGGTAGCCGGATTTTTTGCGGACGTTGCGGCCTATCTTGAGATTGAGGCCGAAGTATTTGATGGTGCGTTCGGCGGTGATGAGGCGGTCGGGGTCGGCGACGTAGCTGGAGGGTGTGATGAGGCCGATGGTGTCGCCGGGTTTTAGGGCTTTGGGGTGGATGAGTGGGGAGGATTGGGCTGCGGCGCTGGCGGCGGCGAGGGTGGTTAGGAAGTGTCGGCGGTGCATGTATTTATTGTGCACTAGCGGGGGTGGGGTCGGACTTCCGCCTTCGCTAAAGCCCAAATTCATTTAGTTGGCAGTAGGTTCGGTTTATGGTGGCGCGGATACTCGTGTCTGCCCCGTCCCGGGTGACCGGGACACTAAGTTTTCATAACCAGCCCAAGCGTCGACATAAGTGTAGACGCGGCAAGCAGGAGTGCTTGCGCCACAAACGAATCATGCAATTCCCGGATTGGTTCATTCGAGGCATGAGTTCCAGGAGCGAAGGGTGTGCGTTTCAGACTTCATGCCAGATGTTCCAGCTCGTCGAACACCTCATCGACGGGCCGCCCGACGCCTTTCCTGGCCTGCGCAAGGCCCCGCCGGATGCTGGACAGCGTGTCCAATTGCTGCGCAACTTCCTGGTATGCGGCTGCATCCACAACCACTGCCGCTGCCTTACCGTTGACGGTCAGGACCAGTGGACGACCGGTTTTCTTCATGCGCTTCATCAATCCGGAGGAATTCCGTTTGAAGGTGGTCATCGAGTGAATATCCTGGGTGACATCTATCATGGCAGTTCTCCTAGCACTATTCTCGAATTTGATTTGATGCTTTGTAAGCGGCTGGGGTCGGACTAAAGTCCTCCGCAGGCTGAAAGCCCGCCCTACCCTGGAACTTTGGGGTGGGTGTGGAAGACGAAGAGGTCGAGCATGACTTCGCGGCATCGGATTTTGAAGCTGTTGTAGGCGTCAACGCCGGCGGCGATGAGGGCGTCCTTCATGTCCTGCGGTTCGTCGTAGTCTTTGCGGTGGTTGTTTGAGGGCTTGGAAGAGTTGGGATGCGGCGTGGCTTGCAGTTTGAGCCGCATATTTGTATGAGACGTGGTTGCGCGGTGAATATTACTCCAAAAACATTCTCACGCGGAGGCGCGGAGAGGCCAAGAATACAAAGTGAAGAAGGATGGGGTGTAGAATGTGTTCGCATGCGGATATTACTTTTTCTTGTTGCTATTGGGGCGGCTGCGCAGACGGCCACGTTGGACTATGCCTACTTTAAGGAGCGGGTGCAGCCGGTCTTTTTGAAGAAGCGGCCGGGGCATGCGCGGTGCGTTGCGTGCCATATTCATCGGGTTCCGGCGCTGGCTCCGCTGGCGGCGGGGGCGCTGAATTGGGACGAGGCGCAGTCGCAGAAGAATTTCGCGGCGTGGAAGAGTTTTGTGACGCCGGGCGTTATTGAGAAGAGCCTGCTGTTGCTGGCTCCGCTGGCGACGGCGGCGGGCGGGAATGCGTTTCATCCGGGCGGGAAGCACTTTGCTTCGAAAGATGACGCGGAGTGGAAGACGCTGGCCGCGTGGGTGCGCGGGGAAAAGGCCCTGGGTGCGGGCGACGTGCGGGTGCTGCAATCGAATTCGGCGGGCGATGGCGTGTCAGTGATTGACCCGGCGACGAACAGCGTGGTTGGCACAATCGGCGGCATCGAGGTGCCGCATGGGTTGGTGGTTTCGCCGGACGGCAGGCGAGTCTATGTGACGAATGAGGCGCAGCGGAGTTTGGATGTTGTCGATTCGCGGTCGTTCACCGTGTTCGCGCGGATTCCGCTGAGCGGTGCGCCGAACAACGTTGATGTCGCGAAGGACGGCAAGCGCGTGTACGTGGGGATCCGGCAGGGCGCGGGCGCGGTAAATGTGATTGATTCGGTGGCGTTGAATAATGTGAAATCGGTGGCGGTGAAGGGCGAGATTCACAACGTGTATGTCACGCCGGATGGGAAGTGGGTGGTGGCGGGGTCGATTGCGGCGAGTACGATCAGTGTGATCGATGCGGCGACGGAGACGCTGGCGTGGACGCTGGAAATGTCAGCAGGGATCCGGCCGATGGCGTTTACAACCAATGGAGACGGGTCGACGAAAGAGATCGTAGTGCAGCTTTCGAATTATCATGGTCTGGCGATTGTGGACTTCACCGCGCGCAAAGAGGTTCGGCGCTTTACGCTGCCCGATGTGGTGGGCGCGCACAAACAGACCGAGGGACTGCAAGGTTCGCCATCGCATGGGCTGGCGATTACGCCCGATGGCAAGATGCTGTGGGCGACGAGCAAGTATTACGATGCCGTGATTGCCTATTCGCTACCGGATTTCCAGTTGTTGAAGGTGGTCCACGTGGGCTTGCATCCGGACTGGTTGACGATTCCCGGGGATGGGAAGAGTTTGTATGTGGCGGTGGCGGGCGAGGACACTACGGTGGTTGTGGACAACGCGACGTTTGAGGTGGTGAAGCGCATTCCGGTTGGGTTTGTGCCCAAGCGGGTGGCTAGCGGAGTTTTGCGGTAGGGCTTGGGTAATCCGGGAAACAGCAGTTGAACGCATCTGGAAAAGGTAGCTCCAACATTCAGACATCGATTGCATGCAACGTGCTCGTCACCTGGCGGGTGACTCGCATTTCGGGCGGTGTCGCGTGGGGCAAACCGGGGACAGCCCGCATGATTCCGGCAAAAGACGCCGGAAACATGTAGGCAGTCCCCAGTTTGCGCAGTCTCGCCACCCATCCGAATTTGCCGTCGACTGCTCTATTTA
>CAIRSA010000438.1 GCA_903881085.1 uncultured Acidobacteriia bacterium
AAGCTCAAATTAGCGGCCGATGTTAAGAAGAATAGTCTCAATCCCCTTCGAATCGGGGCACTCTTTCCAACATGTACAACCGTGACCTGCCTGCGGAACTCAAAACCGTCTCAATCCCCTTCGAATCGGGGCACTCTTTCCAACTTATTCCTTTCATGCGACACCCACAATGCGCAACACATGTCTCAATCCCCTTCGAATCGGGGCACTCTTTCCAACCCAAATTCTTTCGTTTCAGTAAATGGCGGCCCGATCAGTTCGTCTCAATCCCCTTCGAATCGGGGCACTCTTTCCAACCCTGCCGTCTCCATCCTACAGAATCCAAACCACATAATCAAGCGTTTTCGCGCATGTCCCATTTCACCCTCACTGAACACCGTTCATTCCACCTAACCCCACCCGCAAAACCCCTCCTAACCCCCACCCCATCAACAACATCCCAGGAATTCCCGCATCCCCCCTCCTCCAAGCCCATTTTCCCCATTCGCACCAGTTGCAACAAAACAAACCACTTCCTGCTCAGATCAACCCAGCCGCCAAAGTCAATCCCCCCATCGCTTATCACACCCCCGCCAACCATAAATTCAAATAATGATGTAATCCGAGTCCCGCCGGATCTCCGCCTGCCCCAACGCCACCGCCTCCCCCTCGCACGCCTGGCACAACCGGAATACATGCACCCGGTCCTCCAGCTCCGAAATCAGCCGCCGCAGCCGCGCCATCATCCGCCCGCTCAACTCCTCGTCCAGATGCGCCAGAAACACGCTCTCCTGGATCCGCGACCCATAATCCAGCATCGCCTGCGCCACCCGCTGTCGCCGCTGGTCGTCGGCTATATCGTAACAGACGACGTAAAGCATTCCTCCTCCGTTTCATGGTCAAACCGGTACGCCTCAAACGCCGTCCCATCCCGGATCGCCGCCACCAACCGCTCCGCCTCATGGTGCATCCGTTCCCGGAACGACGTCCCCCCCACCGGCCGGTTCAGCATCCACTTCTCATAACACTCAAAGAACCGCATCAGCGACAGCGGCTTCAAAAACAACCCCTCACGCCCCTCCTGGCTCTGGAAATCCGCCGCCCCTATCACCTTCTTGTTCACCAGCCCCAACACCAGCCGGTCCGCCACCGGATGCCGGAACGGCTCCACCGCATCCAGCGCCAGCGACGGCCTGCCATAATCCAGCTGATGCAGAAACCCCAGATACGGATCCAGCCCCAACCCCTCCAACACCGCCCCCAGCTCATGCATCAACAGCGTATAGGTCAGCGACAACAGGGCGTTCAACTCGTCCGTCGCCGGATGCCGCTTCCGCCCCTCCCACCGCAATTCACTCTTATTGAACCGCATCACCGTCTCGAAATAATCCCGCGCCGCCGTCCCCTCCACGCCATCCAGTTCATCGGTGTGCTTCGCCTCCGCCACGCCGCGCAGCCGCTCCCCTACGATCAACTCCACCCGGTCCTCATCGTGCGCCGCCCGCGCCGAATAGCGCGCCACCACCGCAGCCCCATTCGCAATCTTCGCGCCGATGATGCTCCGCGCAATCTCCAGCGACCGCGCCCCGTCCGTATAGGCCTGAAATTGCTTCAGCCGCAGCTCGACATTCTTGCCCCGCGCCGGCGTCAGCGCGCCGCGGAAATGGCCCTGCCGCGAAAACAAGCTCAGCGGCACGCCCTTGTCCAGCAACTCCGCCAGCGCCTGGGTGGTGATCTGCACATTGCCGAACGTCAGCACGTGGTCCAGCTTGTGATACGGACTGTCGAACAGAATCTCGTCGTTGCGCTCCACCAGCAGCCGGTCGCCCGCCTTGCGCAACACCGCGCCCTGCTGCGTCAAATACAGAAATGCCACGTCTCCGCTCCCTTCTTCCGCCGCAGCCTGCACCGGCGGCGGATCCTCCGCCCAGGCTTTGTGAAACGCCTGCGTCATCGCCGTCTGGTTCGCCGGACCACTTTCATACCGCCGCCGCAGCCGCGCCGGCAGCGGATGCGCCATGAACAGCAGCCGCCCCGGCTTACGGTCTGTTTTCCATGGCGTCCAAATGTCCTCGCCGCGAAAATACACTCCCAGGAAATGGAAGCCCTGCTCGAAATCCACGATCCCCGTCTTCTCTGCGTTCAGCTCCAGATGCAGATCTTCCAGATACTCGGCCGTCTCCCCCAGCGCCCGCTCCGCCTCCCCGCGCGTTTTCGCCAGTATCAGGAAGTCATCGGCGTACCGTACCAGGCGGCAGGTCGATTTCTCCAGCTCCCGGTCAAAATCCTGAAGAAAGAAATTCGCCAACAGCGGCGAAATCGGAGAGCCCTGCGGAATCCCTTTCCGGATCGGCTGCAGCCGCTCGCCATCCCAGCATTCGCCGCGAATCCATTGGCGGACCAAGGCCCCCGTGGTCCCTGTGATGCCGTGCGACGCCAGTCGCGCTAGGAGCAGATCGTGCTCAACTTCGTCGAAAAAGGTCGTAATATCTGCATCGACGACAAAGCAGTAGCCCTGCGAATGCAGTTCCCGGATGCGTGCCACCGCGCGGTCCACGCCGCGCCCGGGACGGTACGCAAAACTGCACTCCAGGAATTCTTCTTCGAAACTATGTGATAGCTGTTGCGCGATGGCGGTTTGCAGCACGCGGTCGCGTACCGCCGGTACCAGCAGCGTGCGCGTCTTGCCGCTCGCCGGTTTCTTCTCGATGACGATTTTCAGCAACGGATAAGGAAGGTAACGGTCCGCTTCCACCAGGGCCATCAGCCGTTGCAGCCGGTCTGTGGAATCCCGCGCGAACGCCCGCAGCGTAACCCCATCCGCTCCCGCACACCCGTCGTTTTCGCAGACGCGTTCAAACGCGTGTTGCAAATCTTCGAGTGTAACGGGAAGCTGCATCCATCACCCCTCGCCGCTTGTGTTCACGGCCGCTGACCAACCTGCTTCGCGATTGGCACCAAGGATTTAGGTGCGTTGATCTTCGCACCTGAACTCGACAGTCCCCTTCGAATCGGGGCACTCTTTCCAACTTATCGACGAATGCGAGGGAACGACAAACGCCAAGGTCTCAATCCCCTTCGAATCGGGGCACTCTTTCCAACGTGGCATTTGTCGCTGCTCTCGGAAAAGCACGGACGACAGTCTCAATCCCCTACGAATCGGGGCACTCTTTCCAACATTGTTATCGCACTGATCGCATGGGTCATGTGGTTCAAGTCTCAATCCCCTTCGAATCGGGGCACTCTTTCCAACACTTGCAACTACATTGGCGGTTGTTCTCGCCACGTTCGCGTCTCAATCCCCTTCGAATCGGGGCACTCTTTCCAACCAGCATTAAGGATTGCGGGTTCACCCCGCGATTGCGCCAGTCTCAATCCCCTTCGAATCGGGGCACTCTTTCCAACAGATTAATGCCGCTGGCAAGGATCTTACTGGTAGCCAGGTCTCAATCCCCTTCGAATCGGGGCACTCTTTCCAACCATCCATCCGTTCACTCTGCTGCAAATCGGCGAGGAGTCTCAATCCCCTTCGAATCGGGGCACTCTTTCCAACTCCGATCGCGTCGTTAATGTACGTCGCCGCGGTTGACCGTCTCAATCCCCTTCGAATCGGGGCACTCTTTCCAACATTGAGATAATTAAAATGCTCAATCCACCTACAATCCGTCTCAATCCCCTTCGAATCGGGGCACTCTTTCCAACTTGGACAGACAGATGAACCTGTTTATGAAAAGTGCTATGAGTCTCAATCCCCTTCGAATCGGGGCACTCTTTCCAACAGAGAAATTTCTGGTTTTCCGTTTGATGAAGGATGGAGTCTCAATCCCCTTCGAATCGGGGCACTCTTTCCAACGCTACTCGAAAAGGACGGCCGCTTGACCGTGCTCCTGTCTCAATCCCCTTCGAATCGGGGCACTCTTTCCAACCTTGTTACAGGGGGGCCAAGCGGAACCACTGTGTTTCTGTCTCAATCCCCTTCGAATCGGGGCACTCTTTCCAACTTTAACCAGTCGCCCGTTGGCAACGCGGTGACAAGTCTCAATCCCCTTCGAATCGGGGCACTCTTTCCAACCCAGAGTTCAAGGAGACTGGTCCCCTCGAATACTCAGTGTCTCAATCCCCTTCGAATCGGGGCACTCTTTCCAACACCAAGCCATTGTCCCCATCGGACAGAAAGCACCTAACGTCTCAATCCCCTTCGAATCGGGGCACTCTTTCCAACCGGAGTAGGAGTGGGGTTGTCAATGGTCATGCCTGGGTCTCAATCCCCTTCGAATCGGGGCACTCTTTCCAACAAAGCTCAAAAGGTTTCTCCCGCGCCGGGCGAAAAGTCTCAATCCCCTTCGAATCGGGGCACTCTTTCCAACCCTGCCGTTTCCATCCTACACAATCTAAACCACATATTCAAGCGTTTTCGCGTATGTCCCTTTTTGCCTCCAATGAACACTGTTCATTTCGCAAAGCCTCAGACTAAAAACTACACCTAACCCTTTACCCCACATAAACATCCCGGGAATTCCCGCATCCCCCCTCCTCCAAAGCCATTTTTTCGATTCGCACCAGTTGCAACAAAACAAGCCACTTCCCGCTCAGATCAACTCCGCCGCCAAAGTCAATCCCCCTGCCGCTTATTCCACAACCTCAACCCATAACTTAAATTAATCACCCCACCGGCTCGCCAATTGACCTGTCCAGTCCAAAGAGTTGGAACACGAATCCCAGCAGCATCGCTACGCATCCGCATAGCAAATAAAACGTCCATTCCGCGGGAGGCCCCAGCGGAGGCTTTCTTTCCAGGCCGCTATTCAGCCATTTCGCAGTCGCCGCACCGGCCAGGCCATACCCAATCCCACGCAGGAACAAGCACCAAGTTCTGCTCCACAAATCCGGTACCCGCCCAACCACACTCTGCACTTCTTGCAAAGACATCAGCAGAACAGCCGTCAATGCCGGAATTCCAACCCACCACGCCATCGCTGTATTATGCGCCGCGCTCAGGTAATCCGTCAGGCTGCTCGATGCTCCCAGCAGCAGAAATCCGGCGCCTACGCCAACGCCCAGCCGTAGGTTGAGCCAGTCCTTCCGCCCCCAAATTCTCCATAGCCGGGATTGCTCATGCCCGTCCAACAAGCCATTGACCACTCCCGCCAGCCGGTAGGAATAATGGCGGTAGGAAAATCTGCGTATGCTCTTCAGCCAGTCGCGTGCCATCGGCTTGTTCGGAAATGTGGCGATCGCCTTTGCCGACGCTTCCAGATCCCCATCCATGTCCAGCGCCAGTGCCCGGTAAAAATCATGCAACAGGCTTCCGCGAGCGATCGTCAGCAGGCCCCATTGCCGTAGATACAAAACCGGTGCATTACGCACCTCTCTCCGCATCTTCAAGAACATTTCCAATTCCAAGGTCTGTTGCCTGATTGCCTGGAACCCTGTCTCCCACTCTTTCTCTGTCATCATGTGCGTACCGGCTGATGCAGAATTCTGGTACCGCCAATCTGCGAGGAACTAGCGTCCGCCGGCGTAGCGGAATTTTGAAGGGAAACCAAATCCCCCACACCCGAGTCCTCATGCATGTACAGCAGCTGAGCATTCTTAAATTCGCGCGCCGCCAGCGTAATGGGAACTACTGCTCCCTTAAAGCCGCCTGTCACGTTGAAGACCACATGTTCTTCTTCATGATCCATCAAAAAGGCGCTCAGCCAGATGCTTAAGTCCCCGTCGAGCCGCGAGGCGTTTTTCGCCCCCAAGCCCTGAATCCGGTCCGCCGTTACATGCGGAGCCCGCCACTGGTTCTTCATGATGAGCAAATTCAACTCCGCAGCAAAACTTCCTTCATCTGTGTCCGACGAAAGCAGATAGAGATTTGTTCCCGCCAGCATCTCCTTGAACGGAACATTACCGTTCTTCTTTGCCAGCTCATGAATCAGCACAAACGTGCTAGCGAGCTCCGCTGAGGTCTGCTTCAATCGCTTCTGGTCCAGCTTATCCGGTATCGGCTGCCAGAACTCCCTATGCTCGTCCTCCAATTCCCGTTTCATGGCATTCCACACCGGCGAACTCTTGTCCGCCGCTTTATGAAACCGCTCAACCTTATCCCTCAGGGCCTTGTTGTTCTTAGTCCCACTCTTGCCCTTCCCAATATCCTCATTGGTCAGGGCACTGGTTCCCACCGTGATAATCACATGCGTCATTTGCGGTAGCTCCTCGCCTTCGCAATCGTATCCCAGCTCGCGCCCTTCAAAAACCGTTCGATCTCCGGCCACACTGGCCGCGCCTTGTCGCCCAGCACCCGTACCACGCAGCTTCCGAATCCGGCCGCCTTGGCAAAGCCCAGCTTGTGGCAAAGATCCACCGCTCCGTACTTCAGTTCCAGCGCAAACCGGAAGATGGCGTACTCCTCCGCATCCAGATTTAAATAGTCCACGCGGAACCGGAACTTCGTCTCCTCAATTACAAACGGCTCCTTGCCGTCATAGGTCTTCGCATCGTCGTCATGCGGAAACAGAATCCAGCCAGCCACACCCTCGGGTGCCGGTCGCTCAAACGGTACGTCGATGCGGTCGTACTTCACCGGAATCCGGTCGCTGTCGCGAAACTTCACTTTGCTCGCCGTGCCTTCTTCCTTTTCCACATACCCGAACACGCGGCACACAACGCAGGTCCGTTCGGCCGTGCAAACCGCGGTCGCTCCATCGGTCAGCCTCCCGCAGCCCGCCCCCAGCACTTCTGCCATGTTCCGCACCATCCCCCGCAGAGAAGATCCGGGAATCCACGCGGGATTGGGCGTGTTCTTGAACACAGACCGGATGGAAAGCGGCGTCAGCGTCGTTAACTGGCAGATCAGCACGCCCGAGTTCGCGCCAATCCGCGCCGCCTGGCCAATGTCTTCCGACATCTGCTTGACCGGGAAGTTCTTTGCGAACGCAATCCGCTTACTCATCGGCCGGCTCCAGTCTGCACAGCCGCTCAATCGTCTGGCCCTTCCACGCGTACTGCTTCACCGCCAGGCACATCCGTCCGCTCGTCTCCACGCCCCCGGCCCATAGCCCGTACTCGTCAATCACGCGCGGAATCCGGCCCGTATAAAAGCTCTTCTTGCCTGCTTCTTTCTCCCCCCACAGAAAATACTTTGTTTCGCCGGCTGGCGCGATCTCTTCCAGCCCCCGCCGCTCCGCCAGTTCGCCCGATCCGTCGTCAATCATTACAAAGTGCCAGCCCGCCGCGCGTTTGCGCCAGCGAATTTCGCGCCCCTCGCCGAACGCCCGCCCAACAGGAAACCCGCTTGCGTGCGGCTCTGCTTCATTGGCCGGCAATAGCGTTATCTCCGCCGCGCTCTCCAAAATGGCCACCTCCAGTCCCGTCCAATCCAAATCCGCAGGCCATTCCTTGCAGATGCGGTTGCTCATCGTGGCCATTACAACGCCCCTGCCAGCTTTCGTTCGCTCAATTTCGGTTGCGAGCGCCACGGAAAGGCGATCTTTGGCATCACCGCCTCAAGAAACATCTTCTCCGGAATCTCCGTCTCCAGCCGCATATCGCCGCGCTTCCAGGTCACTCCAGGCAGGTCCACCGGAGTCTCCGGCCCAAGGCCGTAGCGCTTCTGAAACCAGCTTGCCGTTGCCTCATTCGCATGCGAGGCCACTCCGCGCAGCTTTCCCTCCGGATGGTCCAAGCCCGTGTAGCTCAACCGCAGCGGATGGATCTCGCCCTTTACCACGCCATAACCCTTGCTCTTGCCGAATCCCAGTGTGATATTTTGCGACTTCAAATCGCCCAACAATACGCCCAGAATCTTCAGATGAATCAATTCGAAATTCACCAGCTTCAAGGTCATCCGGAACGTAGTCTGGTCCAGCCCAAAGAACTTCAGCACCGGTCCGTTCACCTTGCCGCTCTTGCGGTCGATTCGAATGTGCTCCCGCTGCACCAGGTTGTAAGGAAGTTTTCCCTGAATCACGCCATCGGTGATCGTAATCCGGCTCTGCAGTTTGTTATTCCCAAACATGCGGCAAACGGGGCACGACGCAGCATAGGAGATGAATGCCCCTTCCCTGTGATCCAATAAGTCGGAGCAGGAATGATGGTCCTGAAATTCACTCTCTTCAAACGGATCGCACACCCGCGGCACCTCCGGCTCCAGCCCGCGCAGCACCCGCTCCAGATGGCTCCGGAACGCCCCGCGAATCGAGGTCCCCGGCAGGTAGTATTTCAGCTGCTTCAAAGCCTCTTTCGGGGTGCCATGCGAAACCGCGGCTTTCAGCTCCATGTCCGTACTTTGGGAGATTGGAATGACATCGGGCATGCCTTGCTTCTTCAACTCGTTTCCGTTTGACCATGCCAACTTCTGGTCCTGACCGTAGCGCGACTCCTTCACGATCAGCGGAGAAGTGGAAACCAGATCCACGATGACGGTTACTTGGTTGTAGGTTTGTAAAAACATTGGTCAGCTCCTCTTTCCGTCACTAACTCCGCGCGGCAACACTGAAACTATCCTTCATCTTCTGCTCAAACAGCTTCCATTCCATCGCCTTTACGTCCGACTCCAACATTTCGATCAAACCCCAACCGGCATCCTCATCGAAATAAGAAACAGCCGCCCCCTCCTCCGGAAAGGTCAACTTGCCCATCCCGCTCGAGCGCTTTCCGCCCACGCTCAGCCCCTCGCGCTTCCATTCGGAAAACAGCATGAAGAGCAGCGCCAGATCCATCTCCCCGACGTTCTCTAGCTGCAACTCAATGGAAAACACAGGCCGGTCTTCCAGCAGTTCATAGTCGTACTTGATCTTGTCCTTCGCCGTCCCCGTATCGCGGTCGATGCCCACTCCGTGACGCACTACCGCCCTGCCTTCATGTCCCTCTACCAGCGAAGCGTCCTTCACCTTCAACCGGCCAGCCATCAGGGGCGATCCAAAAAGCACGCACACCGGGCACAATTGCACCTTTTCCTGGCGCAACTCCTCCAGCATTGTTCCCGTGTTCGCTTCCAGTTCCTGCTGCCGCTTGCGAGTGGCGTTCCCACACGGCACGCCCACATTTGCCTCTTCCGCGAACAACACACAGGTTCTCTCTGCCCAAATCGATCGCGCCAGCCGTTCCACCGTACTGCGTATCACACCCTTCAATGACGACCCTGGAATGAACACCTTGTCGCTCTGCCGCACCAGCGCCGCGTCCGTGTTGTCGCCCTCCAGACCCGAGCCAACCCGCATCGCACCTTCCCCCTCCGCCTCAAAACGGATGGAATACCGGCTTTTCAATCGCAGGAAGGTATCTGTCACAACAATCACGTTGGTATTCGACATCAATCCGTAACTCCTTTGTCCGAGTCCCCATTGGCAATGCGCGCCCGCTTTTCCAGCATCGCCAGAAACTGCCGCGTCAACCGCAGCGTCCGCCGGTCTGCCGCCACCACCAGGCCTACAGGTGCATCCCAGTAGGTGTCTTTTTGAATCTCTATCAGCCCTCGGTGCAACGCATCTCGCATCGATCTGGTCCAATACTTCTCTTTCAGCTCTCCTATCAAGCCGATGATCTCACCGCCGCTACTCGCTTGTGCAGCAATCTCTAGCAGTTGATGCCGCTTCGCCGGCGTCATGCGGGAGAACTCCTCGCCCTGCTGGTTTTCAATCCACCACGTGCTGCTGAACTCCGCCGTCGCCCGCCGGTCCGTCCAGTCATGCCCCCCGGCCAGCGCGCTGGTTTCCTCCGCCGCGCTCAATACGCCAGATCCATGTGTATCTGCTGGCAAATCCGCACCTCCCCGAAGCCCTCTTCGCGCCGCTCGCCGATCCCGTCCCGTTCCACCCGCGCAAGCGTCTGCGCCACCCTCTGAGTCTCCGCCGCTCTCTCATCCGTATTCGAAATTTGCCTACCAAACAGAAAGCACGACCCGATATCGATCGCCCATTCGCGGCTCTTCGGCAGGCCCGCGCTTTCGTTCCAGCCATCCACCGCAGTCATATCCGCAAACTGTGCCAACGGCTTATAGCCTGTAAGCTGCCCATCCAACTCCGCCGCCCCGAAATGGCCTTGGTACTGCAGCCACTCGTCCAAAATGATGGCCGGCGATTGCAGTGTGATCGAAAACAAAACCATCTCCTGCAACTCCACCGGCGCGCAATGCTGAATCCCCGCCATCCGGCCAGCCATCGCTTCAACCTCTTTCGATTCGTCCTGGTCCAATCCGCCTGAAAAGCTCCACACGGAACTCCCCATGCCCCGCGACCGGCCTTTGCCGATCCACAACTCGCCCAGGCCCTCCAGCCGCGTCTGTATCTCCGGGTTTCCGCTGACAATCTCAACAAACCCACGCAGCGACTGACTGCCGCTCAGCGAAGTCTTGGTGAACAACGTCTCGCTGCGCGCCCGCTGCAACATGGGGTCCATTGACGTGTGCGCCTGCCGCACCCGCTTCAACTCCATTTCCACGTAGCCGTCTTCTGCCTGGTTGTCCCATCCGCCCTTGGGATGAACCAGCCTCTCTAAGCATTCAACGCCCGGTTCCGGACACCGTTCCAGCAACAGTTCCTTGCCCGCACCCGCTCGCAGCAACAGGTCAATCGGCGCATGCTTCGTCTTTTTGCGGCCTTTGCAAACCCGCACCGACCTGGGCCACACGTCTGCCAGTCGGTGGTCTCCAAACCGCACCCCGCCATCTAAAAAGATCTCCCGAAACAGCGGGTCGCTTACGCAGCAATCGCTTCCGTAGCAATCCAGATAAGCCTGCGCCACCGCGCCACGCAGCGTCGACCCCGGAATCCGCTCCGTGGAATGCATAGCGTTGCCGGTCGTCAATTTGCTGCCTATCAATAGGGGCGACTTCAGCTCGACAAAACTCTGCAATTTCACGACTGGGTCTCCTCTGGCGTCGCGCTCACCTGCACTTCGCACCAGCCAAGCCCGCGTCCACTCCCGCCGCCGAACTGCCGCAACAACTTCGCGCTCTGTGTTAGCAGCAACTGCTCATCCGCATCCAATGGTCCTTCAATCGAACTTTCGAAGATCACCTCCGGCGCAATCGTCTCCGACGTGAATAGATGTTCCGATTCCGCCCTGCCCAACACGCGCGACATCGCTGTTGTCGCTCGCACATTGGCTCCCGGCGACTGGAACACAATCTGGCGGTCTTCCAGGTAGTCGCGAATGATCGCCCCTTGGGCATCAATCACCGTTGCGTCGTGGAAAATCGCCTTGCCCTTAATCAGCGGGGAACCAAACACACAGCATAGAAGGCAGGGCGATTTTTTGTCGCGGCACCAGGCATCCTCGGGTGGTCCGCACAGCGCCTCCTCGCCAAGCTTGGCTCGTTGAATCAGGCTTGCCGCGTGCCGCATCTTCCCTTTGATCGCTGCCCCGCTCAGGATGGGCAACCCATCTGTGCCCCGCAATACGGAGCGGTCCACAATGCCAGCCAGCCCATACCCGGTCCCGTGGTGGACCGCTGTTTGAAACCGGAACCACAGTTGCAATCTCATCGCACAAAATCCATCAGTTCCACCATGTCTGGGGCCTTGGTATAAACCGTCGAGTCATCTTTGTTTTCGTGAATGTCCACGCCCACCGTATTTTTGAGCTCCAGCCGCACCTTGCGGTCCACCCTGGTCAGAAGATGCCTGTACTCCAACCGTGCCACCTCCGGCGCCTCGTAGCTCATCTTGTACAACGCTTTCAGTTTTGAGGTGCTCGCGCCTAGCTCTCTCAGCGCCCGGATCCCAGTCTCCAGACTCAGAAACGCTTGCGTCGTATAGGGCTTGCCGGTTCTGACCACGCCGTCCTTGAAGTGCGTCCGCCGTTCTACTACCCGGTCCGCCATGGAGTCGGTCAGCACTGCCCAATCCACGGAGTTTCCTTCCTTCAATGTCTTCGCCGATTTGCAAAGCTCATCGCTGATCGCAAACGCCTCCCGGATGGGGAAATGACTGTTCGCTAGCAGGAACCCGACGGAAAATCGCGGGACATCCGCCTCTGCGATCCCGCCTCTAAGGCAGCGGCGCTTGAATTCGGTTTCAAACCATCCCACAAACTCAAACACGCGGTCGCCTGGTAGCACAAGCATGCCGTCGTCGCCGCCGACATAGCAGATCTCAAACCTCGCCGTTCGATCCCCGCGCTTTTTTTGGCATGCTTTCAGGCACGCAACCTGAATCGCGTGGACAAAGGCGCGTGCCAACGCGTTGCTGGTCGCAACGTAGGCATCTTGCCCTCGTTCCGCGAAGTCGTCCATTTGCCGACCCAAATGGTCCAAATCGATCAAAACGGTGGCAAGGTAATTCTGAGGACGCGCAAGTTTGCCCAATTCCGTCAGGTTCTCAATCGGCTCCAGACAAAACTGGCGTCGCCCGGAATGCTCCCATTTCTTAAAACAGGTGGCACAAATAGGCACATCGATTGTTGCGGGATTTTTATTTGCTGCTCGAAATCCACACTCGCTGCAGCGCATTATGTACGAATTCGTACAGAGGGCGGCGAAATGTCCTGCGCCCAATTTGGCCTTTTCCAGTTTTTCCAGCAGTGCTTTTCGCGCAACTGGAAAGCTTTCAGAAGAGCCTCGCTCACGCAAGGCAATGGCGACGCCGATATGCGGCTCACACTCGTTCCGCGCCTCATTGGCAAAGGCCTCTGCCGCACCCATGGAGGGGAACGAGGCTAACAGCAGTCCCCCGTCTTTGATCAATGGATCGCCGTCGTGTTTTTCCACCAGTTCCGGCAAAAGGAAGCGATTCAATTCCCAAAGCCACCGGCTCGCCCCTCGGATATAAGCCAAATGACTCGACTCAAAAAGGAACGCTTGCACCTTTCGGAAATCCACGATCGCATCGATGGGCATGTAAACTGCATTCTAATCCGGAATATCCACCCACGCAATAGAAAAGAATACAAGCCGGCCTCTGTAGCAATCCCCTTCGAATCGGGGCAGTCTTCCCAACCTAAAGCAGATGGGTTCACGGTGCCTGATGTTAACAGGTCTCAATCCCCTTCGAATCGGGGCACTCTTTCCAACACTCAATTAACAATGAGTGATCCGGAGCTCAACAAGGCAGTCTCAATCCCCTTCGAATCGGGGCACTCTTTCCAACCTAGCGACGGTTATTATCTCCCGTCCGTCATCGTAGTGGTCTCAATCCCCTTCGAATCGGGGCACTCTTTCCAACCAAAAAACG
>CAIRSA010000439.1 GCA_903881085.1 uncultured Acidobacteriia bacterium
ACCTGAAGCCCACCCGATACGAGTGGCGCGCCAAAGGGGCCGACATCCTCGCTAAAATCCAGCGCGCTCGTCAGAAACAGGAGACCTTGGAGCATGGGACTTAGAGGTCAGTACACTAGATCCAGACAGATCCTTGCGCATCCGATTCTGTAGCAGCCAGCCCGAGCGTATTCCATTCGCTTCAGCACAGCGCGTCGGCAACTTGGCTGCGCAAGGCGGGCAGAACATCCTGCGCGAACCACGGATTCCTTTTCAGCCATATGTTGTTACGCGGGCTGGGGTGCGGCAGCGGCCAGAGTGCCGGCGTAAATTCCCGCCATGCCTGCACCGTATCCGTGAGCGTCGTTTTCGAGTGTGCGCCGAGGTGCCAAGCCAGCGCGTATTGGCCAATAACTAGCGTGAGTTTCACGGCAGAAAGTTCACGGAGGATTTTCTCGCGCCACAGAACCGCACATTCAGGACGTGGCGGCAGGTCGCCGGACTTACCTGTGCCGGGGTAGCAAAAACCCATCGGTACAATCGCTATGCGGCTGGCATCGTAAAACGTTTCCCTATCCACGCCGAGCCAGTCGCGCAATCGGTCGCCGCTGGCGTCGTCGAAGGGAATACCACTTGCGTGAACCTTGCTCCCCGGCGCTTGCCCGGCGATGAGAATGCGCGCGGTGCGGGCGATTTGAAAAACCGGACGCGGCCCGAGCGGCAGATGGGCTGCGCACAGCGTGCAGCCGCGGATTTCCGTTTGCAGTTTGCTGAAGGCGGCGGCCGTCATGGTCGGTTGGTCGAAGTGTAACGGAGTATTTGTTCGGCAGCAGCCGCAGCACGGTTGGCACACAGCTCTACAAGTACCGCCCGGAAATCCATTGCGCAGGCAGCCGTGCTGCGGCTCGGAAACGTCGTTGCGGAGCGCCTTCCACTTAGGCGGCCATTGCGAGCGATTTCAAGATCGTCGACTTCGACTGCGTACCGCGCAAGGTTGTTACGGGCAGGCCGTTCTTGAACACGATCAACGTGGGAATCGCGGTGATTCCGTAACGCGATGCGAGTTCCGGCGCTTCATCAATGTTCAACTTGGCGATCACCGCCTTGCCATCTTGATCGGCGGCAAGCTCGTTCAGCACAGGCGAAAGCATCTTGCACGGGCCACACCATTCCGCCCAAAAGTCCACGAGGACGGGCGACGCACCGCCGGTGATGGTTGATTCAAAGTTTTCGTTGTTCAGTGTTAGTGTTTTCATTTTGTTCTTTCCGAACGCGATTGGCTTCCGCCGCGAGGCATCAGCGTCTCGATAGTTGGACGCGGTAGGTGAGCCGTTTCTTACTTGGCGGATTGCCATTCGGTGCGTGGACTTGAGCGGGAGGTCACTCGTGGGCAAATCCCGCCGTCATCCTCCGGCCCGTGACTTTGAAAGTGCCGGAGTAAGCTCCCAGCGCAACGACCCGGTTGCCCTCGGAAACGAAGTCATGCGCCTCGGCGCTGAAGCCGTCCCAATCGCGCGCGAGTGGAGACAAGAGCTTTTCCAGAACTTCCGCTGGTGAATGCCAAGTGCCGCTGAAATAAGGAAACCCTGCGGCCTCGGTCCACCCCAGCTCGTGATTGAGCAGACCGAAGACGCCCGGAACGTGACCTCGCTTCAACGAGGCATAGAATCTTCGCACCACGTTGGCGGGTGTCGCCTCGTCCAAGATGGACCCTCTAGCAGCGCGTGCGATGCCTGCAGCTTCTGGTGAAGTGTTGGGCGCACTCATGACGACTCCTTGTCTCGATCTGAGGGCTAGCAGCCCGCTTCGCTGAGCCACCGTCCACGCTCAGGACGGCTAGCGGGGCCTTCGCGGTCGTGAGGAGGCTGAAGAGTGATTCGGGCGCCTTCAAGATCCTGGGGAAGGCGCACTGGTGCCGCAGTGGCGCCAGAAGGTGGCTAGTACGGGGTTGGCTACTGTCCTGCCTCAAGAATCTTCCTGAGCGCCTCGTATTCCTCGCGACATTCCGGGCAGAGTGCGAGGTGTTGCTCGACACTGGCGATGACTTCGGTGACCGGCTTGTTCGCGAGCTGGCACTCGGCAAATTCGCTGACGTGCTGCAAACATTCATTGCAGTTGAACTCGCGATCGGTCGTCAGGCCCAGCATCGTCACAATGCTGCCCACCTGTTCGCTCGTCAGTCGCTGGTCTCCCGTTTTCATGGATTAAAGGCGTTCTGGATATCGGCCCCGGTGATGCCGGCCTCGTGCAGCCGCTGCTTCAGGGCGCGCCGAGCATCATGCAGCATTTTGTAGGCCGCGCTGCGGCTGGTGCCGAGCAGTTCGACAATCTGGTCAAACGGCATCTCGCGCAGTTCACCCAGGATCGCGGCGCGTTGTTTCGGGGTCAGATCTTTTTCAATCGCGTGGCGCAACGTCGCCACCAACCGAGTCCGTTCCTCGTCTGCGCCAAGTGCGTCGTCGGCAATCGTGCTCGGCTCGGACAGGCGTTCCCCGTCGGCCATGAGCGCATCGAGTGAGACATCCTGCCACCGTTTGCGGCGCAGTTCGGTGAACGCCACGTTCAGCGCAATCGCCTGCGCCCAGGTCGTGAACCGGCTTCGTCCCTGAAATTGATCGATCCGATCTAGCACGCGGAGCAACCCTTCCTGCGCAAAATCTTCCAGGTGTGCTTCGCTTACGTCTCCGCGACCATTCAGCGCGATGCGTAACCCGGCCTTCAGCGCGTCGCCAAGCTCGCGTACGGCCGCGGCCTGTACCGCGGGAGCCGTGTCCCGCAACCGCGCGGGCCAGTTGGTCTCGTCTTGCGTCACTTGCGCAATTTAGCCGCAACCTTCTGGCCCGCGAGACTATTTAGTGCGTGCAGGCGCAGGCCGCCAACTTGGGCGCGGCAGGGAAATCCACCACGGTCCCAGCCACATGGTTGAAATAGTTGGTAAAGAGGTTCAACGCCGTGTTGGCGACGATCTCAGCAATATCGCCGTTGGTGTAGCCCTTCTCCCGCAGAACGGCTACGTCTTGGTCGTTAACATGACCGCGTTCGGTCACGATCTTCCGGGCGAACACCAAGGCAGCTTCCGTTTTTGGGTCGCCGGATTCCGCGGCGCGGGCTGCAAGCGTTTCTTCTGGCGTCAAACCCGCCTTACCGCCGAGCAGCGTGTGTGCGGCGACGCAGTAGTCACAGGCATTGGTTTCGCCGACGACCAGCGAGATTTGCTCCTGCAGTTTCCGGGGGAGGGAACCCTTGGAGAGTGCGCCGCTGAATGCGAGGTAGGCATGGGCGGCAGCGGGTGATTGGGCCAACGTAGAGACCAGATTCGGTACGAGACCGAGGCCCTTCTTTACGTTGGCGAGGATCTGCTGTTGTTCGGTTGAGGCGTTTTCCGAACTGATGGTAGGGATGCGTGGCATAGGTGAATTCGTTGATGGTTTTGAGTCAGTTTCTTTCAATGGTCTGACGCGGCGGCGGGGCAATTTCTTACCCCGCCAGTTCGGGCCATTTTACTTGCCGTGCTTTTCCACGAGGGCGGGCCAGTTCTTGTCCGCCTTGGCGACATTGGCCTCAAAATCCGAGTTGAACTTCTTGAGGATGGCTTTGTTCAGGTTGAGGTAGAGCTTTCCGCCGCGAACCTGCCAGGTGCTGATTTCGACCGGGAACAGCGCACCAACGGACACGCCGAAGGCGCAGTAGCCACCACATTGGGGCGCATATTTCTCGGGTGCGGCAGCAAACAGTTCCTTGTGTTCCTTGCTGGCGAAGATGTAGGTCGCGCCCTGGTAGGTGGTGGAGATGCCGGGGTCGCCGTTCACGGGCTTCTTGTCGGTGAAGAAAGCCACCGTGTCGTAGCCGCCGACGGCGATGTTGCTGGCGCCGGAGACGTTGACGAGTTCGCCGGCTGCGGTGCTGTAGGCGAGAGCGACGGTCGTGAAGGTGAGGGCGAGGAGGTTTTTGATGTTTTTCATAGTGCGTGTGTTTCGTTTTTGTTTCGCCGTGATTCCGGCTTGCCCCTTGGATGCGGTGAGGATCGAACCTCTTACCTCTGCGCCTCCTTCTTCTGTAGTCGGGTTCCGGAGGGGCACGTCTGAACGGCCCCAACCACGAAGCGAACACCCGACGTTATTTTGGGAGGACTAACTGCCGCCGTGGGTGCGGTTGATTCGGGTCTCGGCCGGCGCAAATACAGAGAATTGCTACCGCAGTTACTGCAACCCTCCCCAGGAAAAGCGACCCCCTGTGAGCTTCGGAACCAGCAAGGTCAAGGCGCCTGTTAAAGCCCGATTTGCCGGATGGATGCGGACTACGAATTGCGAAGCGGCGTTCCCCAAGATGAGCGCAACAGCATGCGGCACTCTCCGTCCCAGTAGCCCGTTCTACGAGGGACGAACCAAGGCTCATGAGCCCGAAATGTTGAACTCGTGGCTCGCCTTTTTAAGCCCCCTCGGGCGGCTGCCATAGTTCAATTTTGTTTCCTTCCGGATCCATCACCCAGCCGAATTTGCCGTACTCGGATTCCTGGACCTTGGCTTCCACCTCGCAGCCTTCGCTTCGCAACTGGGCCAGCAGCGCATGCAGGTCCTCGACACGATAGTTGATCATGAACGAGGCATGACTCGGCGCGAAGTAGTCGGAGTCGTCCTTAAACGGGCTCCAGACGGTAGTCCCGGTTGTTGCTGGTTTCTCCGGAGTCGCCCATCGAAAGGCCGCCCCACCCCACTCTTCGACGGCGATTCCAAGATGCTCCTTATACCAGGCGCCGAGGGCCTGCGGATTCTTGGACTTGAAAAAAATGCCGCCAAGTCCGGTGACGCGCTTCATATCTTGGATAAGGGATGGGGGGGAGGATGCCGGAGACAAATTGCTAGACGCGGGATTAGGACGGATTCC
>CAIRSA010000440.1 GCA_903881085.1 uncultured Acidobacteriia bacterium
CCCCCCCCCCCCCCCCCCCCCCCCCCCCCCCCCCCCCCCCCCCCCCCCCCCCCCCCCCCCCCCCCCCCCCCCCCTGCAATCGTCCCTAAGTACCCCGAAGGGCTTATCTGACAGTGCGGCATTTGGTCAGCAGAGCAATGAGGGCGCGATGCATTTTTTGCGCGGCTGCCAGGTCGGTCTGCACTGTTGCAAGTTGATCTAGGAAAGCAGGCGTGATTCCCGGCTTGAGAGCCTTCCGCCAGTCGGGCAGTGAGCGGAATTTCTCCAACGGAGTCCGATAGTCGTCGTGCTTGTAGACTCGTCTGATGCGGCCGCGTTTGCCCTCCACCAGTGTGGCGTACCCGCACGGCCGATGGAAGTTCAAGTAAGGGTTGAGGGTTGCCGTATAGAACTTCTGAAAGGCTTCGGCATGCTCGGCGGCGATCGGTCCATAGCCGATTAGCTTGCGGATCACCGAACCATTCTTGCCTTCCACCAAGGCATTGTCGGTGGTGCGATAGGCACGCGACTTGGTGAACTCGGCCAGCAGATTTCCCAGCATCGCCTTCACCGAATAGTTGATGAACTCCGAGCCGTTGTCGCAATGGAAGCCCCGGATACGGAACGGAAACTGGTGTAGCATAGCTTCCAGAACGGGCAGAATGAAATGCTCTGAGATGGCCTCCACGCAGCCCACCACTTCGAATTGCGTGACTGCATCGACGGCGTTGATGTGAAAGACACCCGGTCTTCCGTCGTGACTGCCCTGATGCACTGTATCGACCCGCAGATAGCCGGGCCTGCCGTTGGGGTTCGGCAAGCGCCGCTCGCCGATCGAGACCTTGGTGGCTTGTGTGTGCTGCACATGGACTCGCAGCTTCCGATAGGCATCGGACCGTCTCAAGTTGTAGATGTGCGACACCGAGATCTCCGCCAGTCGCGCATAGTCGGGCTGGTGATGAATCTGATGAGCCCGAACGAACAAGTGCCGGATGGCTGGCCCGGATAGATCCTCGTGCGCGGCATCCATGTCCGCCAGCAGAACGATATCGTCCGGTGTGGCGCTGCGCCAGCTTTCGCCGCACCTGCCGGCAGTCCTGCCAGCGCTCGATTAGCCTCGTCACCTGGGCCCGGCTTAAGGCGGTGATCTTCATCAGAAACTGCCTTACCAATCCCCGCTGCGTCCGCGGCAGCTTGCTGTAATGCTGATTGCTCAACACGCTTTCGATGAACGGATAGGCCTCCGCTGAATTCACCGAGAAGTCCAGTTCCCGACTGCCAGTTAGGAAGGCCGCGATGTCCTCCATCGTGAGCCGCTTGATGTCTTGCATCATGATTTTCATTCACCAGCAGCATGCTACATTTCTCCCTTCCCTCAGGCTCGCCCCGCATTGGAATCGATTGGGCACTCCAGGCTCGCCTCGCATTGGAACCACTACCCGCCTCCAGGCTCATCTCGCGTTGAACAATTCTGGCGATTGACTCGTTTCATTGATGGTGGTATAATCCTCTACGATTATGGCCGACCCAAATAAGCTAGAAGATGCCATCAGAAGTATTGTACGCGATGAACTAGGCGCCGTACGAGACTCAGCGGTACCGGTCGCGTGGAAAGATTTAATCTGGGCGAGCCTCGCGTTCATTGATTTCTTCCTATTGTTTCTCCTTGTATCAGAAGACACCCTCAACAATGCAAAGGTTAAGTTTTTTTATGAAAAACTGTTGCCATGGCTTAGTACAACTGTTTTTATTTCTCTGTTCACCGTCTTTAAAGAGCGATCCAAATCGTTTCTGCAACTTCGTTCATTCAAGGTGTTTGTAGGATCATCATTAATTGTGTTGACTGTCTTTGTCTTCCCTTGGTTTGCAATGAATCCAATTTATGGATCTCCAAATGATGTAGTCGTCAAAATGGATGCGACGGCTGTTGATACAAACCGCCCATTAAATTATTCCCTATTGCACCACGATGTGACAGTAGAACCTCGCATCAACTCATCCGAAGTGCATCTCGCGAAATATTCAATACCGTTCGGCGCGGGACTGAGCAGCAGTTGGGACCGGAAGCCTCATTGGCCGCCACTTCGAATCACGATTTTGGATCCTGGTATCAATCGCGAAACCGTTACATTTACAATTTCTGGTCCGCTAACAAATGATTTCCTTGATGCTCCAGACGAAGTGATATTCCCTAGTTGTGAGAATTGCCAAAGGGACAAAGATGCTGGCCCGAACTTTCGCGTAATCGTTAGGAATAAGCAAAGGGCCCAAATCTGGTTCCCCATTGGAAAGTACGGGGTTGTAATTGAGAAAACGGATTGCCCCAATGAATTCCAATCAGATGTGGTTATAGACAACGACAATGCAATCATTGAAACAAAGACATGCAAATGAAACATCAATTAGCAATTCTGATTGTTCTGACGACTTGCTGGACCTCTCCGCTGTGGCAGCAGCCACCAAGTGCGCGTTCATCTCTACGCACAAGGGAAAGGTTCTATCTAATTTCGGATACATTATCTTCAAATTCCTTGGTTTCCCAATCGCTTGTTAATCTAATGCCTAACTGCACATCTTCTCGTGTTTCTTGTAAGATGACTGTTGATCCAAGATGCCCGGCCGGCTCGGAATGCGAAATGGTATCAATGACTTTCTTCGAGTCCCAAAAGGAGCTTCAGATTAAGTTCAAGGATTGTCCAGTGAGTCAAGAGACCTTCAGCATCTCATGCAAAAGTAAGCTGGAGTGTGAACAACGCCTTCAACGGTATGGGCTGCCGATCTTTAGGTGCCATCACAAGAACAGTCACGATGGCACTTACAACTCAAACCGGGATGATGAAAATTGTAAATGCGCCAACTCAACTCCGAGTAGTCCAGCTAAACGCAAATGAAACACACGAAACAGTTTTTGATGCTCTCGCTCCATGCTCTCTTTTTATCAACTGTCTCCTACTCGGAAGTGAGATATCCTGGATGTCCAGATGCCCAGAGTAATGAGTACAGGATCCGCGAAGTTTACGATGGATATCGTGGAGGTCTTCCCAACAGGCTTAGACTAGGAATTAAGCCGGACGATCCATATGATCCCCAAAGTGTTTCCGACGCTGCAATTGATTTAAGGATCCTCGTTCGAACAGCAGCCAAACGGACCATGCGCCAATCAAACGTGGTGAGCCTAGGCTTCGTTTCCTGGAATTGCGAGAACGTAGACAAGTTCAACAAACAACTAGACATAGTATTTCATCCAGTTGAAATCACTGTACCAAGTTCCGCCGGCATGGTTTCATTCGATAGCCGCCCTGCTCCTACTATTCCCATTAATCCCGACCTAAGGGTGAAACTCGCTGAATTGTTGCACCCCTCTCTTTTGGTCGACTACAGCCCCGCCACCAGGTTTTCGGCTGGAGCACGGTTTTCCACAATGATTCGAAACCCCTTCTCCTCGCAGGGAGGCGAGATCCAAATCACCGGATCCGGACTAAAAAGCACTTCGACCGCTTATTACACGACTGCTTTGGACCTCCGGGTTGCACCTGGAGGAGACACGGTTTCTATTGTTCCGGCTGTCCGAATTGAGGCGAGCGAGAGCCCGTTTTTCAGCCAGCGCTTTCGGACGTTGGCCGCGCACATAGGGCCGGTCTTTGAGCGGAGATTGTTGAACAACTTTTTTAGTTGGATGCAAATCGGTGGCGGACTGCGAGTTTCGAACAATCGATTGACTCAAGACAGAAACGAGCACCCGGCAGCGATCCAGAATGAGATAGCTGGTGAATGGCATTTTGCAGCTGACAGTTTTGCAGGAGGAGGCTTTACGAGAGTTGGTTTCTGGACGGATGTCGGCAAAGCTCTCGACTGTAAGATGTCGTTGGTTGGTATGACTCCGCAGAGTTCAATGTGCACACCGTCTGCTCCAATCACTCGCTTCCAGCGCTACGCTTTCGCCGCGCACCATAGCCGTACTTTTCGGTCCACGGACATAGAAATCATTGGCGGCGGTGGAACTTCCTCCGGTGACTGGCCGCTTTTTCGAGATTACGTGGGTGGATACCAATACGATTTTCCATTGTTTGAAAGCCGCGAGGGTCTGTCAATGTCATCAGTCCCATATGGGGCTTTCTTGCGAAGCCACGGAACGCGCCAGAATGGTCCGATCGCTGACTCTTACTTGCACGCCAATTTAACGATTGGCTTGCACGTGCCAAAGCTCGAAAAGCCAATCGTGGGATGCGCAGCCCACAAAAACTGCGCAGACGAATCGGCTGAAGCCTTGGGTACGTTGGAGAACTTGCTTATGGAAAACTATCTGATCAAGGGGGAGGATCCGGAGTCGGCAAGAAGGCATGTCCTGAGGGACACTAGGGAAGTGGAACCGATCATCTCATACCTTCTGGCTCGTGGGAGTCGATTTTCGGTACGACCAGTCATAATGCTCGATGTAGCGCGGTTAACAGGCGATGAATTCCCCGTGCCAGTTTACGATTTGGCGGCGGGGCCTGGGCTTCGCATTTCGTGGCCAGGTGCCAGGCTTGAGGCAGGATATATGTACAGCAGTGGCTATCGCACTCTGGGATCGCTGATTGTGCGGCTAAGGCTGGATTCTCTGCGGAAAGTCCCCCGTTTTCAAGGTAGGTAGATTCAACTTGAATCATTCGTCGCAGGCCGCCTGCGAAATGAGGAGTCAACCGCAATGGAATGCAGCCGTGGCTGAAGTATGTCCGCTCCCCCTGCCGGTAGCACGAACTGCCTGTGCAAACAGAAACCGCGAAACCGTAGCTGTTGCTGAATGCAGTTTCAAAAAGATAGGAGGGAAACCCGCTACAGCGTGGCGAGTTTCCTTGAAGTAGCCGGCTTCAGCAACTTCGCCAGCCGGGCCACTTCTTCCGGCTTGCGCTTAGCCAGGTTGTCGTTTTCCCGCGGGTCATTCTTGCGGTCAAACAACAGCTCCTTTTCCGGACTATCCTCCATGGCGAATCCGCGCACTAACTTGTAGCGGCCGTCACTTACCATCCGCCACTCGTTGAGGCCTGATAGTAAGTGCGTGCGGTGGGTCTTCGTCCGCCCTTCAAGCAGGCCACGGAATGACCGGCTATCCATGTCACTGGGGCGCGACACTCCAGCATAATCCAGATACGTCGCGGCAAGGTCCATTACACTGACCAGCGCGTCGCTGCTGACACCTTTCGCCACACCGGGGCCGGCCACAACCAGCGGCACACCCACGGAAGCCTGCAGCGGCTTGTTCTTGCCCCACATGTTATGGTCGCCCAGCATTTCGCCGTGATCGCTGCTGAAAACGATGATCGTGTTATCGTACTCTCCGCGCGATTTCAGCAGGTCAATGTAAATACCAAGCCAGCGATCGACGTTTTCAATCATCGCCGAATAGTTCTGGCGGATGAGTTGGTGCGTGGCGGCATTGTATTCGCTCGAATGGTTCGGCGCCGGCAATTTGAGTGCCCGGCACTGTTTTTCCATTGATGCCGTAATGTCCATTGGAGGATGAGGCCCGGTGAAATTCACCATCAGGTGCCACGGCTTGTCCTTCGGCGAAGCCTTGATCAGATCGATACCATTTTGCGCCAGCCAGTTGTCGCAGTAGGCGTCATCGGGCAAGGCTGTCGGGAACGTATCGGTGTACCCCTTGCGCTTCTCAAAGTCCTCGACATGCACATGCATCAGCTGGCGCTTTTGCAGGTAGGTCATGTAAGGGTCGTAGGGCGTTACTTTGCCCTTCATGGCGTCGTGCTTGCCGGCATTATTCACGCCATCGGAAAAGCCCCAATCGGCCAGGTGCAATTTGCCATCCAGGCCCTGGTTGTTACTTTTCTTCGCCAAGTCCACCTTGCCGCAACAGGTGACATGATAGCCGCTGTCGCGCAGCAAGCGATAGTAAGTGCGCTGCTCCATCGGGTAGTCTACGGAATTATTAACAACGCCACACCGGTCATATTCCTTGCCTGAAGCCAAACACGCGCGGGAGGGCGCGCACAACGGAGACGCCACAACAGCCTGTTTGAAACTCACCCCCCGCGCGGCAAGTTGATTCAGATTGGGCGTGCGAACGCCGCTTTCGGGGTTCAACCCCGTCCAATCGAACCGCAACTGATCGGGAAAGATGAAGAGAATATTTGGCCGGCGTGAGGGCTGTGCTTGCGCGCCCAGTAACGGCAGTGCAGCCACAGCGGCCAGGTTGCGCAGCATGTCACGACGAGTTGGTGATAGAAAGCTCATTTTGATATGAAGCCAGTCTACACAAAAAACACAACCCGATGTTGACGTCTGCTTAACGTGCCCCCAAGACGCCGCCCAACGATCCGAACGCGATGGCCGGTGTCAGGTCCAAAGCAGCGGCGCGCACGGACGCATCCCTCGCTAAAGCGCGGACCGCGTCAAAGCCGCCCGCATGTTGCAATCCTGGAATGAAGAGCGTCTTGGCGATCTCCTCGTCCGTGGTAGGGCGCAACTCGGTCTCCAACTTCAGCCCCACCGGCACCGGCGAAACCGCTGCGGCCATCATGCACCAAGGGCTGGCATGAGTGGAACAAACCAACGTGATGCGATCGCGCCCCAGCTGTTTCATATAGGCAATCGTAGTTAGAATATCCTGAACGCGATTCACGTCATCGCTGTGCTGGTAAGTGAGAAACGCCGGAGGAGAAATATGTGGACTCTTCGTTACCGCGGCATGAAACACTTCCACGCGAAACTTTGCAGCGGAACTGGATAAACCGGTCCATGCCGCGGCACCGATGGAGTTGGCGCTCAGGGTTTGATTGTCAATGAGGATCGCAACGTTGCCGCCAGACAGTGTCTGCCATTCGCCCAGCACATGCTCGCCAGAATGATCCGGCTCCAATATCAGCTTTGCGTCATGTTGAGAAGCAGACACCTGGTGCGGCCATTGGAAGCCCAACACACCAGTCAGCCTCTCGCGCATTTGCCGCAAGTTCAACCGCGCATTCACCTGCCGCATCTGGTTCTTCCACAGATCGAACAACTGCCGCGGTCCAAGATCAAGCAGTGTCGGCTGACGATTTATCAGCAATTCCTCGGGGCGCAGATCCGCGGCTTCTGATTCATGAGGAGCGGCCCCCATCGGCTCATTCAGCAGATGGCGCTGAAAGAACGCGTAGACGGCTTCCCGGCTCTGCTGGTTGTAGTTATGGGGCGATCGAACGTGTGCGCAACCAACCATTTCTCCATGCCCGAATAAGCGGTAGATGGCGGTCACAGCGGGGAACTCAATCATCGGCGTAGCCCTGGTCCAATCCCCAGTGGCTGAAACCATAAGCATCGGCTTGGGAGCGATAATCGAGGCGATCTCCACGTTGTTTGTGCCGTTACGCAAGCCTGGAGCGATCTCGCAGGCATCGTCACCTTGAAACGAAGCCGACACCATATCCACCGGCGCGGAAGCCTTGATGCGGTCATCCACCGCAGCCAACAAAATAGTTTGCGTTGCTCCGCCTGATGCGCCGGTGACGCCAACCCGGGTATTGTCCACTTCGGAGAGCGAGACAAGCAAGTCCAGCGCACGAATCGAATTCCACAGCTGCAATCCAAGTGGACTGTACGACCATAACATCTCCGTTGCCGTGGCGCCGAACACATGCGGGGTCTGGCGCGTATCGTTATAGCCCACCATGTCGTAAGCAAATGCGGCAAATCCCTGCGCTGCCAAGTTGGCGCAAAGCGCCGGGACCGAATAGGTGGCGGTGTTGTGAACACGCCCATTTTTCCAGTGTCCATGAGGCACCAGAATTCCAGGATGCCTGCCAGTTGTCACCGGCAGATACAAATTGCCCGCGACAAAATAGCCGGGGAACGACTCAAAAAGGACTTTTTCAACCGTATACTGGCCCTCACGCTGCTTCCCAAATCTTTTGGCATGCAGCGGCCCATTATGGGGCAGTTGATCGACGCCAGCGGCGACCAGAATCTGGCTCCGAAGGGTCAGTCTGCGTTCCTCCCATTCGCGCAACGATGCATACTCCCGCATGCGGAAGTGTGTCTTCGCGTCAAATCGCAGGCTTAGTCGGACATCGGGCGGAATGCCGCTCGGCGGCTCCGCGGCGAAGCCCAATCCAGAAAGAAGAATGAGCGTTGCATACCTGGTGAAACTTCTTGCCAAATCAAGCATAGTTTATTGGAAGGCAATGCAAATCCCCGGAGTTGAAGCTGTAGTTTATATACGTATCGAAAGACCACACCGTTACCTGATCCTGGTTACAGCTGTAACAATCATGAAGTCTTTTTAATCCCTGTTGCTATCATAGTAACTGAATGATTCCACTTCTTCTCGCCCTCGCCCTGAATCCTGGCGACCGGATTCCGAAATTCGAAGCGAAAGACCAACACGGCATTGTCCGGAATTTTGATGCCATCAAAGGTCCCAAGGGTGCATATCTGGTCTTTTTTCGCTCTGCGGATTGGTGACCCTATTGCAAAAGCCAGCTCGTGGAGCTGGAACGAAGCAAGCAACTGTTGAAGAGTAAAGGATACGGCGTGGCGGCCATCAGCTACGACAGCGTAGAGATTCTGGCCAACTTCAGCGGCCGCCGGAACATTACGATTCCCCTCCTCTCCGATCCGGACTCGAAGATCATCAAAGCCTTCGGCATTCTGAATGAAAAGGTGCCCCCCGGCCCGCTCGCCGGTATTCCACACCCGGGAACCTTCATCTTAGAGGACACCGGGCGCATCAAGGAATTGTACTTTGAAGAGAACTTCACGGAGCGCTACACAGTGGCGGGAATTCTCAAAGAACGGATCGACGCCGGCGTCACCGACCTGCCGCGCCTGAGGCTCAATTGGTCGACCAGCGAAACGCAGGTTCGCGGCGGGCAGCACGTCGTTCTGACTTTGGACGGCAAACTGCCGCCCAAGATGCACGTGTACGCACCCGGAGTGGGCGAGGAATACCGGCCAATTAAGTGGACGATGAAAGACGGCCCGGCATGGAAAACCGGCCCTCCGGTATTTCCCGCGCCCAAGCGAATGTCGCTGGCCGGAGATCCGGAACTGGTCCCGGTCTACGAAGACAAATTCACCCTCACCCGCGAAATAGTGCTGAGCAAAGAGAAGGATTTGAAATCCATCATCTCTCCAGACGGAGACTTTACGGTGGAAGGCTCCTTCCAATTCCAAGCCTGCGACGACCGCATGTGCTTTCCACCGCAGACGATTCCATTAAGTTGGAAGCTCCATCTGGAAGGTCACGACAGCCAGCGTGCACCGGAGGCGTTGCGCCGCAAGTAGCATTCACGCTATAACAGACAGCTATGCTACCTGAGTGGTTCCGGCTTATCGGAATCGTCATCATTATTGCGGGTATGGCGCTGCGCCTGCGTACCACTGCCGTTGTTCTGGCCGCCGCCGCTGCAACCGGGTTGGCCGCCGGCATGGAGCCCCTGGCCATACTTTCCATACTGGGAAAGGCGTTCGTTGACAACCGGTTGATGACGCTGTTCCTGCTCACCCTTCCCGCCATCGGGCTCTGCGAACGGTTCGGTCTGCGTGAACAGAGCGCGGCGTGGATTCGCAGCATTGGCGCGGCCACACCCGGACGAATCGCCATCGCCTACCAGCTTTTCCGGATTCTCCATGGCGCGCTGGGAATCCGCGTCAACGGACATGCCGTATTCGTGCGTCCCCTGGTATATCCTATGTCGGCCGGGGCGATTCCCGTGGAGCAACAGGATGCCGATCTTGAACTCGTCAAGGCGGCGTCGATTGCCAGCGAAAACTATGGAAACTTCTATGGCCAGAATCTGTCTCCAGTTCAACCCGGAGTGTTGCTGGTTTATGCCACGCTGGCCAATCTCGGTTATGCGCCGAATCTGTGGGCGATCGTTGCCTACTCGATACCGATGATGCTGCTCTCCGTGGCCGCCGCAAGTGTGCAATTCCTCTGGTATGACCGTCTTCGCGCGAATCAGGCGAAAGGACGATCATAATGATGGAAGCCGTTTACGCAATCACCGGGCTCTTGTTATTCAGCTTTGCCTGGCTGACGGTGAGTGACTCCGGAAATCCTCGCCGCCTGGCTAGCGCCGGATTCTGGTTCCTGCTTGGTGTCATCTTCACCTTTGGCTCTGTTCTGCCATCGTGGCTCAGCGGTCTGTTGGTAGTCGCGATGGTATTGATCGACGGCTTCGGAGGGGTAAGATCCGGTGTTCACCTGGAGCAGCCAGTTCCTGCCACCCCAGGGAATTTCATTTTTCTTCCCGTCGCGGCAATCCCTGTCACAACCATCGTCCTGGCCATCGGCTTCCGCCTCTGCGGCGCCGATCCCAATCGTGGGGCGCTGATTGGCCTCGGGGTCGGTGGATTGAACGCAGCTGTGCTGGCCATGGTTTTGACACGTTCAAACTTTCGCAACGCCGTGGAAGCCGGAAGGCGCTTGAACGAGACGATGGGTGCCGTCAATATTCTTCCGCAACTGTTGGCTTCGCTCGGGGTTATTTTTGCATTGGCCAATTGTGGCGGGCTCATTGCCGATGCCATCCGCTCCGTCGTGCCAGAAGGGAACCTGTTCCTTTTGGTCTTGGCCAACTGTACCGGAATGGCACTTTTTACAATCCTCGTGGGAAATTCGTTCGCGGCGTTTCCGGTGATTGTGACAGGCGTAATGGTTCCACTGTTAGTACGGCCCTATCATTTGGACCCGGCGATGGCTGGCATTCTAACGCTGACCGCCGGTTCCAGCGGAACACTGATGACTTTGATGGCGGCAAACTTTAATGTTGCTCCGGCGGCGTTGCTTCAGTTGCGTGATCCCTTGGGTATTGTGAAGTTTCAGTTCCCTGTTGCCGTCTTTTTGTGGTCCATGCACGTCTTCCTGCTTTACGCGTTTGCCCGATGGTTTTGAATGGCTTTTCATAAGTTTCCGGCTGGCTGAGTCTTGTGACGCTTTTTGCCACACCCAGTGGCTCCTTTCGCGTACCCAGATTTGAGAATGAGACCAAAAATGTTGAACCCTGGCGACAAAACTATCGTCAAATCAGAATCAGCCTAATGGAAATGGAAAGATACGCCGATAAGAAATGAACATCAAGTGGCATTGAGGCCGTCCAGAGTGAGGTGGTTGGTGACCAATGAAAGATTTTGTAATTTTAATTATTTGTGGCAATGAAATTGCTTGACAGGCGTGATATGATCTCATGTGGTAGTTCGATAGAGCAGCAAACACCACTTCCGAGTGAATGGTTAGACCGCCGCCCGTGCTATCAACAGACCTTAGCATGGTCTGCTAAGATTTTTTGAAACATTTTGACTCGAAAAGCGTCTCATGTTTTTGACCGGAATAAAAAAGTAACTGCTGAACATAACTAAAATCGCACCCGCAAGAGCGC
Source organism: uncultured Acidobacteriia bacterium (assembly GCA_903881085.1). Classification (GTDB taxonomy): domain Bacteria; phylum Acidobacteriota; class Terriglobia; order Bryobacterales; family Bryobacteraceae; genus CAIRSA01. The sequence continues at coordinate 11,334 of CAIRSA010000440.1, forward strand.
GAAGAAATAAGATAAGGCAGGAGGACAGGAAGCCATGACAAAGAACGAAATCAACAAATTTAAGGAAATCCTGGAAGCAAGACAGGCTGAGCTGTCAGAGGTTCTTCGCAACCGCGAAGGTATCGCCATTGAGAAGTCGCCGGACGCTCTCGATGAAGTACAGCGCGCCGCTGAGCGCGAACTGGCAATCCGCAATCTCGACCGCGAGTCGAACCTGCTGCGGAATGTCCGGGCAGCGCTACGCCGGATCCAGGAAGGGAATTTCGGCACTTGCCTGCACTGCGAAGAAGAGATCAGCCCCAAGCGGCTGGCCGCAGTGCCGTGGACGCCGTATTGCATCGAGTGCCAGGAGATGGCCGATCGCAATCGCGACGAAAACAACGAAATGTTCGACGACCTGCTCGTCACCGCGGCATAAGCCGGCTCCCACAAACGACGAACAAGGCGCGGGCGCAAGCTCGCGCCTTGTCTTTTGTAGGGCAGCTTGGCAATCCAATGTCGCTTACATTGATTAGAACGACGCGTCGCATTTGGGGTCTGACACCTTTTTTCGGCTGTTGTTGCCGAAAATGGGCTGTCTGACCCCAATTGCCCTCCACGCAATGCCCCAATGAATCGCTCACCAAATCGGAAGCTCGCCTCATCAATGCAATGTAAGCGACATTGGATTGGCAATCTGCAGATCGGCCATCCGGGCTATCCGCCCCGCCTCACCCTTCGACACTTTGAATGTCCGTGGGTGGCGCCGGCGACCTGTCCGCCGTAGCCTTGGCGAAGGATGATTCGCCTGTGCGAATACTAACTTAAAAAATATCTGAATTGAAAAATGAGTGCTAATCGGCCTTACTTGACTGTCTTTTCGCTGATGCCCGACGTGTCCTCCGTAGCTTTAGCCAAGGCCTACTCCGTGCCTAAAACAACCGCTCATTCTTCTTAAGCGTTCCAAAAGTCCCAATATTCGCAATAGAGAACGCCACGCGATACTGGTTCTCGTTGCGCGTGCCAAAGTTAAACCGGCGGAACTGCACGCTTAAGCCACAGCAGTCGGAATTGTAACTCACTTGTGTAGTCTCATACTGCATGATCTGCTTACGATAATCGTAAACCACTGAAAAACCAGCATTCCATCCCCGGCGGTTCTCGTTGCCGAAGCCACCGCGGGCAATAATCTGATTCGCGGCCGGGGTGAGGTTAGGTAAGGTGTTCACCTGATTGTCACCCATCGAAAAATAGTAATCCGACACCCGCACATCTGCACTGAGTGAACTGTTCGTGATCCGATGGTACATGGGGTCGTAATCAGTGCGCCACTCGGCGCCGAAATGCCCATTTGGGTTGACGCGTAAAACACTGACAACAGGAGAGTAACTTCTGGGTCCAGCGACAAAAGCATAAGCGCTCATGCCGATTGTAGACAACAGCACATTGCGGTTGTCGTTGGTAACCACCCCACCAAACGTCGGATCGAAAAACCTCCTCTGCATCACCTGCCAACTAAAGATCTCAGTCACGGCGTCATTTCTCTTCAGGAAGATACGATTGGTAATGCTAAGTTCTACTTCACTTGTGTTGGCCGTCAATTCCGTGTCGTCGAAGCGGATGAGCTTATTGAAGTCGTTCACGCCAGAAATATACAAGTAGGAAGCGCGAGGCTCAATCACATGCTTAAGGCGGTCGCCCTTCTTGGAGTCTCCAAGCCATGAAGGAGCATTGTAGATCCGCTCCAGAGCAGGAGGGATTAGTTCAACCGATACTTCACGTGAGGAGCGCAAAATATTTGCACCATTTATGGTTCCATTGTTGAAGCTGGAGCCATACTGCGTCTCTCTGGCGGAAAAAGCCGGGATCAGGTTAAAGCCCCACAGGTGGAGTGCGGTCATGATGCGGGGGGCCGCGTCGAGGCGATCTACAAATTGGCGAGTTTGAAACAGGGGCTGAGTGCGACGCATAAGAGCAACGCTGGAATCGAACGATACCCAAAGGGGAAAGTTATCGAGGATTTGGCGGTCGCGGCTGGCAAACTCAATGCTCGGCAACTTGCGGATGGTGATCTGGTCATTGGCATTGGTGCTCAAAAAGATTTCGTTGTTCGAAAACACTCCATTAAACGAAAAACTGGACCAATGCTTGGTGATGTAAGCAATTGAGTGTACTTCAGAAAACACGGCTTCGTTAAAGCTTTGCGTGAAGGCTTGGCGGAACGTATAAGAGCTGAGGTAGTTGATATTGGCGCGAGCCTCAAACCCATCGCCGAGCAGAGTCCGTCCCGTAAAACCCATCTGTAGGCCTCCCTGTTTGAGCCGCTGGCCGTTGCCCAGGTCTAGTCCACGATCATTCACGCCGAATAGAATGAAATTAAAGGCTGACTTATCATTGGGAATACCGCGAAAGTCCACGTGATGCGCGAAGCCACGTGCGGTAAACAACTGATTTCTATAGGTCAAATCATAGTTTCGATTGATAGCCCAGAAGTAGCCCGTGTTGACGACCTGGCCGTAGCGTGAGCTGTTGCCCACCACGGGCAGCAGGAAGCCGCTCTTGCGAGGCATTTTTTCCAGGGATTTATAGAAGTATGGCGTGTAGAACAGCGGCAGCCGGGAGATCCTGAATATGGCCTTGTGCGCAATCGCCCGCTCCTCCGGTATGATATCAAAGGTGTTACCGTACAATCGCCACCACGGTTTGGGAAGCTTGCAACTGGTAATGAACCCTTCGTGAAGAATGTAGCGATCCTGAAGCCGCTCTGCCCACTTGCCTTCAAATACAAAAGGGTTGGCGGAGGTCAAAACGCCTGGCCTGGACTGGATCTTCGCCGGAGAAAGCCCCTTTACGTTGTAGAACTTCCCGGTCTCTTTCTTAACGTTGTACTCAACGCGGTCGGCCTGCAGTTCCTCATTGTTTGTGAAATGTATAAATTTTACATTGCCCCTGGCTTCCGCATCCCCAGTTTCCTCATCAAAGTCTACCTCGTCGGCCTTCAACATGACCTCGGTCGTTTCAATACGCGCGGCTCCTCGAAGGTAGCGCATGGAACCGTCCACTTCCTGGGTAACGGCCTCAATGAATATCTCATTTGCAGCTGGTGCGTTAGATCTGATAACCTTAATCTTCAGATTAGGGTTGGGCTGCGGCCGTACCACTCTTATAGGACCAGGGTATAGACCTGGTACCTGCCCAACCACAATTTCTGGTGTGAAAAGCATGAAGTTTAGCGCTAGTACCGCCGATATAGTGGTAAGGCAACTGACTCGGTAACAAGTGCTTAAGAAAAGTTCGTGACATTTTCCACCAAATATGTTACTTAGGAAAGTGGTAGGGTGTTTGCGCTTGACCGTAGACGGTTGGTACTGGGAAGGACAGCAGTGCAATGGGTATGCCAACCGAAAACCGTAACACGGAATGGGGCTTGACTGCAACTGAGCTCGCAACCTCCGTCATGGCAGGTGTCATGGAGCGCAAAACGCCGACTGGAGTGGTGCCAGCGCGGACTATTTTCCGCAATTTTCAATCTGGCGCGAAGCTACGGGGGAATTTTACTATGCGCTGCAATCATTGCCGGGAATGGAACGCGGAAGAGGAACATCGTTGCCGCAGATGCGGTCGGCGGTTGATGTCTGCCGGTGGATTTGAGGCTGATTTTGCGTCCAGGCGGTTTCCCGTCACGCTAGGCGCGGCCGCACCGAAATACGCCACCATGGCCAACGCGACGGAAAGAGTGGATTGTGAGTCCGGTCCCCTTGCCGTTGCTCAACGGCCTGAGTCCATCATTCACGCAGTGGATCCACAGATGACATCGCTCACCAACAGGCAACATGCAGTACAATCGACCCTCTTTGGCCGCGGCGAGGGCATGAAGGTGGTTTCAATCGCCCCTGAGGTTCCGGCTTCGCCAGTGAAGCGGGATGCGGTCAAACGCAATCCTTCTACCCGCAATCTGGAATCCAGCCTGTTACAGCAACAATTTGAGTTTGCGCCCCCCCAGCGGCCCAGCCGCCGCCACGCGGACACAACGATTGAAGCTGTCATTTACTGCACCGATCCGGTTGCGTCGATAACGCATCGCACTTTGGCAACAGCTGCCGACTTGGCGCTTGTCGCCATTGCTGTTGGATTATTTGCGATCGCCTTTTCGCTGGCCGGGGGCGAGATTCTCTTTAATCGACAAACGGCTCTGGTCTATGGGGCGATTCCGGCTATCATCGCGTTGTTCTATAAATTCTTGTGGGCAATTGCCGGAGCGGATTCCCCCGGCATGCGCTGGGCCAGATTGCGTACGGTCAATTTCGATGGCAAGAAGCCGGAATTAATCCAGCGCTTTGTGCGCCTTAGCGCTGCCGGGTTGGGCTTGGCTGCTGTAGGAATAGGTTTCCTCTGGGCGTTCGTAGACGAAGAGACACTAACTTGGCATGACCATATTTCAAACACCTTTGTGACGCACATCTAAGTTGCGTAATGCTGCAAAAGTACAACAAAACGCTGTAATTTCAATGCCAGGATTGCCTCAGCCGTTGTATACTCGAATCTAGATGGCAATCCAATTCGACGAAACCAACCTTTCCGCCTCCATGGTAGGGACCGAGCACGGGCTCACCAAGCAGGAGGTTGCCGCTGCCAGGACACTTGCACTTTCCGCCCTCGCGAGCTTCCAGAAAGCTAGTGAAGAAAAAGTGTATGGCTTTCCAGATCTTCCACTTGAGAGGGATATCGTAAAGGAAATCCTCACTTACACTGCCAACGTTCGTGGCAGTTACGATACCGTCTGCGTGGTGGGCATTGGCGGGAGCGCATTGGGAGCCTGGGCTCTGGACTGTGGACTGCGTGGGCCACACCCGGTGCAGGCGCCATTCAGCCTCAAGAATCCTAGATTGGTCATCCTCGACAACGTCGATCCTGTGTTCATCGCTTCGGCAATCCAATCGATGAACCCCAAAAAGACGCTGGTTGTTGTCATCGCAAAGTCAGGTGCAACGGCCGAGACGTGCTCCACCTTCCTGATCGTCTCCAACTGGCTCTACTCGCGCATTGGCAAGACTGCCGCGCGGCGCATCGCGGTAGTAACATCCGAGGGACGTGGCGATCTGAAGACGCTGGCCGTCCGCGAAGGATATGCGACTTTCCACTTGCCGGAAAACGTCGGCGGGAGGTTCAGCGTACTTTCGGCTGTCGGCCTGTTGCCGGCGGCGCTGGTTGGATTCGACATTGATGCACTGCTCAAAGGAGCGGCTCAGATGAACCTCTTGTGCTGGAGCAATGACCTCACGAAAAATATTGCATTGCGTGCCGCATTGTCACATTATCTGCTGCTTTCCAAGCATAATAAGCCAATCCAAGTCGCCTTCCCTTACTCCAATCAACTATGGGGAATGGCGTTTTGGTTCCGCCAATTGTGGGCCGAGTCTTTGGGCAAAGCGAAAACTCGTGCTGGTGAAGTCGTTCATGTCGGCCAGACACCCATCGCCGCATTGGGCGCAACTGACCAACATTCCCAAGTCCAGCTCTACATGGAAGGCCCAAATGACAAAGTCTTCAGCTTTTGGGCAGTCAAGAAACTGAGCGATACCGGCGAGATTCCGGAAAAGAAGCTGGGTCTGGAAGGCTTTGACTATCTGGCCGGCCAGAATTTGGCAAAGCTCCTGGATTGCGAACGCCGCGCGACGGAAGCAGCGCTCACGGAAAACTCCCGCCCGAATTGTACGTATACCTTGGACCGCGTCGATGTACTGCACATCGGGATGTTCTTCCAACTGATGGAATTCCAAACGGCATTCCTGGGTGAGATGCTGAACATCAATGCGTTCGATCAGGAAGGCGTGGAACTGGGCAAGAAGTTCACCTTCGGTCTGATGGGACGTAAGGGCTTCAAAGACTACAAAACACGGTTCGCTGCGTACGAAGCAAAACGCAAGTAGGCTGTCATGTTGTTCCGCTGCGCAATAGCGATCACCGCGTTCCTGGCGGTGCCGTGTCCGGCGATGGCGGCGCAGACGGATCGCTTCGAAAACAACATCCGGCCTCTGCTGGCCAAGCACTGCTTCAGTTGCCATTCTCAAACACAGATGGGCGGGTTGCGTCTGGACAGCCGGGCCGCAATGCTCACCGGCGGCAAGTCAGGCGCAGCCATCGTGCCGGGCAAACCGGAAGCCAGCCTGTTGATGAAAGCCGTCGGCCGTATAAATCAGAAACTGCAGATGCCGCCAGCGGGCCCGCTCGCCTCCGCCGAACTTAGTGAACTTGCGGCGTGGATACGTGACGGCGCTATCTGGCCGGAGACCAAGATTGTGCCAGGCGGACCGCAGTTCTGGTCGTTCCGCAACGTTCAGCCACCTGCAATTCCACCCGCCCTTAACAACTGGCCCAAAGGCAAGATCGACCGTCTCATCGCCGTCCATCAGAAAAATCAAAAGTTGTACCCCGTGGGCGAAGCGGACCGGCGAACCTGGCTCCGCCGGGTGACGCTTGACCTGACCGGGATTCCTCCCACGCCAGAAGAGGTTGCCGCATTTCAGGCAAACAACTCGCCCGAGGCCTACGAACTGACCGTCGACCGGCTGCTTGCGTCACCCAAGTACGGCGAACGCTGGGGGCGCCACTGGCTGGATGTGATGCGGTACTCAGACGATCTGCTCGACACGCCGCTGCTCGTCATGCCCAACTTTCACCCCTACCGCGATTGGGTCATCCAGGCTATGAACGCCGACATGCCGTACGACCTGTTTCTGAAATCACATCTGGCCGCGGATCTTCTCCCCAACGAGGACAACAACAAGCTTCTACCGGCAATGACGATGTTCGTCGATGCGCCGTCCGATTTTAATGAGGACGACCGCGTGGATGTCGTTACGCGAGGGTTCCTTGGTCTGACCGTGGCCTGCGCGAAGTGCCACGACCACAAGTACGACCCGGTCCCAACCAAAGACTACTATTCCCTGCTCGGTGTGTTTCGCAATACGCAGTTCCGTGAAGTGCCGCTGGCCGAAAATGGCGTAGTCTCCGACTACCAGCGACGCAAAGAAGCGGCGGATGAACAGAACCGCAAGATCAAGGAGTTTCTGACCGCAGCTTCGCAACGATTAGTGGCTATGGAGGCGGCAAAGACAGCCCGGTATCTGGTGGCAGCGGCGAAAGGCACGCGGGAAGCGGTGGGATTGGACTCCGCGATAATCGACCGCTGCATCTCGCTCCTGAAGCGGCCCGTGAAACAACACCCATTTCTGCACAAGTTCGAAGCACTGCGGGCGCAAGGCGCTGCCGAAAAGGAGCTCCTCGCAGAGGCTCAAGCCATCCAAGAACTGGCATTAAAGGTGTTACGCGAGAAGGATACCATCGACGAGTTCAATGAAAAGCTCCGCCAGTCGACAAAGATCGGGCGCGATCTGAACGATGTGCAAGGCAAAGCCATCCCGCGCGACCGCTACATGTTCTGGCAGGATCTGGCGGCCGTGGGAAATCCGCGCGCCTCATCCGCGGTTTCGGAAGCCCGAGTCGACGGGGTCTACATGTTCCCGGGCGACAAGGTGCTGCCGTTCCTGTCGGCCGAGGACAAAAGCAAGTTGGCCGACATGCGGACGGAAGCGAAGCGCCTTCAGCAGCTTACTCCGAAAAAGTACCCCTATCTGACTGTCCTGGCAGACGCTCCCGAGCCCAGGAATCTGCACGTGTTCCTGCGCGGGAATCCGCAAAGCTTGGGCGAAGAGGCGCCTCGATCATTTCTCACCGTCTTCCGCGACCTTTTCCCAGAGCCATTCCGTAAAGGCAGCGGAAGGCTGGAGTTGGCCGAGGCGATTGCCAGCACCAGGAACCCGCTCACGGCGCGGGTGATGGTGAATCGCCTCTGGGAATGGCATTTCGGATACGGCCTTGTGCGTACGCCGAGCAACTTTGGTCAAACCGGCGACCGCCCTGCAATGCCTGACCTGCTAGATTATTTGGCCAGCCGGTTCATTGAGCAGGGTTGGAGCATGAAGAAGTTGCATCGCGAGATTGTGCTTTCCGCTGCATATCGGGAACGCAGCGAGAATAACGCCGCGAACTTCCAGGTCGATCCCGACAACCGCTACCACTGGCGGTTTCCGTTAGCCAGGCTGGATGCCGAAGCGTTGCGGGATTCGATGTTGTTCGTTTCAGGCAAGCTGGACCCCGCAGTCGGTGGTGAGGCCGTGCCGCTGACCAGCCAAACGAACTTTCGCCGCACTGTCTATGGGAAGATCAGCCGCCGCGCCGTAGATCCCATGCTGCGGCTTTTCGACTTCCCCGATCCCAACACCACGGCCGAGCGACGGCTGTTGACAACAGTGCCGCTGCAGCGCCTGTTCCTATTAAATAGCGAATTCCTGATGGCACAAGGCCGGTTCCTTGCGAAACGGCTGGATGACGAAAACATGGCGGGCGCGGAGCAGCGCGTCCACCGCATCTATCAACTATTGTTCCAGCGTGCGCCGACGGCTTCAGAGAAGGACAGAGGCCTGTCCTTCATCGCAACCGGAGGAGCCAGCGCCTGGGCAGACTACGCCCGCATTTTGCTATCCTCGGACGAATTCCTTTATGTGGAATAACATGCGCTATCCACTCAGCCGTCGAGAACTGTTGCAGACTGCCGCCGGAGGGTTCGGCATGGTGGGTCTTGGCGGCATGTTGGGCGCCGCGCCGCCGGGTCCATTTTCTCCACGGCGGCCGCATTTTGCGCCGAAGGCGAAGCGGGTGGCATTTCTGTTTCTGAACGGGGGGATCTCGCACCTCGATTCCTTCGACTACAAGCCGGCGCTCCAGAAGTATAACGGTCAGCCTAGTCCAATCGGGAATCCGAAGACGGAGCGCAAGACGGGTAACCTGATGGCCTCGCCGTTCGAATTCCGGCCGCGAGGAAAAAGCGGCCTTCTGGTCAGCGACCTTTGGCCGAAGCTTGGGTCGATGATCGATGACATCTGTGTGGTGCGCAGCATGCACACAGATATTCCCAACCATCCGCCGTCGGCGATGATGCTGAACACCGGCCGCAACATTCTGGGCACGCCTTCATTTGGCTCCTGGATCACCTATGGCCTTGGCACGGAAAACCAGAACCTGCCCGGCTTCATGGTGATTTCGCCAGACGCCTCGGGCGGCCTCGGCGCGCAGCAGTGGGGTTCGGCCTTTCTGCCGGCCATGTACCAGGGAACATTAATTGAAACCAAGGGCGCCACAACGCCGGAAAAGCTGATTCCCTTCCTCCGAAATTCCAAAATCAAACCCGCTGACCAGGCGCGGCAGTTGGATCTGCTGCGCGAGCTGAACCAGGAACATTTGCGCGCCCGTCCGGGTGAAAGCGAATTGGAAGCGAGCATCCAGTCGATGGAGATCGCCTACACCATGCAGACCGAAGGCATGAACGCCTTCGACCTGAGCAAGGAACCGGCCGCAACCGTCGCGCGCTACGGCGATTCCGAATTCGGACGCAGTTGCCTGCTCGGACGCCGGCTGCTCGAGCGAGGTGTACGTGTGGTCCAGGTGATCTATGGCGGACTGGGGTGGGACCATCATGAGGACATCATGATGCACCAGCAGTTGGCGCCCGATGTCGATACGGCGATCGCCGCGTTCCTACAGGATTTGAAGTCGAGCGGGATGTTGGAAGAGACGCTTGTCGTCATCGGCAGTGAGTTCGGCCGCACACCCACTTCGGAAATCAGCGTGCGCGTGTTCCTGCAAAACGGCCGCGATCACAATCCCTACGGCTATTCAATGTTACTCGCCGGCGGCGGCATCAAAGGCGGTCTGGCTTACGGCGAAACTGATGAGTTCGGCTGGTACGCCATAAAGGACAAGGCCCACGTGCACGACCTGCACGCCACCATGTTGCACCAGTTGGGATTTGACCATACGAAGTTGACTTACCAATACAGTGGACGATCGTTCCGCCTAACCGACGTGGAGGGCGAAGTGATGAAAGGCATTCTGGCATGAGGTTGTTTGTACTGTTGTTTGCGGCTGCGGCCGCGTTTGGCGCGGATCTGCGTGTAGGCCTGATTGGCATGGACATCTCGCACGCCTACACGTTCCCCAAGATGTTGAATGACGAGAAGTTCCTGCACCATGTGGCCGGTGCACGAGTGGTGGCGGCATATCCTGGAACGCGTGGCGTGAAAGAGCGTTACTACGACCGCATCACGAAAGAGTTCCAGATTGAGATCGTGCCCGACATTCCAAGCCTGATGCCGAAGGTCGACGCTGTGATCATCACCAGCGGTGACGGCAATCTGCATCTGGGCGAAATCAAGCAACTGCTGGCGGCAAAGAAGCCGGTTTTCATCGACAAGTGGCTGGCGACGAAATTCGAGGATGCCGTGGAGATCGCTCGCATCACCAAAGCGGCCGGCGTGCCGGTGTTCAGCGCTTCCTCGCTGCGTTATGAGAAGCTCACCGCCGACCTGAAGTTCCCTGACGTGATCGGTGCCGATGTTTGGGCTCCGGGCGGCGTGGAAGGGCACGAGTATTTGGAAGCTTCTGAGCCGGCTTATCACGCCATCGAAATGCTGTACTCCGTCCTTGGTCCAGGCTGCGAACAGGTGACCCGCGTGGTGGGTGCGAACTTCGACGACAGCGAAGATGTGGTGGCGGCTCGCTGGAAAGGTGGGCGGACGGCAACGGTGCGAACCTTGCGGCCAAGCGGACCTTTCGGAATGGTCGTGTTTCGTCCCGGTGGAGTCGTACAAAGCCCGGCGAAACCATCCATCACTTACGTGACGCTGATGAATGAGGTTTTGAAGTTCTTCCGTTCAGGGGTGTCGCCCGTTCCGATGGACGAGATGCTGGAAGTCATTTCGTTCATCGACGCTTCACAGCGCAGCAAGGACGCCGGCGGGAACGCAACCAAGCTCCGCCGTTAGGCCAGGAGCTACTTCCCTTCCCCGGCTGGTTCAATCACAGCGGACATAGAGCCTTTCGATTCCGGCATCCGCGCATCGGCACCATAGGCGTGGATCTGGTCGCGGCCGAATTCGGCTTGCGGACGTTCGCAGGTGATGACGATTGTGCGGCCGAAGGAATCGACTTCGAGCGCCTTCTGGAACGCTTCCCCCTTCGTCAGCATGAACAGATTCGTCAGCATTTCAATGACATAGGCGTAGGAGTGCTCATCGTCGTCAAGCAAGACCACGTTGAACAGGGGAATCTTCTGCCCAAGGTCCTCGGTCCCGATATGTTCTTCAACACCCGGTAGACTGATTGTTTCCGTCATGTATCAGTTTCGGTCCAATGCGGTAAAGATTTGTTTGATGCTCGTATTCACTGCGTTGCTCAGGACTCTGGCCTCGTCCACTCCAGGAGCCTGCAGCCCATAAGTGCTAATCGACCGGCCGAGGAACTTTCCATAGTCCCCACGCGATAATGATACCAGCGATGCGGGGGTAAAGCTCTGCTGAACTTGCGCAACGGTCTGTTGCGACTGCTTGGCTTTGATCACAATCGCAGTCAACTCTTCGATATAACCCGCCATTTGCGATAAACGCTCGCTCGAATGTTGCACTGCGCCATGGCCGCCGATGAGGTGGTCAAACTCGAACTTGACTACCGCCTTCAACGTATCGGGCCAAGCCAGCGGGAAGCCGTCCATCATATTTGGCGCAAAGCCGTGCATCAGATCGCCCGTTGCGATCACTTTCTTTTGCGGGCAGTAGACAACAACATCGCCGGCCGTGTGTGCCCTGCCGCGGAAGGCGAGGTGCAGATCGTGCGCTTTGTCGTGGATGATCAGGTCGGAATCGAACGTCAGGTTCGGCAGTTCCGGCTTGTAGTCCTTCATCTCACTTATGTAGCTTTGGGTGTCGAGGGCGACCTGCTGGTAATAGGTCTTCTCTTCGGCCGTCTTCGCCGCGGCTGCTTTTTCCTTGTATCCCGGCAAAGCCGCCATAGCCGCCTCGACCGATTCCTTTAACCGCTGGGCTCCGTTTTCCGAGATCAACTTTCGCGTGATCTCGCTCGATACAATGTCGGCGTGTGGAGCGATCCGCTTGTAGGTCGGTGCACCCTGCGTGTGATCCCAATGGAAGTGCGAGTTGACGATGTACTTCACCGGCTTCTGGCTGACTTCCTTTTTCAACTGCGAAACCAACGAGACGACGGCGCTTGGTTTGGAATGCGTGTCGACGATGAGCAGGTCTTTTTCCTGCTCAAAGATAGCCGCGTTGCAGTTGATCAATGCCTGCGGGCGGGCTATGGCGGCATAAACTCCATCGGCGACCTTTTCGATTCGGAACAGACCGGCCGTTCCGGGAATGGCCTGTGCGCGGGCTGCCGTAGCGCGAAACACGGCTTGTTCCAGTAATGCGCCGCCTGTCCAGGCTACACCTAAAGTGTTTTTAAGGAAACCGCGGCGCGAGGACATAGATTTAGATGCTAACATAGATATGAAGGGGGGGCGCAACGGATTCGACGGGATTGTTTTGTTTTAGTGAGGCGTGCCGGGTTCCGAGCTCCCGTTAAACGATCGGAAAACAACAACTGCCAATCAGCAGTTTGCATACGCTGCTTAATTAACTGAGTAGCCGCTCTAACCAGTAGGCCCGCATGGGGGTTAGCAAGCGTCATATGGCGGGATAGGTTTGAAGCTTCTGTCCGGAGCTAAAAGGCCGAAATTAATCGGGCTGGATCGCCACTTACTTGCCGGTTCCAATGTGGCGGTTGAGACCAACGAATCGGAAACGCACGTAGTTCTCATTAGGGCAAGCATTTTCGGACGTGGGTTCAACTCCCACCGCCTCCACCAACCTTCGCCAAAGGCGAAGGTTGTCCGCCGAAGCCTTGGCGAAGGCGGACTACCCGGTCCCCAAGATGTACTACGTCTACCTAATTCAAAGCCAATCCCACCCCAAAGAACACTACACCGGCAGAACCAGCGACCTAAAAGCCCGCCTAGCAAAACATAACGAAGGAGGAGTCCCCCATACAGCAAAGTTCAAACCCTGGACCCTCCAAACCTACACAGCCTTCACCACTAAAGAGCAGGCCACCAAATTCGAGCTCTACCTGAAAACCGGCTCCGGCCGAGCCTTCGCCACCCGCCACCTCTGGCCAACCCCCAACATAGCCTAACAAGATACAATAACCTCCGACACCACCCAACGAAATGACAATCAACCGCCGTCACTTCCTAACCCTGCCGATGGCCGCCAGCCAACTAGGCACCGCATCACTCCAAGCCGCCGAACCTCCACCCCTGGACCCCCTAAACCGCTTTCCCCGCATGCTTCACGAAAGCGTGGTGGCCCGCGTTCGCCAGGTCGATCAGGTGGCAAACGCCCGCAAATCCGCACTCAAGACGAAAGCCGACGCCGAGGCCTACATCCGCGATCTGCGTCAGAAAATGCGGCGCGTGTTCGGCCCGTTACCGCCAAAAACACCCTTGCGTCCGCAGATAGTGGGAGTGATTGAGCGCGATGCCTATCGCATTGAAAAGGTCCTCTTCGAAAGCCGCCCCGGCTTCCTGGTCTCAGCCAATCTCTATGTTCCCAAGGGCCGCAAATTCCCATTGCCCGGAGTAGTCGGCGCCTGCGGACACACACTTTCCGCAAAGGCCGCCGAGCCCTACCAGAGCTTCGGCCAAGGCCTTGCCAGGCAAGGCTACGTGACACTGGTCTTTGACCCGTTGGGTCAGGGCGAGCGCACAGACTACCCCAACTCCAAGCCTCCGTTATCGACAGTCCTGCAACACCTGATGGCCGGCAACCAACAGACCCTGGTCGGAGAATCGATCAGCACATGGCGCGCCTGGGATGGCATCCGCGCGTTGGATTATCTGCTCACCCGCCCAGAAGTGGACCCGAAACACGTCGGTGTAACTGGCACTTCCGGCGGCGGCACCGCTACCACCTGGATGTGCGCACTGGATCCGCGCTGGACCATGGCCGCCCCCAGTTGCTTTATCACCACCTTCCGTCGAAACTTGGAAAACGAAATCCCCGCCGATGCCGAACAGTATCCCCCTAAGTCACTCGCCCTGGGACTCGATCACGACGACTTCCTGGCTGTGATGGCGCCCAAGCCCATCGTGATTCTTGCCAATGAGAAGGACTTTTTCGATATACGCGGTGCCGACGAAGCCTATCAACGCCTGCGCAAGCTCTACCGCCTGCTGGGTGCGGAGTCGAACATATCCCTGCACCGCTCGCCCACCGAACACGGCTTTAGCAAGGAGAACCGCGAGGGGATGTATCGCTGGTTCAACCGCGTCACCGGCGTTTCAACGGCCCAAGCGGAACCCGCGCTGGTCATCGAAAAAGAGGAGACCTTGCGCTGCACGCCGCATGGGCGAGTAGAGGAACTGGGATCGCGGCCAGTCTGGCATTTCACGCGCGAAAAGGCATCGCAACTCGCGGCCTCAAAAACAACCCTCTCGCCAGATGCACTCAACAAGGCAATCGTTGCGGCGTTGAAGCTCCCCGCACGCACCGGCACCCCCGACTTTCGCATCCTGCGGCCACTCACGCGACGCGGCTATCCCCTGCCCCATTCCACTGCCTACGTCGTAGAGACGGAGCCGGGTGTTCAAGCATTAGTCTCTCTGCTCGGGCCGGCTCCTTATTATTCCCGCCCACCCGCCGGACGCCGCCGAGCCGTGTTGTATGTGGCGCATCAATCAAGCGATGTGGAAATGCGGCTAGACCCGCTGGTGGCCGAGGTCATCAAGGCCGAACCAGAATCAACGTTCTACGCCTGCGACGTGCGAGGCATCGGCGAGTCAAAACCGAATACCTGCGGAACAGACGCCTACCGCAATCCCTATGGCCCCGATTATTTCTACGCTGGTCATGGCCTGATGCTCGATTATCCGATGGCCGGGCAGCGCACGCACGATGTGCTGCGCGTACTCGATTGGCTGGCCCAGTGCGGCCACACGGAGGTGCACCTGGTGGCCAAGGGCTGGGGCGCGGTGCCGGCAACATTTGCCGCCCTGCTCTCACAACTGGTCAAACAGGTCACACTGAAGAACGCGTTGAAATCCTATCGCGAAGTGGCCGAAGCCGAGCTCTACACCTGGCCGCTGGCCACACTGATTCCCAACGTCCTTGCCAGCTTCGACCTGCCGGAATGCTATGCCGCTCTGCAGTCGAAAAACCTGCGCCAGATTGAGATGTGGGGGCCCGCTTCTTAATGACCAACCTGGCATTGTTTCTACTATTGGCAGCACACGCATTCGGAGAACAACTGGTGATGGTGCCCGCGCGTGCAGCCGATGTTGTGGATGGCTTCACGGGCATCCCCATTCGGGTCTCCACGCACGAGTTTCTCATAGCGCCCACGGAGGTGACGCAGCGCGAGTATGCCGCCATCACCGGCAACAATCCATCGCTCTACAAAGGCGATGACCGGCCGGTGGAGAACGTGTCCTGGTGGGATGCCATTCGTTACTGCAATCGGCGCAGCGTAAAGGAAGGGTTGCAGCCGGTTTACGACCTTGCCACCGGCCGCGCCGACAGAAGCCGCAACGGCTATCGCCTGCCGACGGAGGCCGAATGGAATGCCGCCTACAGCGGGCAAAAACAGTCTGGCCGACTGAGCGACGCCGGAACCAAAGACACTGCAAAACTAATGCAGCGGATACAGCAAGGCACCGCCAACGTCCGCACCTATTCACCGAACAGCCTCGGGATATATGACATGTTGGGAAACGTTTGGGAGTGGTGTAACGACCTCTTCGATCCGTCCGGAAATGTTAGTTCGAATAACGACCCGCAAGGTCCGGCACGCGGCCTCGATCGGGTCATCCGCGGCGGCAGTTTCGCCACTCCTGCCTCCGGTTGGTCAAAGGGTTTGCGCTCTTCGATGCAGTCATCGACCCGAAGCCGCTACACAGGCTTCCGCGTCAGCCGGAGCGTCGCGCAAAAGCAGGCAGTCACGAATGACGCGCAGTGGTTCACCCCCTACAATCAAACCCCGCCAGCATTCGCTAATTCCACCGGCGGACTGCAGCCAATCGCGGTTGGCGCCAACGCCGTCGCATGGAAGCAGGAATCCGGCAAACTGCGGCTGAAATGGGAAGCCATGCTGGGCGCTCCCGGCATCGCACCGCCGGCTCCGAAACTGCGTGTGGTGGAAACCATTCGCGAAGCAAATCATGACGGCACACTTGGCTATCTACAAGTGGAACAGGACTTCGCCGAAAAGATCTACATCATGCGTCCGCCTGAGGCCGGTACACGCAAGTTACCGGTGGTGATCGTGCCTTACTACGACGTGGACACACCCGCCGGCGCCAGCTTAGGTGGCCGAAACTACACGCCACCCGGCGTCCGCAGCTTCGCCTACCTGGCGGTGCAGCGCGGCTACATGGCCATCGCCATCCGCTGGTTCGGCGAAAGCTATGGCGAGAGCTACACAGAGGCCGTGGCGAATCTGATGCTGCGGCATCCAAAGACAACCGGCATGGGCAAGTGGGTATGGGATGCACACCGCTTGGTCGATTATTTGTACAGCCGCGCGGATGTGGACCACGCCAGAATCGCCATCATCGGCCATTCGCTGGGCGGCAAGATGGCACTCTATGCGGCTGCCATGGAGAGCCGCATTGGAGTGTCCGTTGCATCGGAACCCGGCATCGGCTTCAGCCATTCCAATTATGAGGACTTCTGGTATCTGGGCGAGGCGTTGCAGCGTGCACCCGCAGGCACCGATCAACATGAACTGCTAGCCCTGCTGGCTCCCCGTCCGTTCCTCCTGATCGGCGGCGATTCAGCGGATAGTGATAAGAGCTGGCACTACATCAACGCGGCGCGGCCGGTTTACGATCTGCTCTCTGCGCCGCGCAATATTGGGTATCTGAATCACCGTTCAGGCCACTCTCCTACGCCGGATGCAACTCGTCTCGCCATGGATTGGATTGAGCACTTCTTCCAGGCCGCGTCGCATTGACGGACGAACGTGGATACGCGGGCGCACCACAATATCGAGCGTAGCGGCACTGCGTTCGATATGATCGTGGAAAGTATGCTGCGCTCCGAAATTCCAGACCGCGGCAGAACCGGCAACGATTACGATGGCTTCAGTAGGTACAAGAGTACACAGAACCCACACTTTGGGAGACGGCGGATGGAAAGGCCGTCGACATGTGCGGGAGCCATCGCCGTAGATGCCTTCAATGCATTAAACCACGTGAACTACACCGGCTACGTCGGCGTAGTTTCTTCGCCCTTGTTTGGACGGCCGGTTTCGTCCAGTCCGGCACGGCGGGTGCAGGTTCAATTGCAGTTGGAGTTTTAGGATACATTGGAAGCAATTGGAGAAACTGAATGAGACTTTTGTTGCTTGCTTCGCTTGCATACCTGGGGGTTGCCCACTCGGCCACTCCTGTCCACGTCTATGACAGGGTTGAACTGACGTTTGAAGCCTCGGCTAAGTTTGCAAATCCGTATACCGATGTCGAAGTCTGGGTTGACCTCAAGGGTCCCGGCTTTAACAAACGATGCTACGGATTCTGGGATGGGGACAGGACGTTCCGCGTCCGCATCACCGCAACGACGCCGGGCGAATGGACTTGGGTGAGCGGCTCCAATCCGGCAGATCCCGGACTCACCGGCAAGCGCGGCAGCTTCACCAGCATCGCCTGGACAGAAGCGGAGAAACAACAGAATCCCAATCGTCGCGGATTCACGCGAGCTACAAAGAACGGCCATGCACTTGAATACTCGGACGGCGCGCCCTACTTCGCCGTCAGCGATTTCTTCTACCCCGCCTCAACCTGGCGTTATCGCTGGCGTGAAAGCGACGAGAAGTTCGACGCCGGCGATCCGGAGGCCGGCTACAAGGATCTGCTGCAATACCGCATCGGCCAGGGCTTCAACATGATCTTCATCATCTCCAGCTTTCCATCGTGGGCGTACGACGGGCGGCCTGCGAGGTTCAAGGACCGCGCCGGCGTCCCGATGCGCGACGCGTGGCCCAACGGCAATGAGAATCGTGCGGAGAATATGGTGAACGAAGAGAACGAGCGGCCCTTCTTCTTCCCCGGCAAGGGCGACGGCTATCCCGAAGTGGGGCCCGATTTTCTGCGCATCAATCCCTCCTACTTCCGCTATCTCGACAAGAAGATGGACTACGCCGCCGACCACGGCGTGGTTGTGCTGCTGGAAACGCTGCGCCGCGACATCGCACCCTACATGAAGGCATACTATGGCGCTGCCGATCCGGACATGGCGAAGAACTCCGTGTTCCACTACATCCGTTGGATCATGGCCCGCTATCAGGCGCACCCAGTGGTGTGGGCTATTTACCATTACGACTGCCTCTGCGCACCTTACGGGCTGGAGCCGGAAGAGCTGCGGATCCCGCTGGACGGCTATTACAAAAAGTACGGGCACCCGCCATTCGGGCAGTTGGTCTCAACCAATGTTAGCGGCTCAACCTACCTCTCGTGGGGCCATACCGACAAGGCGCCGTGGCTAACTTTGCATCAGACCGGCAACACTCCTCGCGACCATTCCATTGGCGATTTCGTCCTGGAGATGTATAAGCTGCCCAACCCGCTGCCGATCTTCGGGCAGGAGCCCTGGTACATACCGAACGACTCCGCAGAGGAGCGCCGCAAGAGCCGCTCGACTATGTACGCACAACTGCTCAACGGCGCGTTATCCGGCGCCGCCTATCAGGCCATGGGGCTAACGCGCGGCAATCGCGAAGACAGCAAGACTTTCGTCAACATGTGGGTGTCGATCAAGTGGCAGGCAGCCAATGAAGTACCGCTCGCCGGGCGGTTCATCATGGATGGCGACCGCCCTATTCAGGACCTGGTGCCGCACCGCGAATTGCTCTCTGTTTCGAAGACAGGCCAGGACGCGAAATTCGGTCATTGGAGCGATACATCCAAAGTGCTTCAGGAAGGCTGGGCGTACTGCTTGCGAACCGATGACAAGCGCCACTTTAAGCTCTACTTTGAACGTAACGTGGTACGGCCGGACCTTTCCGGCGCACGGCCCAACACAGCATACGAAGCGAAATGGTTCGACCCGCGAACGGGGGCATGGAGCCAGGCCGGCGATGGGACGTTGAAGGCCGACGCGCAAGGCAAGATCGCCTTGCCGCAGTGCCCAACCGCAGCTGACGATTGGGCACTCAGCCTCACATCGAAATAGCTACTTTCGATCGATCTGCAAAACCTGAATCGAATAGGCCGGCATCGTGTGCTGCAGGCGCTCGCCGTTGATGCTGGCGGTTGCTTTCACCGGCACGATGCGCGTGGGTTGCGCGATGGTGTTGGTGGCCCAGATGGTGTTCGCTTTCAGCGTCTGGATCTGCGCGGAGTGCGCTCCAGCGCCTATTCCAGTAAGTTCGATGGAAAGCGGCTGCGGGACAGACGTGGCGTTGACGAGTTTCACGCAGAGCTTCTTCGGCGTCGAGGTAACGGC
Source organism: uncultured Acidobacteriia bacterium (assembly GCA_903881085.1). Classification (GTDB taxonomy): domain Bacteria; phylum Acidobacteriota; class Terriglobia; order Bryobacterales; family Bryobacteraceae; genus CAIRSA01. Next base: position 30,704 of record CAIRSA010000440.1, read on the forward strand.
GTAAAAGAACTTGTCGCCAGCGCCTGAAACCGAGGCTTCGTTGATGTGATCGCCCAGGCACGCAGCGAACATCACCTGCGCGTAATAACTCGGCGAGCCATAGCTGTTGAGCGCGTCATAACCGATCAGATCAGAGCTCCACTGCATGCCGCCAGGACTGACGTTGACGAACAATGGCGCGTAGGCGGACATAATCACGATGTCGCTATTGCGCTCCATGCCAGTCATGAACGCCGCGTCTCCCAGCGCACCGCCGAAGTTGGTGGTGGGCGATCCTTCGCGTGTGGCCCATTCGCCGACGAAGATCTTGGGGCCTTTGCGGTCGGTGTTGTCGTAGTGGCGGGCTTCTTCAAACATGCCGCGCTCACGCTTGTAATAATGATCGTCAACCACGTCGGGCCTCATCTCATTGATGGGCATGGTGGCTATAATCTGCATCTCTGGATACTTCGCCTTGATGGCCTTGTAGAACTGCGCGTATCGGCCCTCGTAGGTCTTGGCCTTATCGAACTGGTCTTCATTGCCGATCTCGACATACCGTACTTTGAAAGGCGCCGGATGCCCGTCGCGAGCACGCACCGCGCCCCACTTGGTGTCCGAGGCGCCAGTGACGTATTCGAGCTCTTCGAGACCCTCCTGCACATAGGTTTCAAGGTCCGGCCCGGGCTTCACAACCTGACCACCGAGCGAGTACCCGGCATAGATGCCAAGCAGTGGCTCCATATTCAGGTCCTCACACCATTCCAGGAATTCCAGCAGGCCCATACCGTCGGTGGAGTGGTAGTTCCAGGTGCCGGGATGCGTAGGGCGATCCACGTTCGGGCCGATCATCTTCTTCCAGTCGAAGCGCGTCTCGATGCGATTCCCTTCCAGATAGTTGCCACCTGGAAAACGCAGGAAAGACGGGCGCATGGCGGCCATCTTTTCCATAATGTCGATGCGGTTGCCGTTCGCGCGGCCTTTGTAAGTGGGCGGGAAAACCGAGACCAGCTGCAGCCACAAAGTGGCCGGTTGCTCAACGGTAATTTCCAGATGATTCTCAGCCGATGCCGCGACGCTGCCTGACTGCATCTCGAACTTATACTCTTTCCACGCATTGCCTAAAACCGCGAGCGAAGTCTTGGCAAGTACCTGGCCTGATTGGTCGGCAACCAGCGCCACACGCACTGGCAACGGCCCCATGGAACTGCTCTTGGCAAAGAACGATCCTTTGTAGCGGCTGTTTGGGCGCACGGCCATTCCCCAGTAGCCCTCATTGAGCAGGCCTGCCGGGCTATTGGCATCGGCCTTGGTGACTTCCATTTTCGCGCTGGTCGTCAGCGCCTTGGATGGGCCAGTGGACCGATCGATGCTCATTGTAGCCGAAGCCGAGCCTTTCTCAATCAGGTACCAGTTCAGAATCCCCGACCAGTCATTGCGGAAGGTGCGATTACGAACCAACTCCGCATAGAGGCCGCCGTCGTAGGAGTAATTGATCTCTTCAGTCATCAGGCCGTACAGAATCGGACTCACCGCGGCTTTGGGATGAGCAACATCGATTTTTAGCGTGGCCGGCGTTTGGCCGAATGCCATCGCGGAAAGTAAGAATATGAATACCATAATGTCCTTAATCTACCACTCCGCGACGGAGCCGTCGTGGTGAAATACGCGGGCCATGGGCTTACTGCCGGCGAAGGGATACTTTTTCAGCGCGTCTTCAGTAAGTTCGAAGCCCAGGCCCGGCTTGTCGGGCAATGGATACTTGCCGTTCACCATGCGCATGACGGGGAAGCCGAACCATTCCTCCCACACCTTGTCGCGCACTTGCGGCACGGCCTGGCCGCAGCATTCCTGAATCAGGAAGTTGGGGATCGAGGCGTCCACGTGCAGCGATGCCAGCATGCCGATGGGACCTTCGCAGGCGTGCGGCGCCATGGTGATGCCAGAGACGTTGGCCAGCGCGGCTACTTTCCAAAGTCCGGTGATGCCGCCGACATGGTTTGTATCGGTCTGAATGATATCGACCACGGAGTTTTCGACGAGTTCGCGCACGCCGTAAGATGCCACCAGGCGCTCACCGGTGGCGATGGGAGTTTGGACACGCCTTGCGATGCGCGCCATGGCACGAACGTTTTCCGGCGGGCATGGCTCCTCAACCCACAGCAGGTGTAGCGGCTCCAATTCCTTAATGATCACGGCCGCGACGGTGGGGCTGGTCTTGGCATGGAAGTCGACGGCGATATCGATGTCCGGCCCCAGGCCTTCGCGCAGCATCTCTACGTGGCGGATGGCTTCGGTGATCTTCTGATTGGTGTCGATCCATTCGTAGTAACTGGGCAGGCCACCTTTGAAGGCGGTAATTCCCTGCTCTTTCGCCGTCTGGCGCAGGCGCTTCAGGTCGTCGAGTGAGCGCGCATTGGCGACGTAATATCCGCGCACACCATCCAGATCATTGGGGCCACCGAGCAGTTTGTAGACGGGCACGCCGAGAATTTTGCCGCGCAGATCCCACAGCGCCTGATCGATGGCGGAGATGGCCGAACCGATCACCGGACCGGCACGGTAGAAGCTATGGACGTACATCGATTGCCAGTGGTGTTCCACGGGGATGGGGTCGGCGCCGATGAGAAAGTCGCGGAAGTCGTTGATGCAGGCGAGTACCGCACCTGCCTTTCCTTCCAGTGTCCCTTCGCCCCAACCAACCAGTCCGGCATCGGTTTCGAGTTTCACGAAGACGTATGGCCTGTCGGGCGGCGCGCCAGGGATTGTGACGCCGAAGGTCTTCATGTTGGTGATGCGCACCTTGGAGCCAACGGCCGCCAACGCGCCCGCCCCCACTGGGACAGCGGCCTGCGGCTGCGGCGCGCAATCGCAGAACGACATGTTGCGGCGAGGCGTGGCTGCCGAGGCAACGCCTGCGCCTGCAAGGAAGTTTCGACGGTTCATGCTTCACGCTCCCGGTATTCGTTGAATGCGGCTTCATCCACGGCTAGCCCCAAGCCCGGCCCTTGCGGGAGTTGGAGGAAACCGTCCTTGACTGTTTCAAGCGATGCGCCGGCAAGCCGCGCACGCATGCGGCGATCCTCTTCGGCAGCCGGGTAAGGCAGTTGCTGGATGAAGAAATTGGGGATGCTGGCGGCGAGGTGCAGGGCTGCGGCGGTGGCGATGGGTCCGCCGTCGTGGAAGGGCGCGGCGGCAACATAGTACGGCTCGGCGACGGCTGCGATGCGGCGCGCTTGCGTGATGCCGTGGCGGGCAAGATCGGGGCGGACGACGTCAATCGCGTCGCTACGCAGCAGGTTCAGAAAGACGCCGGCCTCCGCGGCGAAGCGGCCGAAGCCGACCGGGGTGACATTTTCGTTGGCGATGCGGCTGGCGGCGGTGAGGTTTGAAAGCGGGCAAGGTTCGTCGAACCAGAGCAGGTGTTGGCGTTCGAAGGCCGCGGCGAGGCTGGAGGCGTCGCCTGCGGTCAGGCGGCCAGCGGCGTCGAAGACGAAATCGCAACCGGCGCCGGCAGCGGCACGCGCTTTTTCGAAACGCTGCTTTGAGGCGTTCACGAGTGTCGCGCTGTGGTTGGGCGAATGCGTGGCGGGAACCGGAATCAGGAAGGCCATGTGGCCGGCGGCGCGGGCTCGGGAGATGGCCTGCACCACAGCATCGTCGGTTTCGCCTCCGATGTGTGCGAGGGCGCGGGCCTGGTTGCGGGTAGGGCCACCCAGCACCTGATAGACCGGGGCTTTGGTGAACTTGCCGACGAGGTCGAGCATGGCCATGTCGAGCCCGGCGAGCGCCGCGGGCGAGGCCGTCACGCGTTGGCGGATGCTTTCGAAGCTGCTGGCCTCCTTCCCTTGGATGGCTGCTCTTAGGGCGGCCAGATCTTGCGGTGTGAGCCGTGAACATTCCCCGTAGCCGATTGCGCCGGAGCGGGTCTTGAGCCGCAGGCAGGTGTAGGTGCGCCTGGAGACGGGTTCGCGGAGTGGGAACGCATCGAGTGCGGTCATTTCGAGTTGCGGGTTTGCGGGTGCAGGCATTACGACGCTCCGCCTGCCAAGCTTGGGAGTTTGGTTTCCACGTGGATTCCTCCTAGAGCAACGGTCAAGAGATACTATATCCGGTTTTGAGACGGAATGGCGTGGCTGGTCTCGGCTGGCCGCATTTGCGGGCTGTGTTTGCCTGCGGAAGTGGCCTGAGCGGGACATGCTTTGACCGGTTTGGGGACCGCCGTTTTCTCTTGATTTTCGGCAAAAGGGCGAAGAGGAGGCGAATAAACATTTTTTGTGTTTTCCCATTTTCCACAAGTTAGTCCATTGCATTGTTTGGCAGTTACGCGTCCGTGGGATAGGCTTGGGTTTTTTGTTTTCCTCAGCTGTTTCTGAGGCATTGCGATGGACGGATAGACGCGTGGCCGAAGGTGTGTTTGGAGCGGTGTTGGTGAGAGCGTGTGACATGATAGTTCCGGGGTCGGGCTCGCCTGTTTGCAAGGCGCCCAGCCTTCCTGTTTTTAGCATGGGTGGCTGGGGAGGGATGCGCGTAAATGGGGAAGCGATTGAGGGGAAAGGAACAAAATAGATTTTTAGGCCGTGATTTGCGATCAGGCCTATCTCAGGGCGCGTGGATGGATGTATTTTTGCACTATTCAATTACATGTACATGCACGTGGAAAAATAGTTCTATGCGGACGACTGTCAAAATGAAACCGGAGCACCGCAGCGCACTCCTCAGCCTGGCTTCCCGCCGGGGTCAGAAGGGTTTTTCAGCGGTTCTCGGCGAAGCCATTGAGAGTTATCTTGCGGGCGAAATGGACCGCGAGAAGCGGCGCAAAGCGTTTCGTGCCCTGGCTGGATCTATTTCAGAACAGGAAGCCGAGGAGTTACGCAAGACCGCACAGGAGCTCCGCGAGAGTTGGCGATGATTCCCGCCGATAGCGATGTTCTGATCGACTACCTTGCCGGGGTGTAGCCGGCGGCGGACCAGCTTGCGCGATATCAGGCGGCTGAATTGCTCCAAAGCACGGCCATTACGTGTTTTGAACTGCTGAGCGGCACGGGCGAAAACAAGCGCGAGGACGCCGTCAGGCAACTGCTGGCCATCTTGCCTTTTATCCCTTTGGAACGTGTTGCCGCCGCAAGAGCAGCGTCTCTTCACTAATAGCGCGCACAACGGAGCCGCGCCGCCCCAATGTCAGCGGTTCCATCGGATGCCCGGCATCTGCGACGCCGGTTTCCGCTATGGGGTTGGAAAGGCAGAGAAAGCATTCTTCAATTCCTTTGCATCGATCTATTCCTCTTGCCCAGCCGTTCAAACAGTTCTGTGAGCGCGTAGCCGGACAGGATGAATGAGATCCACAATACCGGGTAACGGTAGCGGGGGAAGTTTTGCGTGAGGTAGTAGACGGGCGGGTAGACGAGGAGCGGGATGGCGAGGGTCCAGAAGGCGGAGCGGTTTTGCTTGTAAAGGACGAACGCGCCGGCGAAACCCAGGATGGTGATGATTCCAAGCAGGCTGGAGCCGATTTCGGGGAACCAGAAGAGCTGGATTCGCTCGGCAGTGAGGGTGGCGAAGCGGGCCGGGTTTTGCGACATCCAGGTGACAGCGTCATGCAGTTTGCGGCTGTTGTAGGCGACTTCGCCTTCCTTGATGACAGCGGCGGCTTCGGCGGGGTTCGTATTGGGATGGCGGGACACGAAGCAGCCGGAGTGGCGGTTGATGACGAATTTGGAGGCGGCGCAATCGTTGTTGGCGACGTCGAGTTCGAGGCCCAGGTTGTCGCGGCCCCAGATGGGGGAGCCCATGACGAGCATGTTTCTGGCGGTCCATGGAACCAGCGTGAGCAGAGCGACGAGGACGGGGAGTTTCTGTTTGCGGATGGCGAGGTAGGCGGCGGCGAGCAGCGCGGCGGAGGGGATGACGAGGATGGTGAGGCCGCTGGCGAGGCCGAAGATTGCGGGGCGCGCTTTTTTGAAGGCCATGGTGAGCAGCACCAGGGCGAGGGCGGCGTAGGCAGCCTCCCAGGTTCCTTGGGTTTCGATGGGCTGGACCTTTTTCGGCAGGAAGGCGAAGGTCGCAATGGCGAGTGCGGCGGCAGCGATACCGGTGGTGCGACTGAGGCCCAGCGCCGTTGCGACGAGCGGTAGGAGCGCGTATTGGAGCGAGGCTGCGGCCGAAGACAGAATCTGTTTGGCGGTTTCGTAGTTTGCGTCGCCGGGAAACGCGGCGATCAGCGAGGCGAGGAGGACGGGTTGGAACGGGGCGAGGTGGGCGGTTGGGCCTGTTGGTGTGTGGAATGGGTTGGCGAATTGGCCGGTGCGGACCAGGGATTCGGCGACGGATTGGGGCTCATGGTTGCGGAGGACGCGGGTGTGGCTGCTGGGGCCGGTGAATACGGTGTCGAGGCGGAAGGCGAAGGCGATGAGAAAAATGAGAAGCGGCGCGAGCCATGGACGATGGGGGGCACGGGGAGTTTTTTGCGGCGGCTTCTTCCTGGGATTCTGTTGCTTCATTGTTCCTTTGCCCTTATACGAGAGATGATTTTGAAGCCGACCCATGCGACCTCGTTCATGCCTCGGGTGGATTTCGGGGTATTGTCAAGGGAGCCAAGGCGCAATGGGCGCAGATCTCATTTGCTGACTTGGCGGTACCGCTGCTTTTTCCGGCCTGGCGAACCTTAATGCCTTTCGAAAGCTATTGATAAGTTAACCAGCGCAAAACCCATATTACAGACAAGCACCTTAGAAGAGTCAGCCGGACCGATTTCTATGGAATAGTCTTTCGCCACCCAGTAACGATTCGAAGTGTCTGCGCCGGCAATACCACTAGACAATATGAGTCAAGTGTCTGTGTAAAGGTGGATTGCAATAACTGATAGTTCAAATTAATCCGCTTGGTGGTGCGGCCTCCGGTCGAATGAGAGGAGTACAGGTGGGACCACTTGCTGTAATGTAGAGTCATACCTACTCTCTCACTGTTGCTCTCCCCTAACAAGCTTCGTCTCCAAGATTTCCTTTATAAGAATCTGCGCAGGAGCATCAAGTCCAACTGGGCCAAATCCAACTCTTCGAGAGCCCGGTGTCCCCGCATTTGATCGTAGGCGAAGGTCCCCATACGTTACAAAGCGGCCGATGAATGTTTGGAAAATACGGTCTTTTCCCTCTTGAAATCCGGCTCGCTGGATTGTCCGCTCTGCCGCAGCAACAGAATCCGCGTCAACGACAAATTCAGCATACATCTCGCCATGCTCTTTCTTCGGTGACGGATAAGTTAGATAAATGTAGTTTGGCCATACCACACTATCGGTTACCACTCTAAAGTCACAATTTGTGTCAGCCACAAGCCATACACCGTGACCACCTCCTTTTACCTCCCCCCGCACTTTGATCATCTTGCCGTTATAGTCAATTCGCCTTGAAAGCAATTCGCAAACGCTTATAGTTCGGAGCTTGCCAATAGGCAATTGAGCTGGCTGCCCACATACGAGCCCAGACAGGATCATCAACATGATTACAGATTGCATTGCTCTTTAACCTCTTTTGTATTAGCCATACTCTTACTTACATCATCGCCGTCTGGTCCAATTCTTGAAGTACCCTGACCATAAAGATCAATGTAAGCGTGCCCCAATTCATGGAGTATCGTTGCTGCCCAATCATTAGCATTTCCTGAAACAAAAGAGGAGCCTGATGATGTGTTGTTGACTCTAATCACTACTCCTTTCGACACCACAATAGTTGCCCCATTGCCAATAGGAATGGTGGCGATACCACTTCCAGTGGTTGTTGCACTTGTTACTGTTCCAGCTTTTGAGGATATCGGACCGAAAACATATGAATTTGATATTTTTGCGAGAACATCAAGTGCTCCTGGGGAACTGTTTCCCGCACCGCCGGTCAAGCCAAATAGGGCGCCACAATCTGTTTTCTTCAGTCTATTGATAGCCACTTCTATGCCAGCGTACCACTCTGCCCTCATAGTGGCATCGGCTAGCGGCCCACTATTCTGACTACTTCCAGATGAGTTATTTTGGCCGTCACCGTTCCCGTCACTTGATCCGGCTGGTTTTGTATCCGGCGGCTCAGGCTCAGGACAAGTAAGCGTACCGTTTACCCATGTGCACTCATCATCCGGATCATAGTCGAAGAGACCAAGAGGATCACCCCGTGAGATTGGATCATTGCTGCTGTAAGAGTATCGATTCCAACTGCCCGGACTCATCAGATTAAAACTTGAGGTAGACTGGTCCGGCGTCAAGAACCGCCCGCCCCGGCTGTCAAAGTACCGGTTCGCCGCATAATCCAGTCCCGTCGACGCATCCCGGAAATACGTACCGAACTTCGTACTCTCGTTGGTTGTAGTGGTCCGTTCCTCGCCATAAGGAAAGTAGCGGTGGTAACCTTTTAGACTGTCCCATACCACGGTTCGGAGGCGGTCGGCCAGGATTGCGGCGCCTTCGGCCTGCACCAACTTGCCGCCGAAGTAGACGTTCGCGCTCACAAAGGCGAAGTAGAAGGCCGGCTGATTGGGGTCCGGGTAGACCTTCTTGTACGTCGCCAGGCGCTTGCTGCCCGAATAGAAGTACACATACTCAATCTTGTTGCCGTTACCGTCCAGCACACTTTTGTAGATGCGCATGTTATCCGGAGCGTATACGTAGTTGTCCGTTCCGTTCGTCAACATGCGGTTCTCCACGTCGTAGGAGACGTTGTAGCCATAGGTTGGGTTGCCGTTGGCGTCGTATCCGCCGCCAGCGAAGCGGTTGGTGGTCTGGTCATACGAGGCCGTCATGGGCTGCGCCGTGCCCTGCGTCACGGTCTGCGACCAGCGGTTGCCGAAACCGTCGTAATCCCAGGCGAGGCCCCAGCCGTTGGCGCTGGTGTCCGTGGTGTAGGCGGCGATCAAGCGGTTCAGACTGTCGTAGCGGTAGTGAACTTCCTCCGTCACTCCGCCCAGCGTCGAGACTATGCGGCCGACTTTGCCGTTGTTCTTCGTAGTGTCGTCGGCTTGGCCTTGGGCGACGTCAAAGTAGTTATAGGAGATGGAGTCCGAGCCGTTCGAAATGTTCGTTACTTGCATACGGGCGTTGTAAGTGCGGTTTTCGCCGGTATAAGTTGTGTTCCAGATGCCTGGAGTGGAATACCAGACAGCGCTTGAAACGTACTGGATTCCGGTCATCTCGCCCGATGGGCCGTACGTGACGTTTTGCACGTGCTTGTAAGTGGGAGTGCCGAGGCCTGCGCCGGCGGCCAGTTCGCTGGGGCGGCCCATCTGGTCGAAGTTGTACGTGTAAACGTAGCCTGGGATGGTGGCAAGCGTTGCGGCGTCGGTCGTGTCCGGATACTGCACCGATTGCACGCGCCCTTCGTTGTTGTAGGTCCAGAAGGCGTCGAGGTTTTGCGCGGGCGCGCCGCTGACATTACTGGTGATGCGCTTGGCCGTGCGGCCTCCCGCCGGGTGGTAGCCGTAGAGTTCCGACCAGGATCCGGTAGCAGCGTTCGGGCTGCCGTAATCGACGCGCGCCAGGCGGCCGTTGAGGTACGTGCCCTGGTTCCAGCCGTTGGCGTCATAGGTGTAACTGCGAATCACGGTTGAACTGCCGTTGGGAAACTGCTGGCGGACCGTTACCAGGCGCGCGAGCGAATCATAGTCGTAGGCGATGGTCTGGCCCTTAGCGTCCGTCTTGGTGGCGACCTTGCCGAAACCGTTGTAGGTGTAGCTCACCGTACCGTTTTCCGGATTGGTTGCTGTGTGGACATACGGGGTGTCCTGATAATACGTGAAGGTGCGGGTTTGCGTTACGTTGGTGCCGTTGGCGGGCACCTTGGGGCGGGTCATCGATACGTTGAGTAATTGATTGAAAGTGTTGTAGGTGTACGACGTGTTGTAGTTGTCGCCGCCCTTGGGATTGGGCTCGGTGACTTGCGTCAGGTTGCCAAGCGCATCCGTGGTGAAGGTTTTCCACTTGCCTGCGGCATCCGTTACCGTGACGGTGTTGCCGGCGTACGCGTACCTGGTTTGGCCGAGGTTATTCGGCTGGCTGACGGTCAGGGTGCGACCGAGTGGATCATAGGTGTAGACCGTCCAGTAAACTGGCCCGCCGGGAGCGTGGGTCGCGGAGGTTTGCTTGACCTTACCCATGGGCGTGCAGCCGCAGGGGGCATAGATGGATTCGGACTGGCCAACAATGGTTGGCGAGCCGTTGTTGGTCGTATAGCCCGTTTCCACTTTCACAGTGCGGCCGAAGCCGTCCAGCGTTTCGCGGGTCCAGCGGTTGTTGGTGGTGGTTGTTGCCGTTGTGGTGACTCGCGTGGCCGGCGTTCCTGGCGCCCAGTTGTTATACGTGATTCCAGTGGCAGAGCCGTACGGTGATGTGCCGCCTGACGGTCGCGCATACAGGTCGTATGCCAGGCTGCTGCTAGCCCCATTGGGGTTTGTTGCGCCGGTGGGTTGAAAGGCGCCGTTCCACGTCATGCTGCTGGTCAGGTTGCCGGTGGAGATGGCCGAGGGGACTGCATAATTGTTAGCTGCGGCGGGGACCGTGTTGGTAACAATGCCGTTCACGCTTTGCTGAAGGGCTGCCCCGGCGCGGTTGTATTGCATTCTACGAATGCCGCTGGGGTTTACGCTCCCGCAAACATTGCCGCGGTAACCAGCGCCGTTGCCGTTGTAAGTTGGGTCGAATTCGTTGGCACTGTCGGGCGGCGAGGCCTGGTATTGGCTGTTGGTGGTCTGGGCACAGGGAACAAGAACGGATTGGATGGTGTCGTAGTCGTACCAGTTGGAAACGAGAGTGATCGGGCTGCTGCCGGCGGGCGTAACCGTGCTGTTGGAAAGCAGATTATGCATGTAACGGCTGGTGTAAATCGGGTCAATGACGTAATAGTTGTTGTACGTGCGGGCTGGCGTGGACGTGTTGTTGTAATCGTAGATCTTCATCTGGGTGAGGTTGCCGTAGTTATCCTTCACCTGATCGGTGCGGGCGATGGTCTGGGCTCCGCCGGGCTGGGTCACCAGATAGTTGTAAGTTGTGCCGATGTAGGGGTTGCCATCGGAATCCGCGGTCCAGGTCAGGTTAGAGTAGCGGTAGGTGGCGTAGGAAGGTGTGCTATCCACCTGCTGCTGCAACAGGCCGGAGACGGGATCGAAGGTCCAGTTCTTCAGTGTTTGCTGGCCTGCGTCCAGAATGCTGGTGGCGCTGTGCGTGCTGCCGCTCAAGTCGCGCGCGGCATCGTGATAGAAGGCGTACGACTGCTGGCCGTTGATGGTGTCGTCCAGTAGGCGGTTGTACATATCGCGCACAACGCGGCCGTCGGAGTAGTGGTAGTCCATGAACTGCCAGCCAAGTTTGCCGCCGTAGGGGAACTGGACTTGGGTGAGTTCGCCGGAACTGTTGCTGTTGTAAGTGAAGACGTGGGCCTGGTTGTATGCGCCGGTGACGGAGTCGAGGCGCCCGGTTGTGCCGAAGGTAGTGTTGTCGCCGTAGAAGGGGGAGTTGAGTGGGACGTTTTGCGCGATGCCGAATGTGAAGTTGACTCCGACTGCTGAGATGCTTTGGATGGAGGTGAGGTGCGGAGCGAGGTCGGCGGTATAGGTTAGCCAGTACGTTGCCAATTGGTTCGCGTTTCCGTAGGGGTAGTACAACGCGCGCGAATCCTCGATCACGGTGATGCGGGCGCTGGACTGCGGCGAAAGGGCGTAGGCGCCCGTCTGATAGCTGATCGCGATATAGTTGCCGTTGGTATCCTGCATTTTCGTCGGATAAAACGTGCCGCCGTCCTCTTCCAAACCTGCCGATTGCGCGCCGAACTCCCAGAAACTGCCGTCCGGGAAGTAGAGCTGGTTCTTTACCGGATCATACCGCACATAGGTCCCCTCCTGGGAGTACCAGATGCCGTTGGCGTCCTGCCGGTTGAGGCGGTATTCGGCTCCGGTGGAATCGGTGAAGACGTAGTGGTGAATGCCCCACCAGTCGGCATAATAGGGCGTGATGCTGCCTGCCAGGAACTTCCAGCCGAAACCGTAGCCGGAGTCGCGGCCTATTTTCCATGTGGCAGCAGTATCTTTGCGGAAGTTTGCTGAGTTGTAGTTTAAGGCGAAATTGACACCCCAACCGCCTCGGCCCTGGGCGCGGATCAGTGGGAGGGTGAAGTTCAGGTTGCCGCTGAGCAAGTCGATTTGTTCTCCGTTGCCGCCCCAGTATGCTCCGTTGGTGCGGACTCCGGTGCGGCGCGGGTCGATGCCTCCTGGCGAGGGCGTGTGGACGGGGAAGCTCGCGGAGAGGATCTGCTGGCCCTGACAGTTTACCGATGAGATGGCGTACTGATACATGGAGTTGGGAGAGACGCTGTGATCGACCAGCGTTGGGCCAGCGGTGGTGCCTCCCATGAACGTTCCGTCCCTGTAGGTCTGGTAGCCGCAGATGCCAACGGCGCTGACGGCGTTTTGCCATTGGAAGTCGACTTCGTTGGCGGCAACGGAGGTGGCGATGGAGGCGGTGTTGATGCCGGTCCACGGGGTTGTGTCGTAGAGGCCGAGGCTGATGCTGGCGAAACCGTTGCCCGCGGCGGTGTTGAGGTTGCGTGCGCCGAAGCCGGGTTGGCCTGCTGCGATGTCGCTGTCAACCACGTAGTAGAAGAGGCCGAGGTCGTTCCAGATGAAGAAATACCCTTGGGCTTGTGTCGTTCGCCACGTCATTCCGTCTTTACATGGGAAGGCCATGCCTGCGAGGTAGTTGACGGAACCGGCGATGGTTTTGTAGATGGCCAGGTTGCCGTAGCAGGATGTGCCGTTGACTGTGACGTCTTGCAGTTCGATGGAGTAGTAGGTGCCGTTGGCTACGGTGGGGGAGTTGAGGGCGTCGTTTGAGGCGCGGAGATAGGTGATGTGTAGGTGCCGCCGCTGGATTTGATGTTGAGGACGGTTTTGATTTCGTAGATGTTGGAGCCGTCGGGGATGGCGAGGTTGGAGATTTTGGAGCCTCCGGTGGCGGTGGTGGGGTCGCCGTTGGTGGTCCATTTGGAGGGGTCGGGGGTGGTTTCGGTGTAGTAGTAGGTGTAGGCG
>CAIRSA010000441.1 GCA_903881085.1 uncultured Acidobacteriia bacterium
CTGTTACAGGCCGAACTGCAGTCCTGGCAGCAGCAGAGAAACGCTGCAAAGCGAGGCATCGAGTGGACGTTTACGCGTCAAAAGGCGGACCGCAAACTGAGTAAGCATTATGTTCCGTAATTACATTGTTCTGATACTAGCGAGGTCTTCGACCTCAAACCGTCAAGGTCTGGAACCCCGCACGTGCACTGGTTTTCCTGGCGTCCTTGCACCGCCGTCGCCATGCTCACCGACAACGACGCAGTGTTGCCGTTCCCAGGTCGGACGTCACTGGACTGCGTGGACGTGCAACTTGACCAACTCATCTACGAGGCATTTCCGCAAGCCAAGGCTTCTTGAAGTTGTCAGAAATCTTGCTACTTTCATTTAGATCTGAATGAGATTCAGACGGCTAGATCGACACCGAAGTGAATCCGCCATCCACGCGGAGTATCGAGCCCGTTACGAACGAAGAGGCCGCTTCGCTCGCCAGATATATCGCCGCGCCCACTAGCTCACCCGCCTCACCAAAACGCGCCATCGGCGTATGGCCCAAAATCTGCGCCGTCCGGTCCTCAGTCAGGACCTTGCGATTTTGCTCTGCCGGGAAGAAACCAGGCAGAATTGCATTCACCCGGATCTTGTAGGGTGCGAATTCACGCGCCAGGAACTGGGTGATTTGATTCACACCGGCCTTCGCCACGCTATACGTGAACACTTTCGACAACGGCGGTCCGCTCGAGGCCGAGGAGATATTTATGATCGACCCACCCTTGCCGGCATCCACCATCTGCTTACCGAAAACCTGGCAAGCCAGAAAAACGCTTCTTAAATCGACATCAAGAATCCGATCCCACTCCTCTTCGGTGATCTCAAAAAACGGAGTTGCCGAGTTAATCCCAGCCGCATTGAGCAAAATGTCAACACTGCCGAAATTTGCAAGAGTCGTTTCCAATGCGTGTTCCAAATCACTCTTGTGAGCTACGTCGGTTTTGATCGGAATCGCGCGCCGCCCCTTCTTGCAGATGGAAAGTGCCCGTGCTTCGGCCGCCTCGAAATTGATGTCGAGAATCGCGACTTTGGCGCCCGCATGGGCTAATCCTAACGCCATCTCGCCCGCAAGGACACCTCCTCCGCCAACAACCACGGCAACTTTGTCTTGTAGGGAAAACATTTCTGTTGAATTCATATAAAAGATTTCCAGGTCTGCCAATCTGATGTGCACGCGGGCTGCCAGCATGGCAGCATCTAATAACCGATCCGCGACATATACGGAGCCGCGACCGCAAGAACGTGTGAAAAAATGCGCTCGCAAGCGAGCTGGACAGGCGACCTGTCCGCCGTAGCTTTAGCGAAGGAGGATCCGCCTGTCCAGATTCAAATTTTTCACGCCTTCCAAGGGAGCGGTCATGTGTCTCGTTATACCTGAGCCGCGACGAGAATTCGTTCCCTTGGCGCAAGAGCGCGGCCTCCGGCTGCGCCGGATTGAACAACCTGTGACTAAACCCACAGCCGGCCAGCATATGTTCTGAACCACGATTTCCGGTGAGCTGCCGATGTTGAAAATAAGCGACGTGACTTTTAGTCACAGACCAGTTTAAAGCGCATTTGCGGTCGCCGCTCGGAATGGCGTACCACTACGCTCGGATTTCTTTGAATCTATCCCTTTAGCGACAGCGCACATCCCGCCCGCGCTCAGAAAACCCGGCTATGCGAAAATGAAAGTTTAGAGAGGACGTTCCCCCCGTATGGCAGCAACCAGCGTTATTCCCCAAGGCTTCCTGACCAAAGACAATATCCAAGGCATCGTCGAATCCGCCCTGCGCCCCATTTCGCGCTGCGCGCGCGTACTGGTCATCCACCCCGACTACTCGCGCACCGACTGCACGGACCAGATCGCCCGCGCCGCCCACGAAATTCTGCTCGCGCGTGGACTGCAGACGATGGACGCCTTCAACTCCGCCGGCACTCACCGCAAGATGACCCGCGAAGAAACTCTGTCGAAGCTCGGTTTCACGGATGCAACGCCCTGCCTCAGAAGACTCTTCAGCCACGAATTCGACAACCCCGAGCAACTCGCCTACCTCGGCGACCTGCCCGCCGAATACATCGCCTCCGAAACCGGCGGAGCCATCCACCAGGCCATCCCGGTCACCGCCAACAAAATCATCTTCGATAACTACGACCTCGTCATCTGCATCGCGGCCACCAAACCGCATGAAGCGGCCGGCTTCGCAGGCGGTACGAAACTCCTTGTCCCGGGCATCGTTGGTGGCGACGTTACCGCGTCGTTCCATTGGGCTGCGGCCCTGGTCGGCCTGCCCAACATTCTTGGCAAGGCCGACAATCCGGCCCGCCGCATTATTGATCGCGCCGCGGGCATGATCATGGACCGCCTCGGCGACACACCCATCCTGCTGCTCAACATGGTGCTGGCCGAAGACGATCACGGCGGCATGGCCGTCAAAGGCCTCTTCCCAGGCATGGGCCTTGCGGGCTTCAAGCAGGCATTTGCGCAGTCCGTCGAAATGTCGAACGAACTGCACTTCATCAAGGTCGCCCAACCGATCACTCGCGCGGTGCAGCGCATGCACAACGTCTACGACGAAATCTGGACCGCCGGCAAAGGCAGCTACTATCTGCAGATCCCCGGTGTGCTCGCGCCCGATGCCGAGGTCATCATCTTCGCCCCGCACATCCACGCCTTCCATAGCAATCAGGCGATGGACGCGGCCATCCGCGAGATCGGCTATCACGGCCGCGATTATGTGCTCGATTTTCTCACCCGCAATCCGGGCTTCAATCTAAACATCGCGTCGCACGTGATGAATGTCCGCGGCGTGAATGAGGACTTCCGCGTTACGCTCGCCACCGGCATCTCCGAAGCCGACTGCAAGGCCGTGAGCCTGGGTTATCGCGACCCCGCTTCGATTCGCCGCGAAGATTTCGAAGGCAGCCAGAGCCTGTGGGTCGACCACGGCGGCCTCTGGACCTATGTCCTGCATCAAAGCGACAGAATGTAGGCGATCAGGTCGTCGAGCTGACGCGGTGTCAGCTGCGAAGTCTTACCGTGGCGGTCCTTGCGATTGCGAACGGTGAGCACATCGCGCATGGTGACGGCTGAGCCGTCGTGGAGATAAGGTGCTGTCCGCCACACCTCAACCAGCGTTGGCGTGTCGAACTTTTCGTCCGCCTTGTCCCCGCGGCTGGCGGTACCAACATCGTACGGCTGCATATTGGTGAACAGTCCGGCCGGATGGCAGACGGCACATCCAACAGCCTTGCTCTCGTAAATCTCACGGCCGCGCTTGGCTGCCGCGGAGAGTTCGCCATTCACCAGCAATGGACTGGGCACAGGCTGCAATGAGTTCAGGTACGCATCCACGGCAGCCGTCACCGAACCCGGCGGGCGTGTGTATTGAATGTGCAGGAAGCCGGAGCGGACGGCCGTCTCCGCGGTCTCGCGAACGCCCAGGCTCATGGCCGGAGGAGTCTTGTGCGAAAGCAACATGTTCTTCGTGTTCTTCGGGTTACCAATCCCATCGTTCAGCAGGTCCCAGTTGAAGCCATCGACACGCGCGTTGCCAGGATGGCAGGTGGCGCAACTCTGCCAATGCTGCATGCATAGGCTGGCGTCGTGAAAGTGTTCCTCGCCCTGCCTGATCAGGCCGGGTTGCGGTTTTGGCCCTAGCGCCACCGATTGCGGCTGGTTCTGCATGGCCGCCATTTCGAATACGGCAAGTGTGTCTGAGAAGTAATTGGCCGCGTAGATCCGGCCGCCCACCACCGCCACGCTGCGCGGTCCGCGGTCGCTCTCGCCCAGAGGAATCGTCTGACGCAGGCCGGTGAGGAACGAAAGATCGTTGCTGACCTCGGCCCTGGTTTCAGAAACGGAAACAGCTTCCGCCGTTGTCCCTGGCGTTGCCTGCGGCGCAATGCGCGCGTACTTTGTGAGCAGCGCGGGAATGTCCGTGATGCTCACTTCGTGCGCGCCGGCATGCGTGACGATTAGCTTGCTGCTATCCTCCGTCCACGCGATGGCCCACGGATTGGCCGCGCCATCCAGCGGGCCATCCAACAGAAACGTATTGATGACCGCCATCGCCTGGACGTCGATCAATGTGAAGCCGTTCGTATTCATCCAGCCGCGCTCCAACTGTGTAGTAGGCAGTTGATGCCTGCTCAGCACATGGGCCACGGCGGCGTAGCGCCCATCGGGGCTGAGCCGCACATCCATCACGCTGCCTGCGCCGTTCGGCAGTCGCAGCGTGCGCTCCTGTTTGCCCGCAACCAAATCCAGAACACTGATGGTGGCAGCGACATAAGCGGCATCGGCTCGGCCCGCGGGCAGATGATTGGCTACCAACAACCGCCGGCCATCGCGCGTTATGGCTGCCGCCACGGGTTCGCGCTCAACGGCAATGCGCCGCAGTTCGCGCCGCGAAGAAAGTTCAAGCACGCTGATGTCGTTGTTGAAGCGGTTGGCGACGTAGAGCAGCTTGCCATCCAGGCTGAGCACGGGAGCGGCCGACGTGTGGCCCGCCGTCAGTTTATCGATGACTCGCGCGTCTTTGGTATCCACCACCGCCACCTGTGAAACAGAGGCAGGCAATGTCACGTAGAGCCTGGCGCCATCTTGCGACTGCGCGAGGCCCGAAGGCGCCCCTGGCAGTGCGACACGATGCACAATCTTTCCGGTTTCGATCTGGAACTCAACTACTTCGTTCGACGTGGCGCAGGCGATCCACAACGACTTTCCATCGCGCGAAGCGACCATAGCCGTGGGAGACAGCGGCGGCGGAGCCGCAACCAGTCCAGTCAGCATGGCCAGTGCAAGGAGCACGGCTTTCTGTCTATTAATCATGCATACCCCCTTGCAACTGAGCTACCGCTAAGTATACTAAAAGAGTTGAATATCGGAAACGGGAGATTTTCATGAGACTCGGGATTGGACTATTACTTACAGCTTTTGTGGCAGCGGCGGCCTCGCCGGATTCCGAATGGCAAGCTCTGCGGCGCGCCGTGCAGGATCTTACCATATCCAATCCGGCCAGTTACAGCCCTGAGTATCTGACGCGCCTCGACCGTCTTGAAGAGGCGCACCGCGCCCGACCCAACGATGCCGCCATCGAGCGAGACTTCCTCGCCTTGCGGCGCGAGGCGCTGCTTGCAAATCCCCTGATTGATTTCGACCGCATCCTGCTCATCAAACGCGGCGAGAAGATGCTTGGCCTGCCGCAGAACTGGGAGGGCAACCAGAGCATCAAGCCCGGCAACTACGACAACGAAATCGAAATCCTGTCGTCCTTCCGCTCCCAGCCGGTTCTCACCCCGCTCTTCCGGCCCAGCGAAAACCGCTTTGTCGGCGACCTGAAATTGCACTACGACGCCCAGCGCCTGATGCTCTCCATGCGCAACAGCGTCAACGGTCCGTATCGGGTTTATGAACTTGGAGTCGATGGTTCCGGGCTGCGGCAGATCAGCCAGATCGATCAGCCCGACGTCCACAATTACGACGCCACCTACCTGCCCAGCGGCAAGGTCCTGTTCCTTTCCACAGCCCCCTTCACCGGCGTGCCGTGCGTGACCGGCGCCTCGCACGTGGCCAACATCTTCCTGCTCGATCCGCAAAGCGACCACATACGCCGCCTCACCTATGAGCAGGAACACGACTGGTGCCCCACCGTTTTGAACGACGGCCGGATCCTGTATCAGCGCTGGGAATATTCTGACCTGCCGCACTTTGTCTCCCGCCTGCTCTTCCACATGAATCCGGACGGCATGGGCCAGATGGAATACTACGGCAGCAACTCCTACTGGCCGAACTCCAATTTCTATGCCAAGCCCGTCCCCAATCACCCCACGCGGTTTGTCGGCATCGTCGGCGGCCACCATGGCGTACCGCGCATGGGCGAACTGATTCTGTTCGATGCCGCCAAAGGACGGCGCGAAGCCGATGGCGTGGTGCAGCGCATTCCAGGCTGGGGCAAGAAAGTGGAGCCGACTATCAAAGACGAACTGGTCAATGAGAGTTGGCCCAAATTCCTGCACCCCCAACCGCTCAGCGACAAGTATTTCCTGGTCTCGGCAAAGATGGATGCGAAGTCCCCTTGGGGCGTCTATCTGGTGGACGTCTTCGATAACATGCTGCCCCTGATCGCCGCGCCCGGTTACGCCATGCTTGAGCCCATTCCGTTGCGCAAAACAAAGCGCCAGCCGGTCATCCCTGACCGCGTGGATCCGCAGCGCAAAGACGGCCTCGTGTTCATGCAAAACGTCTATTCCGGCGAAGGGCTGAAAGGCGTGCCGCGCGGAACAGTACGCCAACTGCGCCTCTACACCTATCACTTTTCGTATCACAACATGGGCGGGCAGGTGAATCGTGTGGGTCTGGATGGTCCGTGGGACATCAAGCGCGTACTCGGCACCGTGCCGGTGGAGCCCGATGGGTCGGCCTATTTCCGCATCCCAGCGAATACACCGGTTTCCGTGCAGCCGCTCGATTCCGAAGGCAAAGCCATCCAATGGATGCGCAGTTGGCTGACCGCCATGCCCGGCGAAACCGTTTCCTGCGTGGGCTGCCATGACAAGCAGAACTCCAGCCCGAGCCCGCGCTCGGCCAGCGCCATCAATCGTGCGCCCTCTGAGATCAAGCCGTGGTACGGCCCCACGCGCGGCTTCAGCTTTGTGCGCGAAGTGCAGCCCGTGCTCACTCGCTACTGCGTCGCCTGCCACGATGGCGCAAAGAGCGGCATGCCCGATTTCCGCGCGCGGGCATCGGTGTATCCCGACCTCAGCGAGAAATCCTATCGCCTCGGTTCTGCGTTTCCCCCGGCTTATATGGAACTGCGGCGTTTTCTGCGGCCCGCTACGCAGGAGCCCGATATGCACATGCAACTCCCTTACGAGTTTCATGCCGACACTGCCCGGCTGACTCAGATACTCAACAAAGGCCACTATGGCGTGAAGCTCGATGCGGAAGCGTGGGACCGCCTCATCACCTGGATCGACCTGAACGCACCGGCGCACGGCACGTGGACGGAAATCGTCGGACCGCAGAAGGTCGCCAACCAGCGCGACCGCCGCCGCGAGATGCTGAAGCTGTATGCCGGAATCGATGAGGATCCGGAAGCGATCATCGAAACGGCGGCCATGCAGTGGAAGCCGGAACCGGCAACCATGCCGCGCATCTCCGTCAAGATGGCTCCGTCGTCCGTGCTTGCCACCGTAGCCAGCTCCGCACCAGCAATTCGGCCCGAGCGGCGCGTGGAATTGGGTAATGGACTCTCTCCGCTGCGCCTGCGGTATGTCCCCGCCGGTGAATTCAACATGGGAGACGCAGCCGGGCTGCCCGATGAAAAACCCGTGCGCAAGCTCCGTTCCGGCGGCTTCTGGGCCGGCGAATTTGAGATCACCAACGAACAGTATGCGCTGTTCGACCCGCAGCACGACAGCAAGATCGAGCGTTCCGATTTCCTGCACTTCAGTGACGAAGATCGCGGCTGGCGTGTGAATGGTCCGAAGCAGCCGGTGTGCCGCGTCACATGGCAGCAGGCCGTGGAGTTCTGCCGCTGGCTGAGCAAGAAGACCGGCGAGCATTTCCGTCTGCCTACGGAGGCCGAATGGGAGTACGCCGCTCGCGGCGGCAGCCAGTCCCCGTTGTGGTTCGGCGATACCGGCAAGGATTTCCGCTCCTTCTCCAACCTCGCCGACTACATGTTGCTGAATCCTCCGGGTGCAGGGAAATACGTTCCAGCATGGCGTCCTGCCGTGGCCGCTGTCAATGACGGCTACCGTGTTTCTGCGCCCGGTGGCAGTTACGAGGCCAACCAGTTCGGACTTTACGACATGGCAGGCAACGTCGCGGAATGGACGCTCAGCACGTACCGCGCGTATCCCTATAACACTGCCGACGGACGCGACGATGTCGCCACCGCAGGCCGCAAGACCGTGCGCGGCGGCTCCTGGTACGATCGGCCCGAGGATGCCCGCTCGGCTTTCCGCAAAGCGTATCACTCCTGGCAGGCCGTCTTCGATGTTGGCTTTCGCGTGATTATGGAAGACGCGCCAGTTCCTCCTCCGGTGCAGCGGCGCGCAGCGGCCGGGCTCCCGCCGATGGACCACCGCCAGCAAGGCCGAGGCTTGCGTTAACGGCAAACCGCCCCACATCTGGTCACAGTCGTAGCCGAAAATGTAGAAACTTCAGAAACCGCTACGTCGTAGTGGTTTTGGTTCCGCCGTCCGGCCCTGCCCAGGCTTCCATGCCACCGTGCAGGGCGAAAAACGTTGGCAGGAAAAATCCCGTGGCGTATGATTGATCTAGCCATCGGGAGAACCATGAATAATAGACTCCAAATCCTCTTTACCATCGCCTCAGCCATCGGGCAGGCGCAGCCGGCCACCCCCGCCACACTGCCCGATCCTCGCGAGATTCCCGTTCCCCGCATCAAAACGCCGATGGGCAATCTGCCTGGAGTCAAGGACCTTCCCGTTCGCAATGAAATGCCCGACCCACTGTTGATGAATGACGGGAGGAAAGTCACCACCATCGAGCAGTGGAAGACGCGGCGCGAGGAGATCAAACGAATCCTGGAATACTACGCCGTCGGGCAGATGCCGCCCCCTCCCGGAAATGTGAAGGGCGATGAGGTCAAGCAGGAAACGGTCCTCGAAGGTGCGGTCAAATACCGGCTGGTCCATCTCACATTCGGACCCGGCGAAAAACTGGGGCTCGATATCGGCATCTTCACGCCAGTTAAAGGCGGCCCGTTCCCAGTCATCATCCAGCAAAGCGGCACGCCTCCAGGTGCGACTGCTCTCCCCCGCCTGCCTCCAGGGCCGAACCAAGGCAAGGGCGAAGATGTCCTCCTCCTGGTGGGTCCGGTGCCTGACGCCGCAGTCCGTACTGTGGCAGCGCCGCCCAACGTTCCGGGCCGTCCCGGCGGCCCGGTGACTGCGGAATCGCTGGCAACGCAGCGCGCGGATGTGTTCCGCCGCGGCTATGCGCTCGTAGTTTTCAATCCCAACGACTGCGCCGAAGACACCACGCTAAGAAATCTCGATGGCAGTTGGGCCTTCCGCAACACCCGGTTCTATCCCGCCTACCCTGGCTACGATTGGGGCATTCTGGGCGGCTGGGCATGGGGTGCCTCGCGTGTTGCCGATTTCCTCGAAACCGATCCGTCCATCGATAAAGGCAGGATGATCGTCACCGGCGCATCCCGAAATGGCAAGTCAGCTATGGTCGCCGCCGCCTTTGACGATCGCCTGATGGGCGCGCCGGTGGTAACCGGCGGTGGTGGCGTCGGCGCCTACCGTTTCGCAGGCCCGCGCAAGAGCGAAACGCTGGACATCATGCAGAAGAAGTATCCCAACTGGTTTTCTCCGAATCTGCACGAATTCTGGGGGCAGCGTGCGCGCCTGCCGTTCGATGAACATTGGTTCCTCGCCCTCGCCGCGCCGCGTCCGTTTATCGCCTTGGAAGGCGAGACGGATACGATCTCATTGCCCGAAGCGGTCCAGCAGTCGATTCAGGGAGCGCAGCCCGTTTACGCACTGTATGGCGCGAAGGACAGGCTGGGCGTGAACTACTCCGCCCACGGCCACGCGTTCACCGCGGAAGACTGGACTGCCATGATGGATTTCTTCGACCATCATTTGCGCGGCAAAGAGGCGAAGCGAAAGTTCGATTTCCCCGTGCCGAAGCCGGAATAAGCAGCAGGCAGGGTTGCGCCCGAACCGCGCAGATGCCCGCCGAATGTATGCGGCACGACTCGCAATGCATCTAATAACTGGTGGAGATCTCATCTATGCGTATCCTTGCAGTATCAGGTAGCCTTAGGGCTTCCTCCTCGAACACAGAACTCTTGCGCGCCGTAGCTGCTTTGGCGCCGCAGGGGTTCGAAGTAGTGCTCTACGACGGGCTTGGCGGCCTTCCGCACTTCAATCCCGACCTGGATGGCGAAACGGTGGCGCAGGCCGTGAAGGATTGGCGCTCCCGGCTGCTGGCGGCCGATGGTGTTCTGTTTTCCGTTCCTGAATATGCCCACGGTCTTCCCGGCGTGCTTAAGAACGCCCTCGATTGGGTTGTTGGCAGCAATGAACTTGTAGCCAAGCCAGTCACTCTGTTCAATGCATCGGCGCGAGGCACATATGCGCAGGCCTCGCTGATTGAGACGCTCACGGTAATGTCCGCGCGGGTGATGACGGCAGCTTCCGTCACGCTGCATGTGTTGGGGAAGCCCCTCACTGCTAGCCAGATCGCTGCGGATCCTGAAATGTCGGCTGCTTTGCGCGCTGGAATTGACTCATTTGTGGCAGCAATCCATGCCGGCGCTGACACCGCCTACTCCTCCACGCAAGCGTCGTGAACGCACCCGCGCAGCCAACGATGCGCGGGGTCGGCATCCAGCCGCGGGTGCCAGAGTAATGAAACCGTGAACTGTGATGTGGGGACCGGCAGGGGAAAACTGAACATTCCGGCGCGCAGGCTCCCCGTATGCCGCTCGGGAACAGTGGCGATCAAGTCCGAGACCCTGGCCAGCGCCACCGCAGTCGAAAAACCACCGACGATCGTGACAATATTCCGTTCCAAGTTAAATGACCCCAGGGCTTCATCCATCGGGCCCCTCTCCACACCCTCGCGCGAGACATGAATGTGTCCGCCGCCTGCATACCGCAAGGGCGTAATCTCCCCTTGGCTCAGCGGGTGCTCCATTCTGACGGCGCCAATGTAGCGATCTCGAAATAACTCCTTTGTGCGCAACTCCGGAGCCGTCGCCCTCTCCACCACGCCCGTTTCCAGATCGATAGTCCCCTCGCGAAGCGGTGTGCTCTCTTTGTCCGGTTTCTGAACGAATCGCAGCCGCACGCCGGGCGCATCCCTGCCCACGCGAACAATCAGTGCGGGTCCGAAATTTTCCACGAATCCTTCGCTGCTGCGGAGCGTGAAAGTTCGGACGAGTTGATTGAGTTTGAGCATTTCGACGGGGCGTAAAACTGCTTGGGCATCCTGAACAAGATGGTTGACCCGTTCCCGTATTTCAAGCGCGAGAGGTGTGTGCACCAAGCCGCGTCCAGCCCTTACCAACAGGGGGTCTCCCATGGTTTCCCGCAGGCGCGCCAGCGCACGGCTCATCGCAGATGGGCTAACCCGCAGCCGCCGTGCGGCGCGGGCCACGCTGCCTTCGGCCAGTAGCACGTCCAGCGTCACAAGCTGGTTAAGATCGGGTCCTGCCACCATGCACCAAGCCTACCACGGCTGGGTTTTGGTATGGCGTCCAGTGCATGTATAGAGTGCAAACGTTGCGCCTTCCGCTATGCCAAATACGCTGTTAACTTCGAGTAGAAGCATGAACGGCTTACGTCCAGGCTCAACCAAAGGAGAAAGCATGGCTAAAAGCACTTATGAGAAATCGATTGAGGGAATCAGCCAAATTTGGGGGCCTCTTTCCACCGGCGTGGCTTCTGGTTGCCGGCGCCAGATGGAGCTACTTGTGAAAGCGCCGCCCACCGAAGAGTGGTTGGCTAAGTTGCACAAGGAAGCTCCGGCAAACAAGGAGTTACACAGGGACCCGGCGCATGGATTTGTGCTGCTTGCGCACACAGAACAGGAAGGACTGTACAGGCCGCCCCATGACCACGGCAGGGGGTGGGTCATCTATGCCATCCAACAAGGCGAAATCGAAATGGGAACCTATGCACGCATAACAGGCCTGGATGGGAGCATAAAGCTGGTGAAAAGGGATTCAACCTTGGTACGCCCTGGCATGGTTCAGGTGTATCTGCCTGGAGATATTCATGATACCTGTTGCATCAGCGGACCCGCACTCCTGTTCCGTTTTACAGAGAGGGATTTGAAGCGAGAGGACAAAGAAGAACATCGGATCACGAGGTATGTAGACCGGAGCGGCGACTGGACGATAGGTGCACCATGACCGGCAGACCGGTATTCGCTTCGAGAACGGCAGACACAACAGCTGCGCGATCCACACGGCAAACGGGTTTCCGGCAGCCGCAACGCGCCGTAGCCATCGCCTCGGTTCTGGCTGCCATGGTGCTCGTAGTGCTGGATGCGGCCATCGCGAACGTAGCACTGCCAACGATCGCCCGATCGTTGCGGGTGACGCCTGCTATGTCGGTGTGGGTCATCACCGCCTATCAAACGGCCCTGCTGATGGCCTTGCTGCCATGCGCCGCGCTCGGGGAAAGTTTAGGCTATCGGCGGGTGTTTACAGCTGGCGTTGCTCTGTTTGTCGCTGCTTCCGTGCTTTGCGCGTTGTCTCCATCGCTGCAGTGGCTTGTTGCCGCCCGCTTGCTTCAGGGCTTGGGCGGCGCCGCCGTTCTTGCTCTGGGAGTAGCGCTGATTCGCTTTGCGGTGCCTCCGCAGCAGCTCAGTGCCGCCATCGGCTGGAACGCTCTTGCCGTGGCGCTCTCGTCCGCGGCCGGTCCGGCGATTGGCGCGGCGATCCTGTCGGGAGCGAGTTGGCACTGGCTGTTCGCCGTGAACCTGCCCTTGGGTTTGTTGGTGCTGACAGGTACGCGCGCCTTGCCCGATGTCAAGGGCACGGGGCGCGGGCTGGATGTGTGCAGCGTGGGGCTGAATGCCGGGGCGTTTGCGTCGTTAGTTTTGGGGGCGGAACTGCTGCCGGTTGGACCGGCGCTTGCTGCCCTGCTGCTGGCCTCAGCAGCAGTTATGCTGTTGGCTTTGGTGCGGCGGGAAACGCCAAAGGAAGCGCCGCTGATCCCGCTCGACCTGCTCCGCGCCGGCTCATTCCGCATTTCCGTTGTTGCCTCGGTCTGCTGTTTTGCCGGGGTGGGGGCAGGCATGGTGGCACTGCCCTTCTACCTGCAGCATAGTCTTGGGCTGAACGCATTGATGACTGGATTATTCATGACGCCTTGGCCTTTGACTGCGGCAATTGCGGCCCCGTTTGCAGGCCGTCTGGCGAACCGTGTGCCGACAGCATGGCTATGCGCCGTGGGAGCTGTGTGTCTTTCCATTGGGCTTCTTGCCTCCGCGCTCTGGCCGCTGCGGGGCCATCCGCTGCTACTTGCGCTGCTCACCATGTTGTGTGGCCTTGGTTTCGGCTTCTTTCAAGTGCCCAATAACCAAAACATGTTCCTGGCAGCTCCGCTTGCACGGAGTGGCGCGGCAGGAGGCATGCAGGGCACGGCGCGGCTGGCAGGGCAAACCGCTGGTGCGATGATCATGACCCTGCTATTCACGCTCAAATCTGTCGATGCGGCTCCCAGGATCGGGCTTGTCATTGCGGCCATGCTGACACTGGCGTCTGGACTTGTGAGCGTGCTGCGCGCCGGCCCTGGTGCACGCCGCTGATTCTCTTGAAAGCGATCCGCCGATTGATAAGACCAGGATGCTCGCCGCCGCGGATTGTTGCCTTAGACAGTGATACGGATGCGATCTCATTGCCCGAACTGGCGAAAAAGACAGGCTGGGCGTGAACTACTCCTCCCACGGCCACGCATTCACGGCGGAAGACTGGACTGCCATGACGGATTTCCTCGACCATCATCTGCGCGCCAAAGAGACGAAGCGAAAGTTCGATTTGCCCGTGCCGAAACCGGAATAATCAATGAGTCCGTTGCCGGAGTCCGGTCGCGGCGTCAGGATGAGATTCTTTCGCTAAACGGTGAATTGGGCTGCCGTCAAGCTGAGTCTTTCTGCAAGCGCGGAGAGATCGCTGGAACTTGAGCGAATTTGCTCGCTGCCCGAGGCGATGTCGCGCGCCGTCTGGTGGACACCGGAGATGTTTTTGGCGATCTCCTGAGAGGCGTGTGAGGCCTCGGCCACGCGGCCATTGGCGTCCATCACTCCTTGGGTAGCCTGCGAAATATTGCCTGCAATGTCTTTCGTTGTAACTGCTTGCTCTTCAATCGCCGCAGCGATTATTGTGACAATGTCGGTGATCTCGTGAATGACTTTAGAGATTTTTTCCACTCCGCCGACGCCCGCGGCCGTTGAGGACTGCACTCCTTCAATACGTCCCTTGATGTCTTCCGTGGCGGTCGCGGTTTGCTGCGCCAGCGCCTTGATTTCATTCGCCACCACAGCAAAGCCTTTCCCTGCCGCTCCGGCGCGCGCCGCTTCAATCGTCGCGTTCAGTGCCAGTAAGTTGGTTTGCGATGAGATTTCGGTGATCGTCTCGGTCACTTTGCCGATCTCTCGCGCTGCAATCCCGAGCCGGTTGATCTGCTCGCTGATCTCGGCGGCATAACGGGTCGCTTCGCTGGTGATGTGCCGCGCCTTTTCGGAGTTGTTTGCGATTTCGCTAATTGTTGCCGTCATCTGTTCCGTGGAATCGATCACATGGGCCAAGTTTGTTGACGCCTCTTCCATTGCCGCCGCCACGCTGGTGGAGTTGCTGCTCAACTCTTCGGCCGCTGCCGCCACTGACTGGGCCCGGTCCAGCGCCGTGCGTGAACCATCTGTCATGTGGCTCGAACTGGCTGTGAGTTCCGTTGAGGAGGATGCCAGAATGGAGATGCCGCCGTTGATTTCCTGCAACATTTTGCGCAGGTTGTGGGTCATGGTCTGCATCGATTGGGCAAACGTCCCGATCTCATCGCCGCGTTCCAGATAAGTGGCATCGATTTCTCCAGAAATATCCCCACGCGCGATCTTTCCCAGATTCTCCACTGCCATCTTGATCGGTTCCGTGATGCCGCGCGCTATCAGCCGTGCGAAGCCTAACGCGATCAGCAACCCGGCGCCAAGGCAAATGGCAATCGCCGTCTTCGCCGTTTTCACTGCCGTGCCCACAGCCTCGATCTGCACATTGGAAAGCTCGCGGTTGTACACAACTTCGGCATCGGTCGCCGCGTGGAATCGATCGAACGCCGGCATTACTTCGGTGTTCATGAGGTTGATCGCCTCCTGCTTCGCACCTCGCCGGCTGGCGCTTAAGGCACGGTCGTATGCTTTAAGGAACGGTGTTCTTGTCTCGGAAATCGCCTTAAACAGGGCCTTGTCCTTTTCGGTCGTCATCGTCTTTTCGTAGGCACCCAGTTGTTCCGAGATCTTGCCCTTCAAGTCCGCTATTTCCTTTTCGATGACCCGTATTCGCGCCGGGTCATTTGTGAGCACGTGCTCCTGAAGCTCGCTATAACGTTTCACTTGATTCAGCTTGACCTGATCGATAGAGATGATTCCGGGAAGCGAATCACTTGCCAGCAGCGAAACGTTGTCAGCCACCACCCCGAATTCCCATAGTCCCGCTGCGCCTACCAGCAGCGCGACCAATCCTACGACTCCAAATCCGGCAAGGATACGTGTTCCGATCTTCCAATTCTTCATTTCCATTTGCTCCCTATTCCCAAACGAATCCACTAAATGGCCGCCTGAGTCATCTCAATGAAGCATATCGGCAGGCGTCGTGGATACGATAACGAAATTGCAGATCGTGTTATCTCGAAATGCCGGTTCCGGCTTCCATCACTCTTCAAATTGAACCGCCAATCTTTGGCGGGTTTCGCAGCGGAATACGTTTTTATGCCGAACCGCTGGTCCAGCGCTCGGTGTTCAAACGGCAATTGAAATTAGCTTTGAAAGTGTCGCGAACCGGCCCGCACAGGCAGATGAGTTCGCAGCAACAAACGAAATACACTTAGGTTGACTTGCGAATCTCACCTGGAGTAGCTTCGCCATAGGAATTGAGGTTACAAAGCGTCATGCGTTTGCTCCCTGGTGTTGTCCTCTGCCTTTTCTCTGTCGCGCCGCTACGCGCACAAACCATCACCGGCACCATCCTTGGTGAAGTGAAAGACTCCGCTGGAGCCTTCGTCGCGAACGCTGCCGTCACGGTCGAAAACAGCGCAACGGAACTTGCCAAACAACCGCCTGGCTATGTTTGAGTTCGACAAGCCTTTCCCCATTACCATTCCCGATCTGCCTGGCCTCAAAGGAACCGTTGGCTGGGCTGGACAGGGCGGCGAGCCGCGCGGAAATTTTGACTCCACCTACAAGGACTTCGGACCACGTGTAGGTATCGCCTACCGCCTCGGCGCCAAGACAACGCTCCGCACAGGTTACGGCATTTTCTATTTGCCGCGCATTGGTTCCACCAACACGACTGTCTTTGGCACTGTTGGCTCCACACTCAACAGTTCCTGGGTCCCCAGCGTGGACGGCATTACGCTGAACACTCCGCTCAGCAATCCCTTCCCGATGGGCCTTCTGCAACCAACGCCGTCGCTGGCCGACCGCATCGGCATAGGCCAGAGCTTCCACGCCGACAACCGTTCCAACAAGGCCAACTCTTACACCCAGCAATGGAACTTCTCGCTGCAGCGCAGCCTGTGGATGGAAGTTGATGCCAGCGCATCCTATGCAGGCAGTCAGGGTGTGCGGCTTCCCGGCGCCATGTTTTTCAACCAGGTGGATCCTTCCTATCTGAAACTCGGCACGGACCTCAACACGCGCGTCAACAATCCGTTCTATGGACTCAGCTCCAGCGGCGTTGTCTCCACCGCCACTATCGCGCGCTACCAGATGCTTCGCCCTTACCCCGCCTATAACAGCGTTCAATCCTACATGCAGAACTTCGCCTCGTCGAGTTACCATTCCATGCTTCTGCAACTGGAAAAGCGCTTCGCCCACGGCTATAACTTCATGGTCAATTACACGTTCAGCAAGCTCATGGACGTCGGCTCCGGACGCGTCGTCAACTACACCGCCTATGAGCCCTTGATGCAGAATGCGTACGACATGAAGAACGAACGCTCCGTCTCCGCCCAGGACATTCCGCACCGCATCGTCGTCTCGCATACCCTGGCCATCCCCTGTTGGCGCTACGGCTTCACGCGCGGCTGGAACCTCTCCGGGGCCTTCACCTGGAACAAGGGCTTCCCGCTTGCCCTCACCGCTACTGGTTCGAACACTTATCTTCTCAACCCTGCCACTCGTCCCAACTCAAACGGCCGGTCTGCAAACCTCAGTGGCCGTGTGGAAGATCGACTACTGAGGTACTTCGACACCTCCACCTTCTCGGTTCCCCCGAATTATACCTTCGGTAACGTCGCCCGCACATTGCCGGACGTGCGCTCGCCCTCGCGTTGGAACGACAACATCGCTCTCTCCAAAACGATGAAACTTACTGATCGATTTTCGTTCCTGCTGCGAGCCGAGGCCTTCAACCTCGCCTACACCTCGTTCTTCGATCCGCCCGCCACCACGCTCGGCGCTGGTACCTTCGGCATCATCTCCTCTTCGCGTAACGAACGCCAGATCCAGTTCGCCGCGAAGATCCTCTTCTAAGCCAGGCCGCCGGCGGGGCGCGACATAGAAATGGAAATGAATGGGGATCCGAATGGCGTACCACTACGATCGGATTCCTGCCTTTCGCGTGGGTTTCTTCGAATCTATCACTATTAAAGCCGCGCACCAGGCCATCGGCGCTTACAACATTCCATTTTCCCCATCTGATAGAATCGGCGCAGTTCGAGGCCGATCGCTTCAGGAGGTTCAACTTGCTCAGCCGTATCTTAAAAATCATGGTGGCGTGCAGTGTCGCCACCACAATCTCTCTTTCTCAGGAAACCCGTGCCACCATCACTGGCCGGGTCACCGATCCCACCGGTTCCGGATTGCCCAATGCCCCAGTTCGCATCATCAATACCGGAACTAGCACGGAATTCTCCGCGCGCACCAACGGCGAAGGTCTGTTCACTGTGCCCTACCTGCTACCCGGCACTTACAAGGTAACTGTCGAGCATCCCGGCTTCAAAAAACTCGAACAGGGCAACGTTGTTCTCCAACTCAATGACACCGTCTCGCTTGAGTTGAAAATGGTGTTGGGCGACGTGTCGCAGAATGTAGTAGTAACCGGCGAAGTTCCGCTGCTACAGACTGCCGATGCCGGCCTCGGTCAGGTAGTGGAAGAAAAGCAGATGGCGGAACTGCCCAATCCATCGGGCAACGCGATTGAATTCCAGTTACTCGCACCGGGCATGGTCGACGCCGGTGGCATCGCCATCCATCAGGCGGCGTTCAACAACGGCACGTCCAACATGATCGCCAACGGCAACCCACCGCGCTCCAACGATTACGCCATTGACGGCGTCCCCAACAACATGGCCGACGGCGCCAACCCACGCGTGGCTTTCTCCGCTCCGCAGGGCGCAATCGCTGAAGTGAAAGTGATCACCACGTTCTACGACGCCGCCATGGGCCACACTGCCGGCGCGGTCATCAACATGATCACCCTGAGCGGCTCGAATACTTTCCATGGCGAACTGCATGAGTACAACATGGGAAATTATCTCAACGCCAATGACTTCTTCGCCAACAAAGCGGGTGCCAGCCGGCCTATCTATCGCGACAACCGTTTCGGCGGATCGTTCAACGGACCCGTGTGGCTGCCCAAGCTCTATCAGGGCCGCAACAAGACGTTCTTCTCTTTTGTCTACGAAAAGCACCTTTGGAACACTCCGGAGCAGTTCACCAACACCATCCCCACCCCGGCCGAACGCAGTGGCGATCTCTCATCGTTGCTCAAACTGGGCGCGCAGTATCAGATCTACAATCCGTTTTCCACCACCACTACGGGCAATGGCATTTATCAGCGTCAGCCCGTGCCTGGCAACATCATCCCGGCCAGCCAGATGAACTCGATCGCCACGAACATCGGCAAGTATTGGCCCACGCCAAACGTCGCGGGCCGCAACGATGGCAGCAACAACTTGGTGTTTTATGGCGCCTCCATCGAAAAATACTGGGTTGCCTTTGCGCGCGCCGACCATTATTGGAGTGAACGGAACCGCACCTTTCTGCGCGTCGATTACGACTACTGGTATGAGTGGAAGGCGAATTCGATGGAGTATAACAACCTCTCCACCGGCCTGATCCTCAACCGCGTTAATCGCGGGCTCGCGCTCGACCACGTTTTCGTAATGAGCGCCTCCACTATTTTGGACGTGCGCTACGGCATCACCCAGCAGGACTTCCCCGAGCAGCGCCGCAGCCGCGGCTTCGACCTGGGCGGCCTGGGCTTCTCTTCCGCGCTCACTTCGCTCTCCACCGATCCGAAACTGGCTACATTTCCCAACGTCACGTTCTCCTCTTTCCAGGGCTTCGGAAACTGGGAAACCGGCGACGGAGCCAACACCAGCCTGCTGCACAGCCTCAATGGCACGGTATCCACGTTGAAGGGCGCGCACAGCATGAAATACGGCTGGGATCTGCGGCTGCACCGCAATTTCCAAAACCGTTTTCCCTTCGACGTTTCGCCTTCGCTCAGCTTCAGCCCCACTTACACGCAGGGAATCAGCACCGGCTTTGCCTCTGCGATCGGCCAGGATCTGGCCAGCTTCCTGTACGGCGTTCCCACCGGCGGCAGCATGCAGCGCACCGCCAGCTTCGCCGACCAGGACATTTATACAGGCGCCTTCTTCCAGGACGATTGGAAGATCACGCCGAAGCTGACCGTTAACCTCGGCATTCGCGTGGAGCACGAAACCCCGGTGACGGAGCGCTTCGACCGCGCCATCAAAGGGTTCGACGGCACGGCCACGAATCCGCTTTCCGCGCAGGCGCTGGCAAATTACGCCAAGAGTCCGGTGTCTGGCGTTCCTAACTTCCAGGTACTCGGCGGATTGACATACCTCGGAGGTGCCAACGGACGCAATTTCTGGTCCGGCCAATCGATCGAATGGCTGCCGCGCATTGGCCTCTCCTACCAATTGAATTCAAAGACCGTGATCCGCACCGGCTATGGCATTTACTACGACACCATCGGCATCTACCGCTCGCCGGCCATTCAAACCGGCTTCACCGCTTCAACCCCGGTTGTTACCAGTTATACAAACGGCGTGACTTACAACGCCACGATGGCCAACCCGCTGCCAACGGGGTTGAACCAGCCGACGGGCACCAGTTTGGGGCTGGCCACGAACGTCGGGCAGAACTTGACGATTTACCCCGCCAATCGACCGCTCACCTATGCCCAGCGTTATTCATTTGACCTGCAACGGCAGTTGCCCGGCGGTTTTCTGCTTGACGTGGCCTACGTGGGCAACCACGGCATTCACCTCAACGTGACACGGCAATTGAACAACACACCGTTGCAGTATCTGAGCAAGCAACTGACGCGCGACCAGACCACGATCAACAATTTGGGCGCGGCTTTCCCCAATCCGTTCTTTGGGCTGAACAGCGTCTACGGCAGCACCATCACCCGCGCCACGCTGCTGGAGCCATTCCCCGAATTCGGCTCCATTGCACAGACGGATCAATCCGGCTATTCGCACTACAACGCTCTGCAGATCCAAGGCATCAAGCGCTTCTCCAAGGGCTTCACGCTGAAAGGAAGCTATACGTTTTCAAAACTGCTGGACGCCATCAGTTTCCTCAACAACGCCGACCCGCAGCCGTGGTATGGTGTCAGCACCTATGACCGGACTTACGCGTTTTCCATCACCGGCGTTTGGGAACTGCCGGTCGGGCGGGGAAGGACGCTGGCCTCCCGCGTGCCCAAACTCGTCGATGGCGTAATCGGTGGCTGGCAACTTTCCACCACCACCACGGGCCAAAGCGGCGATCCGCTCACCTGGGGCAATATCTTCTTCAACGGCGATATCAACGGGGTCAACCAGCCTGTGGCGCAGCGCTCCACTGACCAATGGTTCAACACCGGCGCAGGTTTCGTGACCGCAGCGGCACAGCAACCATCGAGCAACGTCCGCTATTTCCCGCTACGCTTTGCGGGCATTCGCGGTCCCAATCGTTGGCTGTTCGGCGCTTCGCTGGCAAAGTCGTTCAACATTCACGAACGGCTCAACCTGCAAATACGCGCCGATGGATTCAACGCACTCAACCATCCCAATTTCGGCGATCCGAACCTCAGCGTCACCAGTGGCGCATTCGGCCAGATTACCGCCATGAACGGCTACCCGCGTAATATTCAGGTGGCTGCGCGGCTGCGGTTCTGATCTACCGTTCTGTTTACTGCGGCGGAGCGTGCATGGCACCCTTCGCCGCAGTGACCGGACCCTCTTTACAACACTGCTTGATTCGCATATTATAATTATCGATAATCGATTTGTTCGCAAGTTCTGCCGGCAGTGCAGGTGACCGGGTCCACCGCCTGTTGGCTCCTAATATCAGGAGATTTCCATGCAGATATCGCTTCCTTCGCGCCTTCGCAAGCCGCTACAGTCCATCCTCTTCACCCTGATTTCCGCATCCTTTTTGCATGCGCAGATCGGCGGCGGATCCATTGTCGGCATGATCAAAGACGCCTCCGGCGCGCGCGTTCCCAACGTACAGGTTGTCGCCCACTCTCAGGACACCAACGAGGAGAGAACCGCCACCACCAACCAGGATGGCTATTATGAATTTCCGCTCCTCGCCCCTGGCCGCTACCGCGTGCGGGCGGAAGCCAAGGGCTTCAAGAAGGTGGAAGGGGAGGTCTTCACGCTCTCCACCGGCACCCGTCCGCGCATCGACATGACCCTTGTTGTCGGCGAACTCAGCGAAAAAGTCGAAGTCACCGCCACCGCGCCGCTCATCAACTCCACCACCACCGATCTTGGCGTCGTAATGAACCGCGAGCGCATTGACGAAGTGCCGCTCAACGGGCGCAATTTCCAGGATCTGGTGGAACTGCAGGCCGGCGTCACCTCTGGCTTCGGCCGCGGCGGCATCTCCTTCCATGGCTCCACGCAGCTGGGAACGAACTTCCTGCTCGATGGCGTTGACATGTCCTTTGGCGAAGTGAACGGCTCGGCCGGCATGGCGTCGGCCGGCGGCACTGGCGTCATCAACACAGTGAGTGTGGATGCAATCGAAGAGTTCAAGTCCACCGGCAACGCCTCCTCGGCTGAATTCGGACGCGCCGGCGCAGGAGTCCTCACCGTAACCACACGTTCCGGCTCCAACACCTTTCACGGCGCTCTGTTCGAATATTTCCAGAACGACAAGATGAACGCCAACTCGTTCTTCGCCAACCGCAACGGCACCGGCAAGACCGCGGTTCACTACAACCAGTACGGCGGCAAACTCGGTGGCCCCATCAAGCACGACAAGCTGTTTTTCTTTTTCAACTACGAAGGCGTGCAGGTCCGCCGCCTGCAGTACATCACCGGCAACGTGCCCACCAAGGCCCTGTTGAGCCAACTCTCGCCGGCGCTGGCCGCCACACTCTCTTTGATGATGCCCTTGCCTACTGCCTCCTCATCGAATCCCCTGATCGGCATCCACTCGCGCAACGATCACGGTTCCAACGACGAGAACACTTACCTCACGAAAATCGATTATCTGATCAGCCCGCGCCAGCGTCTGGCCATTCGCGACAGCTACAACCATCAGGACACCATCACACCGAACCTACAGCCCACCATGCCGACGATTTATCCGCTACGGCTGCAGAACGTCTCCATCGAACACACCTTCAACGTCACGCCATCGATGCTGAACGAACTCCGCATCGGCTTCAATCGTGTCGACATGTTCCGCCAACCCAAAGGCTGGGAACAAATTCCCGGCTATATCTCCGCGCAGGGCGTCAGCGCGTCCTTCTCCAACTTCATCCACTTCCTGCCCACTACTTACTCGCTCAGCGACAACTTCACCATCATCCGTGGCCGCCACTCCTTCAAAATGGGCATCGACGGACGCGAAGTCCGCAGCGTGCGCTTCCAGGGCGGTCCACCGGTCTACACTTACACCACCACTGCCGACCTGATCAAGGAAAACCCCTCCACTGTTGGTCTTTCGTTCACCACCAGCAAAGGGTTGCGCACCGTCAATATGGGTTACTACATCCAGGACGAATGGCGCGTCCATCCCCGCCTCCAACTGAACCTGGGTCTTCGTTACGAATATTCCCCGCCGCTGCGTGGTGGCTTCAACATCACTGGCGGCAATCCATACGGCTCCTACAACGCGCCGCAGGCGCCGATGTTTGCCTCAGACAACAATGACTTCGGTCCCAGAATCGGCCTTGCGTGGACGCTCGATAAGGCACAGCGCACCGTATTCCGCGCCGGTGGCGCTATCACCTATGTGATGCCCCAGGCCATCTTCTATTACGACATGGCCTTCGTGAGTCCGCTGCTTTCCGGCGTCTCCAGTTTCTCCGCCGCGGACGTGCCGCCCAGCTACCTCGTCTACCCCAACGCTCAGGCATTTCAATCTCTGATGGTGGCGCACCCCGAACAGCTGCCCTCCACCATTAAGCTCTCGCGCAGCGTTGCCGACTTCAACCGCCGCGACACTTACTCAGGCATGTGGAACGCCTCACTGCAGCGGCAGCTGACAAGAACCTTTTCCGTTCAAGCATCCTATGTGGGGCAAAAGACCGATAAGCTCATCGGCGTCCGCCCGCTCAACCTGGTCGACCCGGCCACTGGCGCGCGGCCAATCGCATCGCTCGGACAGGTCAATTTCGAAGAAAACGGCGGCCGCATCTCTTACCATGCGCTCGAAATGTCGGCTAACCAGCGGCTCTGGCGCGGTTTGAACTTTGACGCCTATTACACCATGGCTTCAATGAAAGGCTACTACGTTCCCGACGACACTATCACCTTCACAGGCAGCAGCCTTCAGGACCCATTGAATATCGCCGGCTCCAGCGGTCCCACTCAGGGCCAGGCCAAGCGCGTCTTCCGCAGTGTGTTCAGTTATGCGATACCTGGCGGCAAACAATTCCGCAAGCCGCTCCTCCGCGGCCTGCTGGGCGGCTGGACGATTCGAGCCATTGTGAAAGAACGCTCCGGGTTGCCCTTCAACGTACTTTCCGGCAGCGACTTGGTTGGCAATGGACGCAGCGCCGGACAGCGCCCTGACGCCGTGGCCGGCGTGGATCCCTATAACCGCAATCCCTCCAGCCTGCAGTGGCTGAACACTCTCGCCTTTAGCACCGTCGCTTTGAAGGCGCAGAAACGCTTCGGCGACCTCGGCTTCAACGCACTCTACGGGCCTACCTCCTTCGGAATGGATAGCGGCCTCCACAAGAGCTTCATGATCACCGAAACGCAGAAGGTCACCTTCCGTTTCGAAACGTTCAACACGCTCAACCACCAGCCGTTCAACAATCCAGTCGCCACTGTCAGCAATGTACAGTTCGGTCAGATAACCGGAACCACTGGAAGTCCGCGTATTCTGCAGCTGGCTTTGAAGTATTCGTTCTAGCGGTCAGACGGCTTGACTCTCAATATTGAAAAAACGAATCTGCTTTTCGGGGGTGGCGGCCTTGATGGGCCTCCACCCCCCAATGGGTTTCTGCGACAGTCTTCAAAGGGTGGCACGAGCCGTGTGAGTCGAGAGGCTCAAGCACGGATCTGTTAGCGGCTCGGGGCGAAATCCCCGGGCCGACTCGGCGCCCGCATGATTCCGGCAAAAGCCGCCGGAAACATGTAGGCAGTCCCCTGTTTGCGCAGTCTCGCCACCCATCCGAATTTGCCGTCGATTGCTCTGTTTAGGTTTATGGGGTTTAACGACGAAGTCGCCAAATGGGAGAGTTGGCAACAAATCGGGTGCCACAGGGCAGAACCGGGTTGAGATCTAATAAAATCGGTAGAGGCTAGGGCCGCCGCGTGGAGGAGCGCCATGGAAAACATTGAAGTCGAGTACAACCAGGAACTGCAGCCACTAGAGGCCATCTTGTCTCATGTGAAGCAACCGGGCGATTTTTTCATCGCCGGTGTCGTAGAGATACCGATGCCACGAGTGGAGGTGGAGGGCGCCGGCACGTTATCGTTCCCAATACCCCGACCACAGATCGAGGCGATGGTGCAACACGCCAGCAAGGCGCCTTACGGCCGTGGCGAGGAAACGATTATCGACACCTCCGTGCGCAACGTCTGGCAGATCGCTCCCGCCGCCGTCAAGATCAGTGGAAAATCTTGGGAAACAAGCTTCGCGGACATCCTCTCGAAAGTGGCTGCCGGCCTCGGCTGCCAGGATGCAAAGGTCTCCCCCGAACTGTACAAGCTGCTTGTCTACGACCGCAGCGGATTCTTTCTTGCACACCGGGATACGGAAAAGACCGCCGGGATGTTCGGGACTTTGGTTGTGACGCTGCCATCCAGCTATCGCGGCGGCGCACTCCGTATCCGTCACGCGGACCGCGAAGTCACTGTCGATACCAACGCCACCGAGCCCTCAGAGATCGGCTTCGCCGCATTTTACGCCGACTGCGAACATGAGGTCCTGCCGGTTGAGGAAGGCAACCGCGTGTGCCTGGTTTACAACCTCATTCAACAGCCGGCCAAGAGCGGAAATCGGATTCTAAAGGCACCCGATTACGGATCGCAAGTTACGCAGGCGGCAGCCATCCTGGAAAAGTATTGGAGCACGCCGGATGCGCCACCGAAAATCGCCTGGCTCCTCGAGCACCACTACAGCCCGGCAGGACTTTCTTTTTCGGCGTTAAAAGGCGCCGATGCGGCAAGAGCCCGAGTCTTGGTGCAGGCCGCTCGCCAAGCGCAGTGCGTCGCTCATCTTGGGGTCGTCCACATCGGCGAGACCGGCGCCGCCGAGGAGAATTACGATTTCGAATATCGATATGACGAAGAGGAGGATGACGAGGACGAGTACGAGGACGCCAGCTTCACGGCTGTCACTGTCGACGACTCCTGGCAGTATCTGGATGAGTGGCGCGACACGGATGACCGCGCGGTGGAGTTTGGCCGCATTCCCCTTACGGAAGGTGAATTGCTTCCAGCGGGTGCGCTCGACGAAGAGCCTCCCGACGACAAGCGCTTGACCGAGGCCACCGGCAACGAAGGCGCAACTTACGAGCGGTCCTATCATCGAGCGGCGCTCGTCATCTGGCCCGCCAACCGCATGACGGACGTTCTGCTGGGCGCTGGCGTTGTCGCTACCCTGCCGTATTTGGAACGCCTGGCGGCCGACGGCGAGGGTGCTCGTCCGGAAGCTATCGCGGTGGCGGAACGTATTGTAGGAGCCTGGTCCACGGATGCACATCGGTGGGACCGCTACTCGATTGGCATTACGCCGCCGGGGTCTTCTGCCCGTGCAGTGATGATTGCCGCGCTCGTTGGACTGAACGCGCCGTCCCTGCTAGAGCAGTTCATCCGCGAGGCCGTAACACCAAGCTATGACGGCTCGGAGAACGCGGTCTTACTTACTTCCGTAAGCGCGCTGGGAGAGGTGCAGGGCGCCGCCGTTTTGTCTGCGTTGGTAGGCGCTCGAATGCGGAATCGTCCGGGCGAGTGTGCTGAGTTGCTGCGCAGTCTGGGGGCAGATATTTCCTCTTCCTTCGGGCAGGTAGCGGAGGCCGCTGTCGCTGGTCTCGATGGCATCGGAATACTGGACTCCAAATCAGTCCAACTCGCCCCGGAATTCATCGAAAATCTGTTTTCGGGGCTACGGCACTATAAAGACGGGATGTTATGTGGCGACGCAGCAGCCAAGATCGGCTCGCGCCCGGAGGTCTTCCGTCCCGTGACGCTGGTCGTTCCAGCGATCGAACGGATCCGTGCCGCACAGCAGCACTTGCCGCCATCGGTTGACCGTGGCGTCCAGCAGTTATGGTCAAGCGCAGCGGAGTTCCTGCTCATGCGCAGCGAGGTGCCGCCGCAACCCCCACCGGACTGGCGCCTGGAGGCGAAAATTTCCTGCGGCTGTGCCGATTGCAGTGAACTACAGGCATTTGCCCTCGATCCCACTGAGCGCGTTCATCGTTTTCGTGTCAAGAAGGAACGCCGCCAACACCTCCACGGAACAATCGACGCGCACCGGCTCGATATGACCCATGTGACCGAACGCGCCGGTTCGCCGCAAACCCTGGTGTGCACCAAAGACCGCCGGACCTTCAAGGCGCGCCTGAATGAATACCAGAATGAGCTTGCCGCGATGAGTACGCTGGTGAAACTGGCGCCCGAATCCGCCGCTGCGGCCGCCCTTGCCTCCAGAATGGAGGCTGCTGTAAAGGTGGGCACGATTTGAGATTCTCGACCTCCACATTGGCTGCTGGCTCTGAGATAGTCCCGTGGCTTGCCGCGACTGGGGAACTGGCGTACTCGCCCAAATCGCCGCCAGAGCGCGACTACTTTTTTCAGTATTCTTGGATCATTCCTGGAATATTTGACTCCGGTACAAACATACGGAACCACTACTGGTTCGGCTCTCCGTCAAGAGAAAATCTGGAAGTAGCGATGCTTTTCCGATTCTGGAATAGGGCCAGGCAGGGTGGTTATGACGCCCTGTACGAGTCGAATGGAAAGGTTGGGTCATCGGCGGATGTGACCGCGCCGCTCGCAGCTTTCCGTCACATGGACGTCCCTTCGTTCCGGAGCGGAGAAGAACGTCTCATCCTGATGCAGCACGGCAGCTATTACATCGGCGATATCCAATGCCAGCCATTAGTGGATCGTGGCGAGGCCGTGCTTTACAGGGGAATTCAGAAAACGGAAACGTACCTGCTCCACAGACTGACCACCGAAGAAGTACGCGTGGGGCTGATGAACGTCCACGCCCAAAGCCTGACAGATTCCGTTGTCTCGTTCAACGCCGTCCACTGTAATCTGGTCCGGTGCGAAACGGAGTTTCTGAATGACCGGAGCTTCATCCTCGGCGGCCTTTGCCGGCAAGCGGGCCTCGAACCGGATGACCATCCGATTCGATCCGCGCTCTATTCCGGGTATGCACTGGAGCAATGGTGCGCCTCCCGGAAGTTCGGGCCCAATTATGTCAAGTTCCGGACGCCACTCACAAACATCCGCATTACGTCTTTTGTGGGTAACGAGACCGAGGTCAAGGTGATTGACCCAAACAAGCTTGAGGTAATGGAGACAGTGGGCTGCAAGGTGCGCGAAGTGTACACTTGAGGACGTGGTAAGGGGCATCGGTCAGATCTAACTGTCTAAGAATCGAATCCGGAATCACCCATGAACCTATTAACCGGTCAATCTTTGCCCATTTTCAGGTGAGATTGAGTTTGAGGACTAAGGCGATAATCTTGGTGAGTCGGTTAGTGAGGCAGTCAAGGATTTTTCGGTTAGCCTCTGGCGATAACGAGCGGCGGAAGATTTCCAAGGCGTGTTGTGCCCCGAGTAGGGAGTCGAGAAAGACTTGGCGGCCAGTGCGAGAGGAAGAACTTAACAACTTCGGTTGTGGTGCCAGGTGGCGAGGCTTTGAGGTGGCCAGATGAAACCCGCGCTGGATATCGTTCAAAGTGATGTCGACATAGAGCATGGTCATGTCGGGCGAAGTGTGTCCGAGAAGTTTCATCACGGAGGGGATGCTCACCCCCGAACGGAGCATCTCGGTGGCATAGGCGCCACTATGCCGCGCGTTGACGATCCTGCCAACTGGAGAAACCAGAGAATTGGTACCAGAAAACGTGGGGTTCGACCTCAACCCCGGGGGTTGAGCGCAGCCTCCCAAGGAGTCTCATTTCCAACCCGAGAGAGGACTGAACACGCAGAAATCAATGGAATGTGGCGGATACACGCGAAAGCGGCGACAGCCGCTGCTGTCAGGATAACGGGCCTGGAAATTTGGAACGCGGACGGTATGGCTCCCCGAAAAATCGACTTTCAAACCCGCTCTTTAAATAGTTCTTGATGATTCCGCTGTCAGGATTAATTCCCCAATTGAGACTCAGATATGGGATGAGTATGGAGGATTTCCCGTGTTTTAATCAGCGGGTATGCAAGTCGCCGCCGTGCGTTTCCCTGGAGATGTAGCAGCTTGCGAAAACCCAAAGGTCGCATGAGGACTCGACTTCGAACGTCTGGAGTCCAGTTATCTCCCCTGATGGCCCTGGGATTGGGCGTTCGGTGCAAACGGGGCCGCGGACCGCACTACACAAGCCCTTCCCTGATGGCCTTTGACACCGCGGCCGTATTTGTCGTCACCTGGAGCTTTTCATAGACGCGGCGGATGTGGGTGATCACGGTGTGCACGCTCACTCCAAGCTCGCCTGCGATCTCCTTTTTGAGCAGTCCTCGCACCATCAACTCGAGCACGTCCCGTTCACGGCTGGTAAGAGAGTAATTGAGAGCCGAGGGTTGTCTCGACGCGATGGACGAGAACCTTTCCAGCACGAGCTTCGCCACACGAGGAGTCATGGGCGCGCCCCCTTCCATCACCTGCCGGATGGCGTCGGCCAGTTCCGTGATACTTGCGGTTTTGAGCAGGTATCCGGAGGCGCCGGCGCAGATGGCGGCAAATATCTTCTGCGGGTCGTCGAAGACGGTCAGGATCAGGATCTTCACGCCGGGGCAGAGTTCGCGAATGCGCTCCATGGCCGAGATTCCATCCAAGCCGGGGAGACCAACGTCGAGGAGGAGGACATCGGGATGAGGGTGCGTTCCGAGCGCCGGCAGGGCCTGCTCAAACGAATGGAAACTCCGCGGGCACGTCATGCCGCCGGCGCGGTCAATGGCTCGTGTGACGCTGGCGCGGTAGGCATCGTTATCTTCGATGAGCCAGACTGTTAACTGGACTTGTGCGGTCATGGAGTGGGCACTCGAAAACAAACCTCGGAACCTTCGCCGCTGAGGCTCTGGAAGGTTGCCTCCCCGTTCAATCGCTTCGCCCGATTGCAGATGTTGCCGAGGCCATGGCCACGATCGCCGGCGGCTGGATCAAAGCCGCATCCATTGTCGTTGATGCGAAACGCAAAATTCCGTGTGCCGGCTTCGATCTCCACGCGAACCTCGCTGGCGCCGGAGTGGCGCGCCGCATTGTAAAGAGCCTCCTTGAAGGCGAAGAGCACATTGCGCCGGAAGTCGAGCGGCAGCTTGCCATCCTCCAATGGCAGGGAGACCTTCAGGGTATGGTGTGAGTTGGGGAGGAGGCGCCGTGTTACATCGCGCATCTGGTTGATGAGTTCGCTGGCGCTGACGCTTCTGGTGTCGAGGAGCCAGATGATATCGCGCATGGAGTCGGCTGTGGACCCCGCGACCTGTTCGATGTCCCGAAGATCCTGGAGCGTACTTTCCGTCACGCCGTCAGAGATCTGCGCGATCTGGCTGGTGAGGCGAATACTGCCCAATGAACTGCCAATCTCATCATGCAAGTCCCGCGCAAGTCTGGCGCGCAGGTCCCGCAGTTGCCGTTCCCGCTGGCGGCGCGAGGAGAGGATGGCGATAAGCAGGCCCACGGCGAGCAGCACCGCCAGGCCCATGCCGCCGTAAGCGGCCGAAGTGCGATACCGGTCGCGCAGTTCGGTCTGACGGCTGGTTAAACCAGCCAATCGCCGATCCAGGGCACCGCGCTCGGACAGGCCAAGGAGCCAGGTGGAAAGTCCGGCAATGCGGTACCGGCTGGTGAATCCGTCTACCAGAAACTCCGGGGCCCAGGTGGGACCCTCCGGGTACATTCCCGCGATGTGCTCAGGGCGGGCTCCCGCGAGAGCGTCTTTGGCCTGCACCGGTGCTCCGAGGGCCACGTTGGTCTGTTTGGAGAACACCTGGAGTTCCGCGAGCGCGAAGAGGTACCGCTTGGGAGGGTCGTTGACGTCGTGAAGCCTGGTTGCGGTGACTCTCACAAATCGCGCCCGAACGCCGCGGCCCGGAATGGAGATAAGGTTGTCGCCCGGGTTCAGAAAATCGGCCGACGAGTGGTCGGCGAGAATCACAGGACTGTGGAATGATCCCTCGTCGGCCGCCTCGACTCGAAAACGAACGGGGAAGCCGTAGCCCGGCGCGGGGCTGTCGTGGGGATGAGCTGGCAGCAGCCGGACTTCATCAATGGGGGTAATTCTACCCAGATCCACCTGCACCCACTTCGTGATATCGGCAACGGTCTCGGGTCGCGAACAGTAGCCGTGCGTCCGGCTCTTCTGCCAGCCGATGGGCATACCGAGGTCCGACTGGAAGTCGACGAGATTCTCCTCCATCCAGACAGGGGGGGTGCGGGTGGAAAGTCCGCCGAAAGGATGGACAGCAGCGCCGGCGGCGACGTTTCTGTCACCCGAAACGACGAACACCTCGCCGAGCGCGAGCAGCCAGATGTTATCTGCCTGCCGCCATCGTTGATCCGCATGCACGCGCACGTAGCGGGCACGCAGCCCGCCGGCTGAAGCGACGTAGGGGTATGGCCCCGGATTCGGGTAGTCGCTCGCCGTCTCCCGGGCAATTACTTTGTATGTCCTGAACTCGGGATCATCGGACAGGTCGATGTGGAAGCGCTGGGGGAAGCCGTAGCCCGAACCAACCATGCCGACGCCTTGAGCGGGGACCAGCGCCACAAGGTCGATGGAGTAGGCCTCATGCAGGTCTAGTATTACC
Organism: uncultured Acidobacteriia bacterium; assembly: GCA_903881085.1. Classification (GTDB taxonomy): domain Bacteria; phylum Acidobacteriota; class Terriglobia; order Bryobacterales; family Bryobacteraceae; genus CAIRSA01. The sequence continues at coordinate 31,201 of CAIRSA010000441.1, forward strand.
CAAAACGGCTTTTTGGGAATTGGAGTATAGGTGCTGTGATATCCGCGCCGGACCCAGGAGTTTCCGAGGGTCAGCGGCGGCAGGAACTTCAACTGTGATTGCACCTGCCTGATGGATTGCTCGATGGTTTTTGACTCAGGCCCGGCCAGCATGGCGCCAAGACTCTCTCGAGGCCCCGCCAGAAGCGGCGCCGCAGCCGGCCAAAGAAAGAGAGTGAGCCAAGCGGGCAATCTGGCCATGATGGTCTCCGGACCACTCAATTGTATTCCAATCCGCATCATCAGGGGCTCGGTTCTGCATCGCACGATGATGCGATATCGCTTCCCGCAGGCTGCACCTAAATTAATTGCAGGGGGTCTTCAAATGAGTCCACGAACGATTCAGCAATGGCTAAGGCGCCAGCAAGTCCTAGCTCTTGCCTTCGCTTTTCTCGCATTGGGGCCGGTTGTCCTGACCGCTCAGGAGTACCGCGCGACACTGCTCGGCACAGTCACCGATCCGGCGGGAGCCGTAGTTCCCGAGGCAAGAGTCACGATTGTGAACACTGGTACGGGTGTGCTTTCGGAGACGAAGACCACCGGCGACGGGTACTACATTGTTCCGTTCCTCCTCCCTGGTAACTACCGGCTGACGGTGGAGCGGGCAGGCTTTAAAACTACCGATCGCAACGCGATCCAATTGCGCACCAGTGAGCGTGTGCGCATCGACGTCAAGCTGAATGTGGGCGAGCTAAGTGAACGCATCACAGTTACATCGGAATCTCCACTGCTTGAGACAGCCAGTGCCGAGCGCGGCCAGGTTACCGGAACCGCGGCGCTAACAATATTGCCGATCAAAGGGAACAATCCGTGGCAGCAGGTCGCACTGGCGCCGGGCGTGCTCGACGGCAACAATCCAGTCAATTACCGCCAACAGGATACATCAACCACCGTTTCCATTAACGGCGGCCGCAGCAACGTAGTCGGATCCTCATCAAACCCATTCCTGAACGAAAAGCAGATCGACGGCCAGGGAAGAGACATTGGTGGCGGAGCGATCCCCATCGAAGCCGTCGCGGAGATAAAGGTCGTGACCAGTATGTACGACGCCCAGTACGGGCACACCAGCGGCGGGGTCATCGCGATGTCGATCAAGTCCGGAACAAACCAGTTGCATGGGGCGGCCTACTGGATCTTCACGCGCACGGCCCTGACCGCGAACTCCTTTTCCAACAATTCAACGGGCACAGCCCGGACCCTGGCCCACAAAGACGAGTACGGCTTCGAACTGGACGGCCCAGTATTCCTGCCGAAGGTTTACAACGGGAAAGACCGGACATTCTTTACCTTCTCGATGGAGAAATGGAAGGAAACCAAACCGGGGTCGGCGCTGACAACCGTACCCACGGCACTCGAGAGAGCTGGCGACTTTTCCCAGAGCTATCTGAATGCAACTACTCCCTACACCATCTACGATCCACTGACCTTGACACCCAATCCTTCGTTCGATCCAACTAAGTCGATCACCCTCACCAACCTCCAATACATTCGGACGCCTTTTGCGGGCAACGTAGTCCCGCAGGCCCGGATGAACCCGGTCGGGCTGAATGTTCTAAAGTTCATCCCGCTACCGAGTGGAGCGGGCAATGCCTTTACGCACGCCAATAATTTCTATGGCCCGGCTGGCAATCAGCAATTGGACGACTTTAAGTTCCTTGTCGCCCGCGTGGACCATAATTTCAATCCCAAATGGAAGATGTACGCACGCTACGACATGCACGACCGCGCCATCGTAAACGACAATGGCATCAATGGCTGGGGGACGCAATTCGACCCTGTCTTTACCAATATCAATCATTCTCACGCCGCAGTGGTTGACCTGGTTGGCGTTCTGAATTCGAAAACGATTCTCAACCTGAAGGTGGGAACGAATTTCACTTTTGGCCGCTACGCCCTTCCCCGTCCGGCATTTGATCAGGTCAAGCAACTCGGCTTGCCGCCGGCGCTGGTCAATCAGCTAGACGTCAACGACAGATTCCCAGGTTTTTCGCTGCAAAACTACAGTGGCATTTCATCCAGCGACAGATTGACCCCCTTGACTAACCTCGACGTGGGAAACGCGAATGCAAGCCTGGTGCGGACCCAGGGGGCGCATTCGATTCACGTTGGTTTCGAGTACCGGCCCCAATATTACGGTAACCTTCCATTCGGCGGCAGCGCCGGGTCCTACAGTTTCAACCGGAGTTGGACAAGCTCGAACCCGAATGTCGATAACACAGCCACCGGGAACGCGGTTGCGTCCATGTTGCTCGGTTATCTGGGCAGCGCCTCGGCGACGCACAACACGGGCGCTTCCTTGAGCTGGCGTTACCTGGTAGGGTACTTCCAGGATGACTGGCGTCTCAATCGGCGTCTGATCGTGAACTGGGGCCTGCGGTGGGATTACGAATCTCCCGTTACGGAGCGGTGGAACCGGCAAATCCGGGGCTTCGACTACAACTCTCCGAGTCCACTCCGGGTTCCAGGCCTGAACTTGACCGGCGGGCTGCTCTTTGCTGGTGTGAATGGCCAGCCGAGGGGTGCATTTAATCCCGATCGCGAGAACTGGCAGCCCCGCCTCGGCGTAGCATACAAGCTTTCGGATCGCAGGCCAGTTGTCTTCCGCGGCGGCATCGGACGTGTCTTCCTTCCCACGTCGCAAACCGGTTTATCGGAATCCGGCGCAAGTACCCCGTGGGGGGCCACAACGGCCGCTACAACGAGCACGGCTGCCTTTATGCCGGCCGCCACATTTACGAACCCGTTTCCGACCGGGCTCCTCGCGGCCTCGGGTGCGTCGCAAGGCTTGGCGACACTGGTCGGAACGAGTCTCGGTGTCAACGATTTGGCGCGTCATACCCCCCTAATGTGGCAATACTCAGCAGCCTTCCAATATGAACTGATCCCGGGCCTGCTGCTGGAAGTGGGGTATTCGGGTAGCAACACGCGTTGGCTGCCGGTGAGCAGAAGTCTGAAATACTATAGCCTGGATCAACTGGCTCTCGGCCAGCCCTACCTGAATGCCGCAGTTACCAATCCGTTCTACGGCATTCTTCCCGCCAGCACATCGCTTGGCTCTCAAGCAACCATCAGCAGAGGGGCGTTACTGCAACCCTACCCGCAGTTTTCCGGCTTGACCAGCGTCAACAACTCCTTTGGCTATAGCTGGTATAACAGCCTGCAAGTTCGCGTAGAGCATCGCATGAAGCACGGCTTGTGGTTCCAGGCCGGCTACACCCTCTCGAAGAACCTGGAGGCGGTGAGCTTGCTGAATCCACAGGATATAAACATGAGCCGGCAAAAAGCCATTTACGACAGGCCGCAACGGTTTGTTACGAGTGTCACGTACCACCTGCCGGTGGGCCCGAAGACCGGGCTGCTTAGTCACGGCCTGATCTCGCACATCGTCGGCGGATGGGATCTTTCGGCGGAAGGCTTTGTTCAGTCAGGCCTTCCCCTTCAGTGGTCCGGCGGAGGGTATAGCCTTTCCGGAAACCCCGCGCTCAGCAGCGGCCAATCGCTCAGCCACTGGTTCGATACAACAACGGGTGCGGGCAACATGTGGGTCGCGCTGCCCGCCGGATCGCTTCGCGTGATCCCGCTGGTCAGTCAGAATATTCGGACCCCGACGATGCCCCAATTCAGTGGTGGACTGGCGCGGAGTTTCCAAATTCACGAGCACCACAAGCTCCAGTTCCGAGCCTTCGCGTTCAACTTTGCGAACACGCCCGTATTCGGTGCACCCAACACGGACCCAGCCTCGAGCTTGTTCGGCCGCGTAACACTGACCCAAACGAATTTGCCGAGACTGGTGGACCTCAGCTTGCGTTACTCGTTCTGACAAACAGCGTGAGCTTCCGGTAAGCGTGCGTGACTCGATCTGACCCGGCGTGTGTCTTCAGAACCGGATCTGACTCCGCCGACCCAATGATCTCAATAACTTCCAGATAGGATCGCAGTGGCCTCGGGCTCGGGTCCAAGCCGGCACCAGCGCCACAAAGTCGATGGAACGGGCGGCGCGCAGATCGAAGGTGCTGTAATATCCACGCCGGCCCCACGGAGCTTCGGAGGGTCAGCGGCGGCTGGAGTTGCAACTGTGATTGCACCTGCCTGATGGATACCCCGATGGTCTTTAATCTGGCCATGACGGTCTCCGGACCACTCAATTGCATTCCAATCCGTGTTATGAGGGTTTCGATCCTGCCTCACACGATGATGCGATATCGCTTCCACCTGATCGCAACTAAACTAATACTGTCCGACCGAAATGGATTCATAAAAGATAAACAAATGCGTTGCTATTTTTCATGCCTTCCGCTCCTTCCGCGAAGCCCGAATGGGGACGCAGACAATGCGACCTTCATCGAGATTTTGTCATCGCGCCGTACGGGCTGCGACCCGTTTGAGGAGCGGGTCTCACTCCTTTCCGGCTTGGCAGCGGAATTTAGAGGCGCCCCATGCGCAAGCTAAGCCACCTGCGCAGGCGGCGATTCCTCGGCTTGACAGCGATGGCCGCCGCCTCGGGCGCAACTGTCGCCTGTTCCCGGTCCGGCGGGCGATGGCGCGTCCTCACCGACGAGGAGGCCACCATCGCCGCGGCGGCCTGCGATCAGATCATTCCGGCCGACGAGTTTCCCGGCGCGGCGGAAGCTGGCGCGGTGGAATTCATCGACCGCCAGTTGAGCGGGCATCTCGCCCAGAACCTCGCCATATACCGCAAGGGTCTGGCGGACCTCCAGCGCGTCAGTTTCGAGCGCCATGGCAAGCCCTTCGCGGAACTGGACTCCGCCCCGCAGACTGCCTTGCTCCACTCCATCGAGAAGAGCCGGTTCTTTGGGCTGCTGCTGGCGAACACGATGCAGAGCTATTACGGGGATCCCCGCCATGGGGGCAACCGGGACGAAGCGGGGTACCGTTCGATCGGCGTTCCGATTGCGCAGGTACGCGGCCGCTCACAGCACAATCTGGTTCAGCTGGAGAAGGCTGAATGAAGCACGTCAATGTGGTGATTGTCGGCGCAGGCGCCGCCGGTGGCGTGGTCGCGAAGGAGTTGGCGGAGGGTGGGTTGGACGTCGTACTGCTGGAGCGAGGCGGATGGGTAGGGCCCAACGACTGCCGGAAGGACGACCTTCGCAACCAGCGCACTTCGGTCCTCGGCCATCCATTCGGCCCCGATGACGAAGGCAATCCCCGCGTGGCAGTCGACTCCGACGGCACCGAACTGGTCCTGCGTCCAAGCGAAGGCGGCTATCAGAACAACGCCGCCTGTGTGGGAAGCGGCACGGTGAGCTATGGCGCGATGGCCTGGCGGTTCATGGAACGGGACTTCCGCATGCGCTCGACCTACGGCGCAGTGGAAGGCAGCACACTCGAAGACTGGCCCATCTCATACAGCGATCTGGAGCCCTACTACGAAAAAGCAGAGTGGGAAATCGGCGTCTCCGGCGATGTGGACGGAGATCCGTTCAAGGCCCCGCGGCGCCGCAGGTTGCCGATGCCACCGCTTGCGGGCAGTCGCGAGTGCGAACTTCTGCGCGCGGCCGCGCGCCGCCTGGGGTGGCACCCCTTTGACGTCCCGATGTTTCGCAACAGCGTACCGTATCAAGGCAGGCAGGCCTGTATGCGTTGCCGCTGGTGCGTCGGCCATGCCTGCGAAGTGGACGCCAAGAACGGCACGCAGAACACGGTGATCCCACGTGCCCTGGCTACCGGACAGTGCGAACTCCGCACACGCTGCCACACTGCCACGATCCTGGTTGACGACGGCGGCAAGGCTACGGGCATCGAGTATTACGACACCGATGGCCGCTTGCAGCGGCAAACCGCGGACGCCGTCGTCGTCTCCGGCGCCGCCATTGAGTCCGCCCGGTTGCTTCTCCTCTCCCGCCACAGGCTTTTCCCGAACGGCCTCGGGAACCGCTACGACTGGGTGGGACGCAACCTGCAGGGACATTCCTATCCTCGAGTGGCTGGACTGTTCGCCGAAGAGATCTACGATGATCTCGGCCCTGGCTCGGGAGTCGCGCTGTGCGACTTCTCACACGGCAATTCCGGCATCGCCGGCGGAGCCATGATCACCAACGAGTTCCTCCGCAGTCCCTACCAGTTTGTGCAGAAGACCCCACCCTGGACGCCGCGCTGGGGCTTGGAGCACAAGCGGTTCATGCGCGCCGGCTACCGGTTCCATATCAGCGTTGGAGGCCCGGTGCAGGAGATGCCCATGTGGACCTCCCGCGTCACGCTCGACTCCAAGATCAAGGACCGTTTCGGCCTTCCCGTTGTCCGCATCGAGGGCGGAAAACATCCGAAGACGGTTGAGACCGCCCGCTTCATTACCGCCCGATGCGAACGCTGGCTGAAGGAAGCTGGCGCGGCCCGTTTGTGGTCCAGCGTGCCGGGCATTAAGGGCGCCAGCGGGGGCCAGCACCAGGCCGGCACCTGCCGCATGGGGAACGATCCGAAGACCAGCGTGGTGAATCGGGATTGCCGGGTTCACGACATGCCAAATCTCTTCGTGATTGACGGCAGCGTTCACGTCACCAACGGAGGCTTCAATCCCGCGCTGACCATCATGGCGGTCGCGTATCGCGCCGCCGCTGGAATCCTCTCCAATTGGAAGGGCGGAGGCGTGCGGTGAAGATGTCCTGGCGCATTTCCCTTTTGACGGCCGGTTCGCTTGCACTGCTTGCGCTCGCCGCCATTCCCGCGGCGGACTATTACTATCGGACGGCGCAAGGAGAAGGCTGCGCGCGTTGTCACGAGATCCGTCCGAATCTCGAATCGTGGCAGCAGTCCGCGCACCGCAAGATCAACTGCGTCGATTGTCATGCATCGACGACCTTGTCCAACGCACGCCGGGTTGCCCGGCACCTCAGCGGCACCATAGGTGAGCGCGTCCAGATGAAGTTGCCGGATGTGCTGGCCATGGTGGAGCGCTGCCAGTCCTGCCATCAGCAGGAGTTCGCGCAATGGCGCAGCGGGCCGCACAGCACCACTTACGCGCGCATCTTCACCGACGCGGAACACAACCGCAAACGGAGACTCATGGACGACTGTCTGCGGTGCCACGGCATGCATTTTCCTGGAGGAATCTCCGATCTCGTGGAGCCCGTGTCCACGGCAGGTCCCTGGAAGCTCAAAGATCCGAAGTTGGCCACGGCTCCGGCCATTCCGTGCCTCTCCTGCCACAGCATGCATCGCGCCGGCGACCGGATGCAGCGGACGGAGAAGGCGGGCCGGACGAAGGAGGAGATCCTGCGTCCTTCGATTGGCCTGCGCGACCGGCGAACCCAACTCACAATGACCGCCGGACTGCTGCCGCTGCCGGAAATGCAAGAGGGAACGAGAAGGGTCCGGACAAGTCCCGACCGCCGGCAGTCGCTCTGCTACCAGTGCCATGCGCCGCTCGACACGCGCCAGGTGGCGAGCGGTGACGACCGCACGCCGACCGGCGTCCACGAAGGCATCAGTTGCCTGTCATGCCACTTGCAGCACGGCTCGCGCACGCGCGCTTCCTGCGCCAGTTGTCATCCGCGATTGTCCAACTGCGGGCTAGACGTCGAGAAGATGGACACTACATTTGCCATGCCGTCGAGCAGGCACAATATTCATTTCGTGAAATGCGCCGACTGTCACCCGAAGGGCGTGCCGCGGCCTCACAAGCGTTCATTGTAGGAGTAATTCATGCGACTAAACAGAGGAGAATTCACCATGACGAAAGTAAGCTTCGCGTCGATCGCGTTGCTGTTCGGGCTCTCCGCGTTCGCCCAGGAGTACCGTGGCACGCTGCTTGGAGTTGTCACGGATTCCTCGGGCTCCGCGGTCGCCGCCGCCGTCGTCGCGGTAGTCAATGTCGATACCGAGGCTCGTTCCACTACCAAAACCGGCACCGAGGGAAGTTTCCTGGTGCCGTTTCTCAAGCCGGGACCATACAGGCTCTTTGTAGAACAGACGGGGTTCAAGAGATTCGAGCGATCTCCGATCACCGTGCGTGTCAATGACCATGTTCGCGTCGACGTCACGCTGGAGGTCGGGCCGGTGCGCGAGCAGGTAAGCGTCTCTGACGCCGCGCCGTTGATCGAGTCAGGCACCGCCTCGGTGGGCGAAACGGTCACCACTCAGGAGGTCGAGGAGTTACCCGTTAACGGGCGATCACCGTTCACACTGAGCGGCTTGGCGTTGGGGGTGATGTCCACCATCGAGCCCACCCAGATACGCCCATTCGACAACGGCAACTCGTCGTCGTTCGCCATGGCCGGAGCGCCTTCCGCCGCCAATGAATTGCTCTTGAACGGGACGCCCGATAATACCTGGAACAAGCGCCTGGCGTACAGCCCGCCGCAGGACGCCGTAACCGAGGTGCGCGTGCAATCCTTCGAGTCCGATGCGGCTTATGGCCACACCGGTGGTGGTACCGTCAACGTGTACACCAAGAGTGGCACCAATGCCCTTCATGGCTCAGCTTACGAGTTCAACCAGGTGTCGTTCTTGTCGGCGAATTCTTTCTTTGCCAACAAAGGCGGTGCCCCCAGATCGGTCAATCGCATTAATCAGTTCGGATTTACCTCCGGCGGGCCGGTATGGGTTCCCAAGGTGTTCGATGGCAGGAACAAGGTCTTCTGGTTTTTCGCCTACGAGGGGCTGCGGGACGCCTTCCCGCAAAACTCGTCGACCATCAACGGGGCGACCACGGTTACGGTCCCGACGGCTGCCGAGCGCCAGGGCGATTTTTCCGCATTGCTACAGGCCAACAAGCCCGGCACCGACTACACCATCTACAACCCGTTCTCCGGCGTGCAACAGGGCAGCCGCACCGCTCGAACACCTTTCCCCAATAATGTGATCCCGTCCAGCCTCATCAATTCGGTGGCACGAAATTACCTCGGATTCTACCCCCTGCCGAACACACAGGGCAGAAATGACGGTTACCAGAATTACCTGGTCACCAACCCGGTCACCGACACTTACAGCAACGAACTGGCACGGGCCGACATCAATCTCAGCAACAAACACAAGCTATCGTTCGATCTTCGACACAACTATCTTCAGCAGAAATTACAGGTTTACTTTCCTAACGACTCCTTCGGCGATTACCTTCGCCGCACCAACTGGGGAACCTCGGTCGATGAGGTCTACACCCTCTCACCGACGACGTTTCTGGACATCCGTGGGAACTGGACCCGGTTCCGAGAGGCGAAAACTCCGCCCAGCGAAGGGTTCGACTCGGCCATGCTCGGATTTCCATCCTCCATGGCTGCCAGTTCCCAGTTCCCAGGCATGCCCTGGCTGCAATTCGGCTCCGGCTGCCAGGGTACCGCACCCAGCAGCTTCCAGTGTCTGGGAGTCGATCCCTCTTCCGCCATCAACTCCTTTGACGCCTTTCAGCTCTTCGGCGTGGTCGTGAAGAACCACGGCAACCACAGCATCAAAGCCGGCGGCGATGTCCGTGCGTATCGGCTAAGCGCCTTTACTCTAGGAAATTCGGCCGGCAATTTCACTTTCAGCACCAACTGGACAAAAGGGCCGCTGGACAATTCGGCCGCGTCGCCGTTCGGACAAGATTTCGCCAGCTTCCTGCTGGGCCTGCCCACCAGCGGAAGCTTCGACGTAAATGCGCACAGCACCCAAGGGATGAAGTACGGGGCCGCTTTCATCCAGGACGACTGGAGAGTCAGGGGCGACCTCACGTTGAACTTCGGACTTCGGTGGGAGCATGAAACTGCGGTTTCGGAAAGGTTCAATCGCACCGCCAACGGCTTTGATCCGGTGCTGATCAGCCCGATCTCAGCGGCAGCCACCGCGGCTTATGCACAGCGGCCGATCACCCAGGTCCCGGCGAGCCAGTTCCAGGCGCGCGGCGGCCTAACCTTCGCTACACCAGCCAGCCCCGCCGCCTACGGCACGATGTCGAACGTATTCAGCCCTCGCGCAGGATTCGCCTGGGTGCCGCGGGTGCTCGGGCCGGGCACGGTGATTCGAGGCGGCTTTGGCGTCTTCGTCACTCCGATCGCCATCAGCAACGGGCGAGCCCTCAATCAGGAGGGATTCAGCCAGTCTACGCAGTTTGTGGCCACCGACAACAACTATCTCTCTCCTTCCGCAACGCTCTCGAACCCATTTCCGAAGGGGATCCTGTTGCCTGCCGGAGGCGGTGTGGGGACTTTCCTTGGCCAACAGGTTACCTTCTACAACCCGCAGATCCGCAACCCATATTCTCTGCGCTGGAATTTCGGCATCCAGCGGCAACTGCCCAAACAGTTCGTGCTGGAGGTGGTTTATATCGGCAACCATACCGTGCGTCTGTTTGTCGGCACCCAGAACCTGAATTACATCCCGCGCCAGTACCTGAGTACGTCGCCGGCGCGCGACACAGCCGTCATTAACTTTCTGTCCGGCTCGGTGGCCAATCCTTTCCAGGGACTGCTCCCCAACAGCGCGTCTCTCAACGGATCCACAGTGGCCCTGAATCAACTCCTGGTGCCATTTCCCCAATTCCCGGCAGGCACCGGCGTGGTCCTCCAGGACGCCAATGCAGGCGGATCTTACTTCCACAGCCTCAATGTGCGCTTGCAAAAGCGCCTGACCCAGGGCTTGACGCTGATTAACAACTTCACCTACAGCAAGTTGATTGAGCGTACAGCCTATCTCAACGACCAGGATACGGCGCCGGAAAAACGAGTTTCCGCGGATTCCCGGCCTTTGCGCGAGAGTCTGGCCCTGACTTACCAATTGCCGGTGGGGCTTCACCAGAAGTTGAAACCCTCATCGCGGGTTGTCAACGCGCTTGTGGGCGACTGGTCGATGAACGCCGTGATTACATTGCAGTCAGGACCCCCTCTGACCTGGGGCACCGACATGATCTACTATGGCGGCCCGTTGCACTGGAATTCGCATCAGCCAGATGGTCTGGCATTCGATACCGGCCAGTTCAACACCGCTTCCAGCCAGCAGCTTGCTAATCATATCCGGACATTCAACACGCAGTTCAACAATCTCCGGCGCGACCCGACCGAGAATCTGGACCTCTCCCTGATGAAGAAGTTCGTCCTCGCGGAGAAGAGTTACCTGCAACTCCGGTTCGAATCGTTCAACACCACCAATCGCGTGACGTTTTCGGCGCCGCAACTGACTCCGACGAGCTCCGCGTTTGGCACGATCAGCGCTCAGGCCAATAACCCACGGAAGATTCAGATTGGCGCACGCCTCGTCTGGTAAGGAGAAATCGACATCATGCAGCATTCCACAAGACGCGACCTTCTGCTCGCCGCGGCAGCCGGACCAGTCGCTGCGGCATCGGCTATGCCGGCGGTTCGCATTGGTTCCCACACCATTTCACGCTTGATCGTGGGCGGCAATCCGGTAAGCGGCAATTCGCATCTTTCCGGCAAGGTGGATACCGAGATGCGGGACTACTTCACCGCGGCGAATGTCAAGAAGCTGCTAGCTTCCTGCGAAACGGCGGGCATCAACACCTGGCTGGCGCGCGGTGATGTGCACATCGCCCGGCTACTGCGGGAATACCGGCAGGAGGGAGGGCGCATCCAGTGGATCGCACAGACAGCCTCCGAACTGGCGGATATCCCCGGGCACATTCGAAAACTCGCGGCGGCGTCCAAGCCGATCGGCATTTACAACCATGGCAACGACACGGACCGGCAGTTCCAGGCCGGCAAAATGGAAGTCATCCGGGAACAGTGCAAGGCCATGCGGGATTCGGGCGTCCTGGTGGGCGTGGGAACGCACAACCCGGAAGTCATCGACTATGTGGAATCACGGAGCTGGGACGTGGACTTCTACATGACCTGCCTGTACAACGTGACCCGATCCAAGGCGGAGGCGGCCAAACTGGCCGGCCGTCCGGTCGAAGGCGAGTTATTCCACGACCCGGACCGCGAGCAGATGCTGGCCCGCGTGCGCCGGACGAGCAGGCCATGCCTCATCTTCAAAGTCTACGGCGCGGGCCGCCATTGCGGCTCCCCGGAAGCGATGCTCGCTGCGCTGCGTCTGGTCTTCCAGTTCGCAAAGCCCAACGACTCCGTGGTGATCGGCATGTACCCGAAGTTCAAAGACGAGGTGAACGAGAACTGCCGGTTGTTGAGCGAGGCGCTGCGGTCTGTCGAATAACGCATTTGCGAGACTATTTGGACGATCTGTTGGGTGCTCAATCTGTTCAGTGTGTAACGTTTCTTGTGGAGTGCATACAATGAGAGGACGAAATCCGATGTGCCGGTTCTCAGTATTATTTGTTGCTGTCGCGTCCGTGGTGCTCGGCCAAACGAACGCCGGCTCCATTACCGGGACGGTTATGGACCAGCAGCGAGCGGTGATCGCAGGAGTCAGGATCACTGCCACTAAATTGGCGACAAACGTGTCCGAAACCGTTGCTTCCAGCAGCGCGGGGTCCTACACGATTCCGGGTTTGGAGCCCGGCACCTACCGCTTGACTGCGGAGCGGGCCGGCTTCAAGAAGAGCATCCAGGAACCGATCGTGGTGGAGTCCTCAAGATCGGTTCTGATTGATGTCGAATTGGCGCTCGGCAGCACCAGTGCGGAGGTCGTCGTGACGGCTGAAGTGCCGTTGGTGCAGCAGGCCAGCGGGACCGTGCAGTACGGCGTCAACGAGAAAGCGCTTGACGAACTGCCGCTGTCCAACCAGAGCGCGATGCAAGTGCTGACCCTTCTCCCTGGAGTGGTGGGAAATCCCGGAAGCGACGTCGCAACAGTCGCTCCAACGACTAACCTTCCCGCGCCAGGAGCCACCGTATCGATTTCGGGCTCCCGTCTTGGGTCGACCCTATACCTCGCTGACGGCGTATCGAATAACTCATCCTTTCTCAACCGGATTGCACTGGGATTCAGCGCCGACGCGATTCAGGAGGTCACCGTGTTAGTGAACTCCTACAGCGCCGAGTACGGCCGGGCCGCGGGCGGCGTCGTCAGCATGACGACCCGATCAGGGACGAATCAACTGCACGGAACGGTGTTTTCTTTCACGCAGAACGACATCCTGAACGCGTCCCCGTTCGCCAACACCTGGAACAAGAAGGGGATGACGCGGTATTGGCGCGGCGGAATCAACATCGGGGGGCCGGTCTGGTTTCCCAAGCTATACAACGGAAGAAACCGCACTTTCTTCTTCTCCAACTTTGAGCCTGCAAGGCAACGTACTCAGTCTTCCACCTTCAGCAGAACAGCGACTGAGGCTGAGCGGCAGGGCGACTTCTCTCACTCGGTCTATAACTCTGCCTTCAATGTTCCCGAAACGATTTTCCGCCAGTGGGAATTCAATTCGTCAGGGACTGGACTGACCAACAAGAAGATAGTATTGGCGCCCAATGCGGCGTATCCGCAGTGGCCGAACAACATCATCCCGAGGCAGTTCATTTCCCCGATTGGCCAGGCCATCGCCAACCTGCTGCCTTTACCGAACATGCCGCTCAACGCAACAGGTCTGAACTACTCCTTCTTTCAAAAGGTGAAGAACACCGACAACCGGTACATGGCCAAAATCGACCAAACGATTACCGACAGGCATCGCCTCTCGATCCGGTTCGCGCAAGCGCCGACGAAGGGCGCACGGGGTTTCGCCGATAGCGATCTGATCGGGCAGGCCCCGACATCCGCCAGCACAGCTACCAACCTGACGTTTTCGGACACTTACACATGGGGTGGCAATAAAGTCAACATGTTCCGGATGGGATACAACCGGTTCTATCAGGCTACGCGTCAGACAGATTTGCAGTTGTCTCAGAACTGGTTCGAAAAGTACCAGTTTCCTTCGAAATTGGATAAGGGGTTCCCCAACATGGCTCTCAGCAATTCGATGACGTACCTCAACCCCGGAGGCCAGAATGTAGGGAGCTACGAAATCGATAACTTCTTCCAAATCAACAATGTCTTTAATTGGACCAAGGGGAAACATAGCCTCAAGATGGGATTCGACTTCCAGGCGCCGCAGCAGAACCTGATCGATTATGGCAATCTGCAGGGCCTCTGGGTCTTCAGCAACGCAGTGACCAACATCGGGAATGCCAGCACCGCAACTTATCCTGGTTTGATGGTCCCGAGCGCGTTGACCGGCGATCCCTTGGCTACGCTATTACTCGGATTCCCGAGTGGAATCGGCATGGCGGCCGGGGTGGTTCCCTATCAGTATCGCTGGAAGTACTACGCCGGCTTCGTCCAGGACGACCTCAAGGTCACGCCGCGCCTAACCTTAAACCTTGGAGCGCGCTACCAGGTCGAAGTGCCGCGTTCGGAGAAGCATCACAATCAGGGCTATTGGGTCAACCAACCGGCAACGAATTCACAGGGTATCCAAGTGCCGGGCTACATCCAGATGTTTGGCCTGGGTGGCACGCCGAACACCCTTTGGCCGACGCGGTACAACAACATCGAGCCGCGGCTTGGGTTCGCTTACCGGCTACCCGCGCGGTTGAAAGGGCTCACGGCGCTCCGGGGCGCGTACGCGATTTCTCACACCCCCACGAACGGCTTGTTCCGCACCCCTATTCCAGATCTTGGCCCGAAGCAACAGTCAATCGCAGCGAACGGAGGCAAGGACGGCGGATATGTGCAGATGGACTTCAATCCGCTCGTCTTACCGAATCAGAACCTTGAGTGGCCCAGCGACGGAAAGTTCATGGACTATTCAAATATCAACGCGATCTACTATCTCAACCGGGACGTGAAAATCCCGTACGTCCAGCAATGGAACTTAGGGTTGGGCTTCCAGTTCGGCCAGGACTATGGTCTGGAGGTGAACTACGTAGGATCCAAAGGGACCAGCCTGTTCGGACCCTCGCAACTGTTCAATACGATCGACAAGACTATGTACGTCAGCGCGTACTTGGCCGGATACAACATGGCCGATCGATTCCCGAATCCTGGCGGTCTGAAAGATCAGCGGGGGAACGTAATCACGGTGACTCGCCAGGATCTGATGCGGCTCAACCCCACCATGGGAACCATCGGCGACCCGCTCGAGCAGGGGTATAACTCAAGTTACAATGGCATTCAAGTGCAGTTGCAGAAGCGCTTCACACGTGGGTTTCAATTCAACGTGAACTACTCCTTTAGCAAGAGCATCGATACTTCTTCGTGCGAGGGGCAGTTCTGCGACACCGGTATCGCTTCCCAGTATGGTACTGGCGTGCCCCAGCTTTACAGCGGCGACCGCCGCCTGGAGCGATCGATTTCGATCTACGATACTCCGCACATCTTCAATTACTCGTATAACTGGGACTTGCCGATCGGACGCGGTAAGGCCTTACTCGGAAAGACACCGGCTGTGTTGGACTATGTTATCGGCAAATGGAAGTTGTCCGCCATTGGCACGACGCAGAGCGGAGCTCCATTTCAGATCAATGCGAACACGACGGCCGGGTTTCCGGACGATGTGGGAAAACTGCGCCCAAATCAACTCCCTGGCGTGAACCCTTACAACCCAAACTGGCGGGCGATGCTGAACAACCCTGGTCAGTACGATCCTTATCTCAATGCCGCGGCGTTCGCTCCGCCAGCAAGGCTGTCTGTCGGCAGCCTTCCGCGAGTGGTTCCTTGGCTGCGGGCGCCCACGTGGAGCAGCTACAATATGTCGGTTCTGAAAGAATTTCGCGTGCGCGAGCAGATCCGGTTGGCATTTCGCGCCGAGCTCTACGGAGCACTCAACCACATTTTCGTTCAGAGCAATACGAATTTTAGCGCCCTGTACAACACCAATGCTCTGGACTACGTACGATATGTGAACCCGCCAGTTGCGCCAACCGCCCTTGAACCCCGGTTCAGCAGCCTGGCGCAGAATATCGGCGGCAATAGAACCATCCAGCTCGGCTTGAAGCTATTCTTCTGAAGCACTCGGCTGCCTGGGGAACGAAGTGGTTTGGGGTAGCCGTTGTGGATGATCTCTACCATCGGCCGATTCCATTTCCGGCGGACGGGCAGCCTCATCAGGGCCGCGGCCGGCTGCGGCTCCCGCCGGACCATCTGTTGTACGATTCGTCACCGTTGAACGAGGAACATCCGCCATGCCTGACTTGACTCGCCGAAACATGCTTGCACTTGGGGCGATCGTCCCGTCCTCGACTCGGGGGGGACAGAATACGCCACCGAATGACACGATTCGTATTGGAGTGATTGGAACGGGAGGGCGATCCCGCTTCTTGATGCGGGCACTCGACAGCGTGCCGGGAGCCCGCATTGCCGGATTGGCCGACATTTGGGATGCTGCACTGGCAGAAGCGGCGAAGCTGGCGCCGCCGCGTGTCTACACGACCCGCCAGTACAAGGAACTGCTGGAGCGCAAGGACATCGATGCGGTGATCATCGGAACACCAAATCACTGGCACGCGCAGATGACCATCGACGCCTGCGCGGCCGGCAAGGATGTTTACGTCGAAAAGCCAATCACCCACACCATCGCCGAAGGCGCCAAGGTGATCGAAGCGCAGAACCGCTACCGGCGCATTGTGCAGGTTGGCACTCAGCAGCGGAGCATGCCACACCTGATCAGGGCGAAGGAGATCTTTCAGTCCGGTCAACTCGGGGCGGTTCACAAGATCCACATGACGTGGAACCGCAACACACCGCGGAGACTATCGGCCACTGCCGATGTCGCGGCGAGTGAAGTTCCTTGGCAGGACTTTGTGGGGTCGTCGCGCAAACAGGATTTCGACGCTTACCGATTCCGGAACTGGCGTTGGTTTTGGGATTTCGGCGATGGCGTCTTCGGAGACCTGATGGTGCACTGGCTGGACACGGTGAATTGGATGCTCGACCTGCCACTCCCCACGTCTGCCACATCAATCGGCGACAACATTCACGCGGACGGGATCTGGGAGACGCCGGACACCGTGCAGACTCTGCTGCACTATCCGCAGCGTAAAGTGCAGGCCTATTTTGAAGGAACGTTCATCAATCAACGTAACGCGGCGATGACAGAGATCATGTGCCGGGAAGCGACACTCTATATCGACCGCGGCCGCTACGAGATAATTCCGGAACGCAAGCGCTCCGCACAGGGCCAGGATGTCTCCGGCGCGCTGGCAGCCAGCGAGTGGGTTCTGGGCGACGGCCCGCGCGGCGCGGACTTCTATTCAAATCCCGATGGCGAAGCCTTGCACCTGAAGAACTGGACCGATTCCATTCGAAGCCGAAAGCCACCAGCTTGCCCTGCCGAGGAGGGCGTAAAGGCGGCAAACGGATCGCACTTGGCAAACCTCGCGCTGCGGCGCCAGCGGGTCGTACGATGGAGTGAGGTGCAGGCATGAAAGCCCCGTTCGGGTTTGGGCTCGTGTGGACGGCCACAGCTCCTGTGGTCCACATTGTTAAGACCAGTGTTTGCCGTGAATAAGCCAATGCCGACGGGTTAGGAGAAAAGCGAATGAAACGCGATTACGATAAGAAGCGAACCCCCATGAACTCAGGATCGCGGCGCGGTCTTCTCACTGCTGCCCTGGGAGGCCTTGCCTTTTCCGGCGCCGCAGGAACTCTGGAAGGCAGGAGTTCGCCACCACTTTACGGCGACGGCATGAACGACGACACTCGGGCGATTCAGGCCCTGCTCGACACGCGCGCCTCAAACGTCTACCTGCCTCCACCCAAGCGTCACTACGTCCTCTCCAAAACCCTTCGCATTCACTCCAATCAGTCTCTGACGCTCGACCGCTATACGTTGATCCGTCTGGCGGACAAGAGCGATTGCGCCATGATCACGAACGACGACCATGCCAAGGGCAACGAGAACATCACCGTCGTCGGCGGCGTTTGGGACATGAACAACATGGGACAGACGCCGAACCCGCTGGTGACGGGCAAGCTGAAGGGCACCGATCCGTACGACCCAAACGTCTGGAATCGCCTGGTCACGATGTTCCTCAACAACATTCAGGGCCTCACGCTGCGTTCGCTGACGATGAAAGCGCCGACCGTAAACAGCATAACGGGCGGCAACCTCTCGGACTTTCTGGTCGAAGACATCACCATCGATCACAAGTCCGGGAATCCGATGAACCACACCTTCGATTGCATCAATATCAACGGCAATTCGAGGCGCGGAATCTTCCGCAACATCCGAGCGCTTTCGGCGTTTGACGATGTGGTCTCGCTGATGCCGATGATGTGGCCATGCGGTCATTTCGCGGATGGCCCGATTGAAGACATCCTGATCGACGGCGTCTTCCTGAAGAAATCGCTGATGGGCGTGCGGTTGTATTCGGCCGGAGAAAAGTCCATACTCCGCCGGATTCACGTCACGAACATCTTCGGAACCTGCTACCAATACGCGGTCGGCATCACAAATGGCGGGCGAGGGATCATCGACGGGATCTCCATCGAAAACATTTACTGTTCGAAGATCCCCTGGGACCCCGCTCACGGAAAAGCGTTTCACGCCTACATGCCCATGATCCAGATTCAGGCGGGGCTGCGTGTTGGTTCCGTTGTCCTCCGGAACCTGTACCGAGAAGAAACGAACCTGGCGATACCGGAAATTGAGGTGGAAGCCGGAGCGGTGGTGGATTCGCTGGTGATCGACCACGCGCGGATGCGGAACAACACGGCTGACCCGCTCACGCTGCTGGTGAACGATGGCGAGATCAAATCGCTCACCATGCGCGACGTCCAACTGAAGTCCGCCAGCGGCGGGGCGATCCTGGTGAATCGCGGGACTATCGGGACGCACGCCATCACCGGAGCGCGGTCGGATGGCGGGTGGCCCAATCCGCAGTACCTTGGCGCGGCATTTCCGCCGGAGTTGGCCGGAGTGCCGGGCCAGAATATCTTCGACTATCCGGCGCCATACGGAAATTACCTATGGACCGGCGCGCGTGTGGCGCCGGACGCGGAATCCGGAACCGGAATGGCGTTGGCGTTTGCGGCGGGCGGGACAACGCTGCGCGCCGAGGTGCGCCGTTACGTGCTGGAGGACGCAGAGGCACTCGAACTGCTGCAAAGCCGCAAAAAGACGAATCTTGAGATGTACCCGCGGATCATCGCAAGCAAGGAGACCCTCAAAGGGAGTGTGGCCGCTTCGGTGGAAGCAGGGGAAACATACGCCTGGAAACGTCTGGGCGAATATCCGATCGATCCTCCAACCGAACGTTTCGCCATCGCCTTCGGCGACTCGTCTTCGGTCGTCTTCTCTATTAAGGATCACGCGCGTCTCAACTATCCGCTGCGACTGGGCCGGGGGCGGTATGAGGTCTGGCTGCGGCTGCGGCGGCAGAAGGACGAGGGCGGCAGCTCGACCGTGCGCCTGGCGCGGATTGTCCTGCGGAAGATGCCATGAGCAACGCCGGTCCGATCTTGCTTCTGCTCTGTTCCGCGACAGCGGCGTCTGCCGCTGGGCCGGTGCTCACGCCAGAGGACGCGGCGTTCCTGCACGAGCAGGGGCGAAAGATCGTCGCTTCGGCGTGCCTTGCGCCGGGAGCGGCGTCGGGCAAGTGGCGCAACTCAACGCCCTACGCGGTGTGCGTGCCGGGAGGCAACATGGGGTATCCGGCATTCTGGGTCCGCGATGCGGTCATGATGCTGGGCGCGGATTTCATTCCCGCAACGGAAATCGAAGGGTGGATCCGCCTGATCGCCTCCACCATACGGCGCGAAGCGTGGAACGTGCACTCGGAAGCCGTGGTCCCCGCCTACGCCGTCGCCGATCACATCAACTTCGACGGCCGGGCCACGTTCTACCCGGGGACGTACGACAGCGGCACAAAGCAGGGTGGGGGTAAGTACGGCAAGTATCCGCCGCTGGACGACCACTTCTTCTTCATTACCGCCGTTTACGAACGCTGGAAAATGACGCGCAGCACCGCGCTGTTTGCTTCGAAGGTCAAGACCTTTACCGGCGACCTGGAACTTGCCGAATTGTGTGAACGAGTCTACAAAGTCGCTCCGGCCGATGAAGCCAGCGGCCTGGTCACGGCGGGCGATGTGAAGACAGAGAATGCCAAGGATTGGGGCTTCTGCGACGGAATCTTCAAGAGCGGCAAGCTGCTCTTCCCCTCCGTGTTGAAGCACAATACGGCCAATCAACTGGCTGAATTGTTCGCTGCCGCGGGCGACCGGTCCAAGGCGCGCCGCTACAGCGGCGAAGCGCGTCGCTTGCGCAATGCGATCGCGAAGACGTTCCGGCGCGATGACGGCTGGCTTCGGTCGGCCACCGAAGTGGGCAATCAGCCGGATGTCTGGGGCACAGCATTCGCGGTCTGGAGCGGCGCGGTGGACCGTGCGACGGCGCAGCGTGCCGGGCGCGCGCTCGCCGCGGCATACCGCGCCAGGACGGCCGTGCGCGACGGCCAGGTGCGGCACATCCTGACCGGCGATCCAACCAACGGCGGGCTCTGGCAACAATCGAGCGTCGCGCCGGGGACGTATCAGAATGGCGGTTACTGGGGCACCCCCCATAAGCGTTTACTTAAGGATTGTGTTTTTTAAGCCACCGCGCTATGCTGTTTGCATATGAAACAACCATCCTCGGTACTTACGGAATTGGACGACTGGAGCATCCTGTCTTCGTTCTTGCCGGAGGGTTGGCGTCA
>CAIRSA010000442.1 GCA_903881085.1 uncultured Acidobacteriia bacterium
AGGCGCAGTTTCCCCCGCGAGATTTGGCCACGCCCTTGTTCCTTTCCAAAACGAAAAGTCGCCACGAAGACAAAAGCGGCCAAGCCAAAGAAAGCACCGAGAAAAACTGCTTAGTGACATTGGGCACTTTTGCCTACCGCCTCGGCACTCGTGCCGAGGCTTGGCTCGGTCTTGAAAGCAAGGCGTCCCGAGGAGTTGAGACGCGGCAGACACGAGTGTCCGTGCCACCCCACGTCCGCCCGCCCCGCTGCTGTATAATCTCTCCAGTGGCGGCACAGTTTGCCGCATTAAGGAGACACATGAATCGGCGGTATTTCTTTATGAGTTCTGTGGCGGCCGCTACCCAGGTGGTGCGCGCCCAGAAAAGCCCCAACGACACCGTGCGTGTTGCCGTAGTCGGCTGCGGCGGGCGTGGCAACAGCCACATGAGCGCATGGACCTCGCAAAAAAACGTGGAATTGGCCGGATTGGTCGATGTTGACAACTCCCACGCGGAACGCTTCGTAGGCCAACTGCAAAAGCGCGATATGAAGGCCCCGCCGATGTTCAAAGACATCCGCAAGGTCCTTGAAGACAAAAACATTGACGCAGTATCCATCGCCACCCCCAACCACTGGCACACCCTGCAAACCATCTGGGCCTGCCAGGCGGGCAAAGATGTCTACGTCGAAAAGCCGTGCTCGCACAACGTCTTTGAATCGAAGCAGATTGTGGCCGCGGCGCGCAAATACAACCGCCGCGTGCAAATGGGCAGCCAGAGCCGCTCCTCGCCGGCACTGCAGGAAGCCGTTCAGAAAATGAAGGAAGGCGAGTTCGGCGAAATCTACATGGCCCGCGGCCTCTGCTTCAAGGCGCGTAACACCATCGGCAAGACGCCCGTTGAAGCGGTACCGCCCGGAGTGGACTACGACATGTGGACCGGCCCCGCTCCCCTGCGCCCGTTCACCAAAAATCGCTTCCACTACAACTGGCATTGGTTCTGGGACACCGGCAACGGCGATCTCGGCAACCAGGGCATCCATGAAGTCGACATCGCCCGCTGGGGCCTCGGCGTCACGCACCCCACCAAAGTCACCGCCATCGGCGGCAAGTTCATGTTCGACGACGATCAGGAAACGCCCAACACCATCAGCGCCTCCTATGAGTTCGTGGTCAACGGCCGCCCCAAAATGATGACCTTCGAAGTGCGCCATTGGTACAGCCACCACGAAGCAGGCATCGGCGGCGACCGCGCCGGCAACACCATCGGCAACACCTTCTACGGTTCCAAAGGCTACCTTGTTATTGACAACTACAACAAGTACTACAGCTTCATGGGAGCCAAGGGCGAACCCGGTCCGGCACGCAACGAACGCGATCACCACTTTGAAAACTTCATCGCCGGTGTGCGCAGCGGCAAGAAGGAAGACCTAAACGCGGAGATCGAAGAAGGCGCAATGTCCTGCGTGCTCATGCACCTCGCCAACGTCTCTTACCGTTTGGGCCGCACCCTACACTGGGATGAAAAAACCTGGACCGTCAAGAACGATCCGGAAGCCAATGCGATGCTGACGCGCAAATACCGCGCGCCCTACATCGTCCCCAAAATAGCCTAACCATGGGTAGGACCGGTGACCCGCCGGTCCACTCCCTCACCTATTTCGACGCCTGCGTCAACGACTCCAAAAACCTGTTCCACCGGTAAAACATCCCTGGACCAGGCAAATGCAGCACCGTTTCCGCAGGCGTTTTCACATCGAAAATCAACCCAATAAAGCAATTGCTCATCTCATCCCAATTCTGCGCTCCCCAACGCACTTCTTTGTTCGGATCCGGATTAAAAGGGTTGTTCCGCGAATTATCAAAATGCGCGATGCCGACAACCCGCGTGCCCTTCGGCAGCGGAATCGGCTCGGCAAAGTTGTAACCCAACTGCCAGTTAAAATCGAAGCGCCCTTTGAATACGGTTTTCGACTCGCCCGAAGGAAAAACCACCCGCAACTCATAATCCTTCCCCCGCAGATGCATATGCGGCTGCACGTAGGCCAGCTTGCAGTCGGCCTGTATGGTTGCCTCGCTCACCACTTCGGCATTGGCCGTGTTTGGCGGAATTGACAGGTCGTAATTCGCCGGCCCCATGGAAAGGTAATATCTGGCCTTGGGAGCATCGCGTTCCAACACCAGCCCAAGCTTCGTTTGATCCGTCTCCGGCCTCCCCGTAGGGGTGTAATGGAGTTCGAACACCAGGTCCGACCCCTTGGGCACAAACTTCGCCGCCCCCTCTATGTCGAACCGCTGCGCACCCAACCCGGAGTTGAACTTGCCCAGCATTTCATTGCCTTCGCCCGCCTGATTCCGGCCCATCTCTTCGCGATTTCGCTCCTCTTCGTACGCCTCGCCCGCAGCGGCCTTCTCCATCCACCGCGACCCCGGCGGCCGCACCCAAACTTTTCCATGATGCAGCACCTTCGTGTTTCCGGCGCGCATCTCCGCCGCCTTCACCCACATATCTGCCGGAAAGTTGGTTTTCACAAGCACGAATTTATAGTTGGTGGCACCGCTGGCGGGGAGGGGAACTGGCTTGGGCATCTCGACAACCACATCGGGCTGGATATTCCAACCGCTAGGGAAGACCAAAGCAGGCGGTGCGTCTTTCCTGTTTCCTTCGGGCGAGCCGTTGCTGGCCCAACCTGTCAAAACGCCGATCTCTTCGCGACTCAATCGGCGGTCGTTCGCAAAATGCCCATATGCTGGATCGGCAAACCAAGGCGGCATCTTGTTGGCCAAAACAGCGGCTCTAATCGCCTTTGCCCAAGGCCGAACCTCGCCATAGGTGAGCAGGGGCATCGGCGTCACTTCGCCCGGCCGATGACACCCCTGGCAATGCTTCTGAAGAATCGGAAGCACGTCCTTGTGGAATGTGACGGTGGGGGCAGTCTTCGGCCCAGCCCAAGCCGCCACCCCAATCAGCATCAATGCCTCAAATTGAGCGAGCAATTTCACAAAGCAATTCTAGCCATTGGGAGTGTTAGCTGCATCCACCATCATATTCGCCAACTTTGACCAGATCGAACCGATGCTGGTGCTGACACCGGGCATCAATGCCCCGGCAGTCACGGCGACGAAGCCCGCCATTAAGGCGTATTCAATTAAATCCTGTGCAAGCTTGTCCTTGTACAGTTTCTTGAGCTGGTGACGAAACGTTGTCAGTAATTTCATACAGCGAGAGTACATCACATAGTACCTCCCTTAAATCAGTAAGGGGTACTAAGTGTAATGTATGAAATTACTTAGAACGGAAGTACGTGGGTATTAGTGTGATCACACTAGGACTGATTCGAAATGCAAAAATGTGTGCTGCGGCGAGAACAATCCACTGGAAAATGCGAGGCAGGGATCAACACAAGAACGCTTCTTATCCATTCGGCGTATTGGCCGAATCTTGCATCATGTTTGCAACCTTCGACCAGATTTTGCTGATATTGGTACTCACACCTGGCATGAGCGCATACTCAATCAGATCCTGCGCAACCTTGTCTATGTAGAGCTTTTTAAGTTCCCGGCGAATCGATGCCACTATTGCCATGGAATCAGCATACTGCCATCAGGGCAGGTGACGAGCACGGAAATACCTGTATCTCAGTACCAGAGATATCTTAGTAGTTTGCTGGTTGCAGGACTTTTGTACTATTGAAAACTGCTGATCACACAGCTATCCGATGGTGTATTCTTTTTACGTGGCGTTTCTCTTTCGCTGTTCCCCGCTAATTCTGCTGCTGTCGCTGTTGCTGGCTCCGTCCGAACTCTCTGCCCAACGAGGCCGCCGAGGTGGTGGCAGCGCCGCCGGAGGCGCACGTGTCCCGCTTCCCATGCAAGGCGTGGTGATCACCGTCCACGGAAAGCTCAAAGAGCTGAAGAAAAAACAGCTCGTCGTCCTGGGTGACGACGAAAAACTATGGACCCTCCGCCGCACCTCAAAGACAAAATTCTTCCGCGGCGACAAAGAGGTCAAGCCCTTTGAAATTGACCTCGAATCCGTGGTGAATGTCGACATCAGCGAAGACAACGACCTCAAATTTCAAGCCCTCATCGTCAAAGCCGAGCCCAAAGACAAGAAGGTGCTGGTGGAACGCGAAGGGCCCCCGTCTCAAAAATAGAACTTCATTCCCAACTGAATCTGGCGCCCTGTAGCCGTTCCGCTCGATAATTTCCCAAACGCCGGATTATTCGAATTGCACGCCGAACCAGGCAAGCCGATGCAGGTCAGTGTAGGGCTATTCGCCGCCGGTAAGTAAAACGTCGGAGTGTTTGTCAAATTGAAAAACTCCGCCCGGAATTGCACCATCATTCGCTCGTTAATCACAGTATTCTTGAACACGGAAACATCCGCATTCCGCGACCCCGGCCCGCGCGTTACGCGCCGCGCCGAATTTCCAAACAGTTGCACCGCCGCTCCAGTCGATGAAGGCACCGTCCCGGGCACGGTAAACGCCGCTGGATTGAAGTATCCATCCACACTCGAATTCGGCAGCACCATCGACGCTCCCGCCACCCGGTCGGCCACATTGAATGTATTGAAAATCGGCGGCAGAACGTTCGTTCGAATGTCGGTTGGGAATCCGCCGCGCGCCGTTGCGATGCCGTTGATTTGCCATCCACCGGCAATCTTACCCACGGCCCCAGCATGAGAAAGAAATGCTTTGCCTGGGCCGAATGGCAGCTCATATGCGGCACTGGCGGCGAAGATCCTAGGAATATCGATCGGCGCGTATGACCGCTCCCGGGCGATGTTGTAAGTGTCCATCGCCACGCTCGTCCCGCCATTCTGGGCATACGAATCCGGTCCCGCCCCGCCCGATTCCAGATTCTTCTGAATCGTATAGTTCACCAGAAAAGCCACCCCGTGCGTGAACCGTTTTTCCATCCTCGCATTCATGGAATTGTAGTTGTTCGATGCCGTGGAAAACGTGGGAATCACCGTGCCATTAATATTCGGAAAGGGCCGGTTGGCCTGCTTATTTGCACCGGTCAGCGCCTTCTCGAAAGGAATCTGATTCTCATTGATGAATAGCGATGAAAGATCGCGCCCCAATGCACCGCTATATGACGCCTCCAGCAGCAGCGACGCAGTCAATTGATACTGAATATCGAAGTTGAACTGATGCAGCATCGGATCCTTCGCGTCGTGAAAGCCCGCCGATCGGATCGTGCCCACATAAGGGTTCGCCGCCGTGAATGAGTTCAACGACGGATCCACCGGCACCACCTTGATCGGCGTATTGATCGTAAACGGCGGGGCTACTGTTTGCGTAGCCGAAACACTGGGCAAAGACACCACCGGCACATTAGGTAGATTTCCCGAGAACTGTGTCACCTGCTGATTCTGGTCGCGTTCGCCGAAGAACAGCCCGTATCCGCCGCGCAGCACCAACTTCGGCCGCACCTGCCATGCGAATCCCGCCCGCGGACCAACGTTGTTATGGTCGCCTTTCACGATCGCCCGGCTATACCCGCCCTTGCCCGGCAATGCATATTGCCCCGTTTCGATGTTGAACAGGCTCCCCAGATTGCGCGCGTCCACCGGCTGCGTGAATAACTCGTAACGCAGTCCCAGATTCAGAGTCAGGTTGCGTGTGATCTTCCAATCGTCCTGCAAAAACGCGCCCGCATAAATGCTCCGCTGACGCCCCCAATCCAACATCGGAGTCCCCTGAATAAAGCTCGGATATCCCATCAGAAAATCGGCAAGCGGCAATCCGGAACCTGGCGCATTTGAGCTCGAACTAAACGTTGCTCCGAAAATCTCCTGCCCGAAAAATGGCGTGCCCTTAACGGTATCGAAACGCTGCCGCCGAACATCGGCGCCAAACTTCACCGCATGCCGCCCATGTGTCCAACTTACGTTATCGGCCCATTGGAACCGGTTCTCAATATTCAGATTCGGATCTCCGCCGCCCCAACCGGAAAACTCCGACGTGCCTGAAAGCTGCCCGGAATAGTTGAACGCAATGGACGGGAAACCCAGCACCGGGGCAGGGAAGAGCGCCATACTGTTCTTCTGCGCGAAAGCCGCCCCGTCCTGGCCAGTACCCTGAATGCTTCCGTTGTGCCGCACATAGCCGAAGCGGAACTCGTTCACCAGCGACGCACTGAAGATATGCACATCCGACATCACGGCCTGCGCTGCATTATCGATCGACGATGTGCCGCCGCCGATGAAGCCAGGAAAACTCCCCACCGCCGGCTTCGAATTTTCGCTTACCGAAAATCGCGCGTAGAAATTGTTCTGCGCGCTGATGATCTGGTCCACCCGCACATCGCCTTGATCGGTATTGGAAAATTGGCGTGGCTGATAAAAGTAATTGCGCGCCACCGCGCCTGCCGCCCCGAAATTCGGCACGGGTACCAGCGCGGCGATGGCATTTGACGTTGCGTTCAACCGGCTCGATGGAATCGTATTATTCGCAAATGGATCCCCGATGACTGTCCCATTCGGCCCGATGCGGCGCGAGCCCGGATCATACACTACCGTCTTGATACTTGAAAAATCGCCTGCCCGCAGCGCCGCCGGCGGCACGTCGGTAATCGCGCTCCCTGCCGACGTATTCTGCCGTGTGCCCTGGTAATCACCGAAAATAAACGTTCGATTCTTGCCATTATAGAGCTTCGGAATCACAACGGGTCCGCCCGCTGCTGCCCCGAACTGGTTCTGATGAAATGGCGCCCGCGGCTGCCCGGCTGAATTGGTGAAGAAGTTGTTGGCGTCCAGCGCATTATTTCTCAAAAACTCAAACAGCGTTCCATGAAAGGCGTTCGTGCCGCTCTTGATTGTGGCATTGATCACCGCTCCCGCCGCGTGGCCAAACTCCGCTGAAAATGTGCTCGTCTTCACCTTGAACTCCTGCACTGCATCCACCGAAGGCACCACCGCGATGCCATTTCGCCCGATCGCTCCCGCATTCGAAACCGTGTTGTTGTCAACGCCATCCAGCGTAACTTCGTTGGCCGAAAACCGGCCTCCCCCGGCGATGAACGGCAGGTTCGATCCCATCCCGAACATGGGCGTCGTGTTCCCCGAAAGGTTCCCCAGCGCAAAGGGATTTCGTCCATTCAGCGGCAACTCAATAATTCGCTTGTTGTCGATCACTTGGCCCAATGACGATGTTGCCGAATCCACCAGCGGCGCCGCGCCCGTCACTTCCACAGTCTCGCTTGAAGCGCCCACTTCCAGCACAATCCGCAAGTTTGCCGTCTGATCCACACGCAGCGAAATCCCGCTCAATGTCTTCGATTTGAAGCCCCCAGCCTTAGCCGTAACCGAATACGGACCCGGTTGTAAAAATGGAGCCGTGAATTCTCCGCTGGCTGTTGTGCGCGTAGCGCGGGCTTCTCCTGTGCCCGTGTTGTGGATGGTGACTTCGGCGGCGGCAATCACCGCGCCGGAAGAATCTTCAATTGTCCCGGCAATGGTACCAGTGGAGACCTGCGCGAATACCGAGGCGCAGCCGGCGAAAACAGGAAGCAAGAAGCGGACGAATGCTAACATGGCAGACCTTCTTTCAAAGTGGATACTAGGCTGCGCGCTAGTCTATCATGGCTCGAACGGCTTCAGGTCTGCCGCAAATCTCTTGCCCCGCCCCTCTTGCATCTCGCCCCCCAATCCTGACTAAATAGATAGGAGATGTTCGCAGCCTCAGCCATCGCCATCAGCGCCACCTTCACGTCTGAACCCGTCGCCGAAGCGCTCGAATTCTGGTTGCGCGAAATTGACTATCCGCTGGACCTTCGCTTCGCCCCCTTCAACCAGGTCTTCCAACAACTGCTCGACCCCACCAGCGTGCTCTGCCTCAACCGCGAAGGCATAAATATCCTGCTCATCCGCCCCTCTGATTGGGGCTCCGACGAATCGAACCTCGACCGGTTCATCGATGCCGTCCGCTCCTCGCCCGCGCGCTGCCCGCTCATCATCGCCATCTGCCCGCCCACCGGCGGCGAACTCAAGCACCACCTCGAACTCGCCTTACCCCTCGCCTACGTCTTCGACCATAGAGACCTTCAACACCTATATCCTGTCGACAACCCCTACGACCCCCACGCTGAGGCCCTCGGTCGCGTTCCCTACACGCCGCTCTTCTTCGCCGCACTCGGCGCCATGCTCGCCCGCAAAATCCACGCCCTGCGCACGCCGCCCTACAAGGTGGCCGCGCTCGATTGTGACGACACGTTGTGGAAAGGAGTCTGCGGCGAAGACGGCCCCAAAGGCGTCACTCTCGACGAACCCCGCCGCGCCCTGCAACAGTTCATGATGAGCCAGCGCCAGGCCGGCATGCTGCTCTGCCTCGCCAGCAAGAACAACGAAGCCGACGTCCTCGCCACCTTCGCCGCCCACCCCGAATTCCCGCTCAACCCAGAGGCCTGCGTAGCCTGGAAGATCGACTGGGAATCCAAGGCCGCCAACCTCGCCACACTCGCCGCCGACCTCAACCTCGGACTCGACAGCTTTATCTTCATTGACGACAACCCCAAGGAGTGCAGCGAAGTCGAATCCGCCTGCCCCCAAGTGCTCGCCCTGCCGCTGCCGGCCGACGAAACACAAATCCCGGAATTCCTCAATCACGTCTGGGCCTTCGATCGCCTGCGCGTCACCGCCGAAGACGCAGCCCGCAACGAACTCTACAAAGAAGAGGCCCAGCGCTCCCAGGCCGCCCGCGGCGCATCCACCCTCGAAGACTTCATTGCCTCGCTCGAACTTCGCGTGCGGATCGAACCTGTCACCGCCCCTCATCTGCCGCGCGTAGCGCAACTCACGCAGCGCACCAACCAGATGAACTTCTCCACGCTCCGCCGCGGTGAAAGTGATTTTCGTGCCCTGCTCGAAATCGGCTGGCAGATCCTAATGGTCTACGTCGATGACCGCTTCGGCAGCTACGGACTAACCGGCGTCGCCATTCTTGCGCCCACCCGCGAAATCCTCGTCATCGATACGTTCCTCCTCAGCTGCCGCGTGCTCGGCCGTGGCGTGGAACATAAGCTGATGGCCCACATCGGCCAACTGGCCCAACAACAGGGCTTCGCCAAAGTCGAAGCCCGCTTCACGCCCAGTGAACGTAACAAGCCCGCTCAGCTCTTCCTCGAAAGCCTCGCAACGAATCACGAATTCCAAGCCGCTGAGCTCGCCGCCCTCAAATACAAATCCACCGCGCCGCCGCCCACAGCCACGGCTGCCCCCACCGCCAAGACAACCCGCAAACGGGCCAACTACGCCCGCATCGCCAACGAACTCCGCACGCCTGAACAAGTCCTCAAAGCGATCGCTGCCTCCAAACAGGCCGGCCGCCGCGTCACGTCTGACGCCCGCAGCGGTCTCGAACGCCGCCTCTGTGCCATCTGGGCCGACTCGCTCCATCTGTCTGCCGTTGGCCCGGAAGAAAACTTCTTCGACCTCGGCGGCCACTCGCTGCTCGCCGTGCAACTGTTGGCCCGCATCCGCCGCGAACTCGACGTCGAAGTCTCACTCGAAACCGTCTATAGCGGCGACTTCACCGTAGCCGAACTGGCCCGCGCCATCGAATGGAAAGAGCTGGAACGCGCCGGCGTCGATGAATACCAGCACCTGATCGACGAAATCGAAAAACTCACCGAAGAAGAAGTGTTGGCGCAACTCGCCCAGGAAGGCGCGGAGTTTGCCTAACCCAAAACTGCGGATCCTGCTCGCCGCAAACGCATCCTACGTCCCGCCCCGCGGCGGAGCCACGCGCAGCAACCTCATCTGGCTCGAACACCTCGCCCAGTGCGGCCACGAATGCCGCATCGTCTCGTCCGCCCTGCCCGGAACCGAAGCCGAAAAGCAGCGCCAGATTCACGAAGAAGGGCTCGATCGGCGCTGGCAGCACAAGTCATCCGCCGGCATGGATGTCTACACCGCCCCTAACATCGAAGTCTACGCCGTGCACGATGCCGCGCGCCAGGCCCGCCTCCTGCGCGATCAAATCCGCGAATTCCAGCCCCACTGGGTGCTCGTCTCATCCGAAGATTTGGGCCACGTGCTGCTTCGCGAGGCCGCCCGCTGCGCCCCTGGCCGCTTGATCTACGTCGCCCACACCCCTCAGTTCTTCCCCTTCGGCCCGGAAAGCTGGAACCCCGATTCCGATGCCACCAAAATCGTCCAAACCGCCGCTGGCGTCATCGCCATCGGCTATCATATGGCGGGCTACATCCGCCGCCACACCGGCCGCGACGCCGCGGTGATTCATCCTCCCATCTACGGCCAACCGCCATTCCCGCGCTATCGCAACTTCGACCACGGTTTCATCACCATGGTGAACCCATGTGCAGTCAAAGGCGCGCCCATCTTCTACGACCTTGCCGATCGCGTTCCCGGCGAACAATTCGCCGCGCTCCCAGGCTGGGGCACCACTGCCGCCGACCTCGAAGCCATCGCCAGCCATCCCAACATCACAGTGCTCGCCAACTGCCGCGACATCGATCAGGTGCTCGAACGCACGCGCATCCTGCTCATGCCCTCGCTCTGGTACGAAGGCTTCGGCCTCATCGTCATGGAAGCGATGCTGCGCGGCATTCCCGTCATCGCCAGTAACTCCGGCGGACTTGTCGAAGCCAAAATGGGCACCGGCTTCATCGTCCCCACCGGCGGCATCGAACATTACGAACCGGAGTTCGACGAACGTGCCCTACCCAAGGCTGTGCTCGGCGAAACGGATCTCGAACCCTGGGCCGCGGCGCTCGAAACGCTGCTTACCGATCGCGATCGCTACGAAGCCGAATCCGATGCTTCGCACCACCTCGCAACGCAGTTTGTAAGCTCGCTCAGCGCCGCGCAAATGGACGAGTACCTCTGCCAGTTGCCACCCGTTGCGCCCCTTCGCATCCTGCTCGCCCACAACTCGCTGTACTATCCCTCGCACGGCGGCGGCGACAAATCCAATCGCATCCTCATGCAGTCGCTCGCTGCCCGCGGCCATCAATGCCGCGTCATTGCCCGCACCGGCAGCTTCTCTGAAAACGATCACAATCTCTTCCTCGGCGAGATGTCCCAGCGCAACATCCCCGTCGCGTCTGACCGCGATGGAGTCGTCGTCTTCCAGCAAGGCCCTGGGGGACGGACTACTCTGTCCCAAGCGCAGCGAGCGGACAGAGCGGTCCGTCCCCCGAATCCGGTCGAGGTTCACGTCGCCACCAACCACCCCAATTTCCGCCACTACTTCGCCGCGCAAATCGAAGAGTTCCAACCGCAAGTCATCCTCACCTCAACTGACGACCCCGCCCAGCTCCTGCTCGAAACCGCCCTCCGCGCCAATGGCCCGCGCGTAGTCTTCTTAACCCGCGCCACGCTGCCCTTACCCTTCGGCCCTGACATCGCCTTTCCCAGCGATTCGAAAACGGAAGTCCTGCGCCACGTCGATGCCGTCGCCTGCGTCAGTGAATACGTTGCCAGTTACGTGCGCAAACATGGTCCCATCGAAGCAACGCACGTGCCCATATCACTGCTCGAAAAGAGCCCGGTTGAGTACCTCGGTAACTTCGATAACGAATTCGTTACCATCGCCAATCCCTGCGCGGTCAAAGGCATCTCCATCTTCCTCGCCCTCGCCGCACGCATGCCCAACGTGCGCTTCGCCGCCGTGCCCACCTGGGGCACCAACGACGAAGATCGCCGCGCCCTCGCCAGCCATCCCAACATCACCATCCTTGATCCCGTCGATAACATTGACCGCCTGCTCGAACGCACCCGCGTCCTGCTCGTGCCATCGTTGTGGGCCGAAGCCCGCTCGCGCATCGTCGGCGAAGCCATGCTCCGCGGAGTGCCCGTTATTGCGTCGAAAGTGGGTGGCATCCCTGAAGCCAAGCTCGGCGTCGATTACCTCATCCCAGTCAACGTCATCAGCCGCTACCAAACCCTGCTCGATGAGCAGATGGTCCCCATCGCCGTTGTACCAGAGCAGGACATCGCGCCATGGCAGGACGCCCTGGAGCGCCTCGTGACTGACCGCGCACATTACAATGCGGTCTCCAAAGCCTCGCAGGAAGCCGCCCTCGTCTACGCCTCGCGCCTCAGCGTGGAGCCCTTTGAGCGCTTGCTCGAACACGTCACAAAACTACCTGCCAAGCCGCGCACACTCGACCACGCCAAATCGCACCACGCCGCCCTCGACCGGCTCACCGCCCCTCAGCGCCAACTGCTTGCCATCCGCCTGCGCAAGATCAACGCCGCAAAATGGTTCCCCGCGGCCGCCCAGGCACCGGATGACCATCTACGCCTCTTCGCCTTCCCCCATGCCGGAGGCAGCGTATCAGCCTTTGCCCGCTGGAACGGTTCCTTGCCCGCCGATGTAACCCTTGTCCCAGCCCGCTATCCAGGCCGCGAAACCCGCGCAAATGAGCCGTTTCTCACCACCATGGACGAACTCGTCCACTCCGCCGCCGAAGCCATCACGCCGTTCTTAAACTGCCCCTTCGCCTTCTTCGGCCACAGCATGGGCGCTGCCGTAGCCTTCGAACTCGCACGCTACCTGCGCCGCCACGGCAAACCCGCCCCCACGGCGCTCTACGTCGCAGGCGCCCGAGCCCCGCGCTACCGCACAAACTGGAAACCCCCCGTCCGCCCTACCGACGAAGAGTTCATCGCCGAACTTCGCCGCCTGCAAGGCGTCCCGCAGGAAGTGCTCGACAACGAAGAGCTCTCGCGCATCGTGCTGCCCATCCTTGCCGCCGACGCAGCACTCTACCGCAACTACATCTACCGCGACGAAGCCCCGCTCGACTGCCCCATCCACGTCTACGGCGGCGAAACCGACCCCAACGTCACCCGCGACCACCTCGAAACCTGGTCCACCCACACCACCGCCCCAACCACCGTCCAACAACTCCAAGGCGGCCACTTCTTCCTGCAAACAAATCAGTCCGACTTTCTGTCCGCCCTGGCAAATAACTTGAAATAAACTCGACACCGCGGCGTTTGCAAGGGTAGGGCGGGCTTCAGCCTGCGGAGGACTTCAGTCCGACTGCCGCTACCCATACCAATCACCCATCTCTTATCAGCGCGCCGCAGCAAAAGTTGCCGCGCCAATACTATTCTGCGCACTATTCGCCAGCCTCGCCTTTCAGTCACTAAGTAAATTCCGCTTGCCTTCACCGGGGATGCGTTACCATAGTGTAATTCCAATCCATGGCTGCAGAGAAACAACAAAAATCCAAACAAAAGCAGGCTAAACCAGTCTCTGAGTCTCTTGTCGCGGACCCTACCGGCGCTACCTCAACTCCCTGGTTGCGCATCTCTGCCGAGGTGCTTGTCAGCCGTGCCGTCATCGCGATGCTTGCCATATTGGCGCGCTACATCATTCGGCCAGGCCCGCACAATGACGCCGCAAAACATTCGATCCTCGAGATCTTCCAAATGTGGGACTCCGGGTGGTATCTCAGCATCGTTTTCAACGGCTACAGTTACGATCCGTCCCGCGAGTCGAGCATCGCTTTTTTCCCGCTCTATCCGGCACTGGTCTACCTGTTTTCCCTCGGACGGCGCATCGATCCGATCGCAGTCGGTTACTTGCTGAGCTTGACTTGCAATGTGGCAGCCTGCTGCATCGTATGGCGGATCGCCAACCGTCATTTCAAAGACGATTCGATTGCAACCACCGCCTACCGCCTGCTGTTGTTGTTCCCTACCGCGTTCTTCTCATATATCATTTACAGCGAGGGACTGTTTCTCCTTTGTATGGTGATGTCGCTCGATGCCGCTGACCGCAAGAGTTGGGTCGAAGCAGCCCTATGGGGAGCTGCCACTGCGCTCGCAAGAAGTGTTGGAATCTTTGTTTCCGGAGCTATATTCTTATCTGCTCTGGCCTTCAAAAAGCAGCGCCCGTTCCTCTCATTCGAGCCGCGCGCGCTGATTGGGGTCATCGGTCCGATCCTCGGCCTGGCGCTCTACATGGGCTATCTGTGGCACAACTTTGGCGATCCGCTGGCGTTCGTGTCGACGCAGAAATATTGGGGACGCGAACTGGCTGTACCGTGGTACCCGTTTCTCGATGGCTATCACACGAACGGCGTGCCCATGTTCAACAAGTTATTCCACCGCGGTTCCATTTACTTCTTCATGCTCATCGCACTGTACGGGATTTTCATGCGGATGCCGCTGAAGTGGCTGTTTCTGATGCTCACCCTGCCGGTCGTCTACCTTTCGAGTACGGTGCTCGATTCGATTCCCCGCTATCTGTCCACGCTGGCCCCGGCGTTTATCGTCCTCGCCCATGCCTGCCGGCGGATTCCGGTCTTAAACTTCGCGGTGATGATGTGCTTCGCCATGCTGCAGATGCTCTGCGTGATTCTGTTTACCAACGGATACTGGTTGGTTTAAGCGGGGATGGCAATTCGCCGGTCCAGCTCGCTTGCGAGCTCATCTTTTCATACCTTTTCATACGAGGCTTCCCAATTCTTCGAAAATTGCCGGACAACAAGAGTGTCTTGTCCTAATAGCAAAATCCATTTGGCATTTGGCTTCAGCCTGCAGAATGCGCTTTCAATTCTTGTGCCAAGGGCTTAAGCCCGCCTCCCATCTCCTGCAACATCCACCCATCGCGTCATATACAATGAGATTGTATATCTATGCAAGTCTCAAAATGGGGAAACAGCCTCGCAATCCGAATTCCGGCCGACGTCGTCGGAGCCCTCGGCCTAAAGGAGGGCGACCGTATTGAAGTCGGTATAGCAGGAGACCGCAAATTTACAATCCGTCGCGATCCTGCCGTGATCGCGGCCCTGGCTACCATCCGCAAGTTGCGGCGCCCGCTGCCTCCTGGATTTAAGTTCGATCGGGAAGAGGCGAACGCTCGTTCCACTGATCCCAAAAAATGACGAAGAACGGAAGACCCTTCTTCGATACCAACATACTGATCTACGCCTTCACCAGCGGCGATCCGCGCTCGGAAATTGCCGGGGAATTGTTGGCCCAGGGAGGCAGGATTGGGGTCCAAAACTTGAATGAGTTTGCTGCGGTCGCTTCCCGAAAACTGAAGATGCCTTGGCCTGAGGTGCAGGAAGCTCTCACTGCGATTCGAACGCTTTGTCCTTCGCCTGTCCCTCTCACCCTGGAGATCCACGAAGCCGCTTTGAAAATCGTAACCAAACACCAGTTCCGTATCTACGACGCCACCATCGTCGCGGCTGCCATCGCATCCTTTAGTCCAATCCTCTATTCCGAAGATCTTCACCATGGCCAGGTCATCCATGGGGTCACCGTTCAAAATCCATTCAAAACCACATCGCGCCGCAAAAATCTGCTAAGCTAGAGTGTTGGTGTATACCGATTAGTTAGGAGAGTCCCGTTGGCGGAAGTTCACGTACATGATGGCGAAAGCCTCGAAAGCGCCCTAAAGCGCTTTAAGCGAATGGTCCTGAATGAAGAAATCATCAAGGACATCAAGAGCCATGCATTCTATTTGAAGCCTGGTCAGAAGCAGCGCGTCAAATCGGCATTGGCGAGAAAGCGCGACCGCAAGAAGCGTTCACGCGAAGGCGATTCGGACCGCAGCCGGTCCTAAGCGAAACCTCAATCCAGAATAAAAAAGCCGCTGGCCGAAGTCCTCAACTTCAGCCAGCGGCTTTTTGTGTTGCCCTGTCCGAACGCAAATCACGCCCGAAAATTATTTACTTTTGCCCCCAAATCAACAACTTCCAAAATTCGCCAGCTAGATTTCCTTGCCACCCATGGCAAACTTGAAATCGAAGCACGTGGGTCCGGCCGGACCGCTTCCGCTGCATTACGATGTCCCCGCGGGCCAGGCAGTATCTATTGGTCCTTACAGACTGCCGCAGACTTATATCAAGGCAGTTAAAGAGGGGGCACGAGACTAGTCTCGCGCAAAAGAGCGGCCTAGTAACAGTTATTTGAAAATCAGAGAGGTTGGCGGTCGAAAGTCTATCGCTACATGGCCAGTGGTTATCAACTGGCAAACCAATCCGAATAGAACCTCTTGAGACCTCTCTGCCTGACTGCGAACGATTCTACATCATCGGACCCGCGAGCAATAAAAACTCGCGGGTCGCGGCGCACCCATTTTAAACCACGGCCAACCAACCCCGTGCCGCAAGATATAATAAAAAGATAAGTCTTTCCATGAAAACCTTCTACATCGAAACCTTCGGTTGCCAGATGAACGCCCATGATTCGGAAAAGGTCGTTGGCACGCTGCTGACCCGCGGGTATGAACAGGTAGAGACCCCTGAGGATGCCGAACTGGTCCTCTACAACACCTGCAGCATCCGCGACAAAGCGGAACAAAAAGTCTTCAACCGCCTGCAGAACTTCAAACGCCATGCCGGCAAAGGCAAAGTCTTTGGCGTGCTGGGGTGCGTTGCCCAGCAGGAAGGCGAAAAGATTTTCGACCGCGCGCCGCACGTCAGCCTCGTGGTCGGCTCGGCCAGTTACAACCAGTTGCCACAACTGCTGGTGCAGATCGAAAACGGCGACAAGCGCGTCACCGGCCTGAGCCTCGATACAGAGGACACCTTCGAAACGCCGATGACCAGCCGCGACAATCCGCATCGCGCCTTCCTCACCATCATCGAAGGCTGCAACAAAGCCTGCTCGTATTGCGTAGTCCCGTTCACGCGCGGACCCGAACGCAGCCGCACGGCAGCCAGTGTTATCGCCGAAGCCAAGCAGTTGGTGGCCGCGGGCTACCTCGAAATCATGCTGCTCGGACAGAACGTCAACAGCTATCGCGACCCATCGCCTGACGGCCTGAACTTCGCGCAA
Organism: uncultured Acidobacteriia bacterium; assembly: GCA_903881085.1. Lineage (GTDB taxonomy): Bacteria > Acidobacteriota > Terriglobia > Bryobacterales > Bryobacteraceae > CAIRSA01. Next base: position 16,757 of record CAIRSA010000442.1, read on the forward strand.
CTCCTCGAAAAGCTAGGCGAAGTGCAAGGCCTGCGCCGCGTGCGCTTCACCACCTCGCACCCGCGCGACTTCACGAAAGAGATCATCGACGCAATCGACGCGAATCCCGTCCTCTGCAACCACATCCATCTGCCCGTGCAAAGCGGGTCCACCGAAGTGCTGACCAAAATGCAGCGCATGTACACGCGCGACCAATATCTGCGTCGTATCGAATGGATGAAGAACGCCAAACGCAAGATGTCGATCACCAGCGACATCATCGTCGGCTTCCCCGGCGAGACCGAACAGGATCTGGAGCAGACGCTGTCGTTGCAGGATGAAGTGCAGTTCGATTCCGTCTTCACCTTCAAGTATTCGAAGCGCCCCAACACGCCTGCGCTGGCGCTCGAAGATCACATGAGCGAAGACGAGAAAACGCGCCGTCTCACCATGGTGATGGAAAAACAGCGTACAATTCAACTGCGTATCAATGCGGAATACCTCGGCACAGTCGAAGAGGTATTGGTGGAAGGCTTCAACAAAGCCACCGGCCAGTGGATTAGCCGCACCACGCAGCATAAGACATTGAACTTCAACCATACAGTACCCGATGCAAATTTGGCAGGCACGTTCATGAATGTGATGGTCACTCGCGCCGGTCCGCATTCTTTAGTAGGGGAGAGCGTGGTTTAATGAAGAAAGAGGGAGGCGTCATGGAAGTTGAAATGAAAATCCGGGGGTTGATGATGGACCCCGTTACGCAGACGCCAATCGTGATCCTGAAAGATCTATCCGGCAACACGATCCTGCCCATCTGGGTAGGCATGTATGAGGCGAACGCCATCGCGCTGGAAATCGAAAAAGTTTCCACGCCGCGCCCCATGACACACGATCTGATCAAGATCCTGCTGATGGGCTTGGAGACGGGAATCCGAAAAGTGGTTGTGAGCGAACTGCGCGACGACACGTTCTATGCAGTCATCTGGCTTGAAAAAGACGGCGAGCTGATCAGCGTGGATTCGCGGCCGAGCGATGCGCTGGCCTTGGCGCTGCGATTGGACTGCCCCATCTATGTAGAAGAGCAGGTGCTGAAGACATCGAAGAGTTCCAGCACAGTGAGCGACAAAGTCACCAATGAAGAGTTGCGCCGCTGGCTGGAAAGCTTGAACGACGAAGACCTCGGCCGCTACAAGATGTAATGGAAGCCGTGCTGCAGCGTCTCGTGGACGCCAATATTCAACTACTGCCAACCACGCAGATCACCACGCATTTTGTGTTTGAGCGCGATGGCTTTGTGTCGCTCGTGGAGCGCAAGCCCGATGGTTTCGGCCGCGTCGGCACGCCTGGCTTGCTGACGGAAAAAGGTTTCTCGGCGCTGCTCTGGCGAGGCGAGAATGCGTTCTTCGTGGGCAAGGGAACGGAACAACCTGCAACGCCGGAACAGGTGGAACTCATCCGCAAGTTCACCGCCGATCTGGAACTGGCGTTATCATAATAGGCGAGGAGAACTCACCATGCGTTTGCTTGTTTTCGCTTTGGTTGCCGTTGGTCTTCATGCGCAGGAAAATGCGATCCCGCCTGCGAAATCTCAGAGCTTGATCAACCAGTCGTTCCTGCAAAAGGACGCGCTGAAGAAGGCTGTGGCCGGCTTACCCAAACAGAACTGGGTGGTGCCGCCGGAGTCAAAAGTCTGTTCCATCCCACTGTTGAACGCTACGCCAAAGGTACAAGGCACGATGCGCCAGATCACACCTCCGCCCACCGAATTCAACATGCCGAAACTGGTGATGCCCGCTCCGGCCTGCAAGTAGTACCGCATGTTTGATCCCCTGGTCGCCGAATGGTTCGCCAAGCGTTTCGGCGTGCCTACAAAACCGCAGGAACTCGGCTGGGCCGAAATCGCAGCCGGCCATGACACGCTGATCTCCGCTCCAACCGGCTCCGGTAAAACACTCGCCGCATTCCTCATCTGCATCGACAAATTGGTTCGCCTGGCGCGCGCCGGCAAGCTTGATGACCAAACCCATGTCATCTACGTGTCGCCGTTGAAGGCGTTGAGCAACGATGTCCATCGCAATCTGGAAACGCCCCTGGCCGAGATCGCAGCACTGGCGCGTGAGCGCGGTGTCGACCTGAAGCCGATACGCACGGCGGTGCGCACAGGCGATACGTCCATGGCCGACCGCCAGAAGATGGGCCGCAAGCCGCCGCACATTCTGGTGACCACGCCGGAGTCTCTCTACATCCTGCTGACCGCAGCGAAGTCGCGCGAGACGCTGCGCTCGGCCACCACCCTGATCGTCGATGAAATTCACGCCCTCGCTGGCGACAAACGCGGATCGCATCTCACGCTTACTCTAGCTCGCTTGAACGCGCTGACCACCACGCGCGCGCAGCGCATCGGCCTATCCGCGACAGTGAAACCTATCGAAGAGGTGGCGCGGCTGCTATCGGACAATGTGCGCATCGTCGATACCGGCCACAAGCGCGAGATGGATTTGGCTGTCGAAATCCCGCGCGACGAATTGGCCGCAGTTGCCAGCAACGAATTGTGGGGCGAAGTCTATGACCGCCTGGCCGAACTGATTCTGCAGAACCGTACCACGCTGGTCTTCGTAAACACACGTCGAATGTCGGAGCGAGTGGCCCAGGCGCTGCTGATCCGTCTCGGCGAGGGTACTGTGCTGCCGCACCATGGCAGCCTCTCCCGCAAGCTGCGCTTTGAAGCCGAGTCGAGATTGAAGAACGGCGAGTTGAAGGCGGTAGTTGCAACGGCGTCTCTGGAACTGGGAATCGATATTGGAACGATTGATCTGGTCTGCCAGATCGGCTCTACTCGATCGATCGCGGTCGCGCTGCAGCGCATCGGCCGCAGCGGCCATTGGGTGGGTGCGAAGCCCATGGGCCGGCTATTCCCGACCACGCGCGATGAGTTGATTGAGAGCGCAGCCGTCGTCTCGGCGATTCGCAAAGGCGAGCTGGAACGCATCGTGATTCCGCGCAATCCGCTCGATATTCTGGCGCAGCAGATCGTCGCATCGTGCGCGGTGGAGCCTTGGTCTGAGGATGCGCTGTTTGCCATGGTGCGGACTGCGTATCCGTATCGCGAACTGGGGCGCAAAGAGTTTGACTCAATCATCACCATGCTCAGCGAAGGCATTGCCACCAAGCGCGGGCGCAGCGGCGCCATGCTGCATCGCGATCAGGTGAACGGCATCGTGAAAGGCCGACGTGGAGCGCGGCTAGCTGCGATCACCTCCGGCGGCGCGATTCCAGAAAATGCCAACTACCAGGTGATTGCCGAGCCCGATGGGCGCATGGTCGGCACGCTCGATGAAGACTTCGCCATCGAAAGCAACGCCGGCGATATCTTTCTGTTGGGCACGCATTCTTGGCGCATCAAACGTGTGGAGAACGGGCGCGTCCGCGTCGACGATGCGCACGGTGCGCCGCCTTCTGTTCCTTTCTGGTTGGGCGAAGCGCCCGGCCGGTCGAAAGAGTTATCGGCCGAAGTCTCGTGGGTGCGCGAGCGCATCGCAGCCGATCCCGCGGCCGCGCGAGAGTGGCTTGATGAAGGCGGCGCGCAGCAGGCCGTCGCCTATGCGCAGACCAGCGTGCATGAGCTCGGCGCGGTGCCCTCGCAGACCACAGTAATCGCCGAGCGCTTCTTCGATGAAGCCGGCGGCATGCAGTTCGTGTTGCACGCGCCGTTCGGCTCGCGCATCACTCGGGCATGGGGCCTGGCTCTGCGCAAGCGCTTCTGCCGTACGTTTAACTTCGAGCTGCAGGCGGCGGCGACGGACAACGGGCTCGTGCTTTCGTTAAGCGACCAGCATGCGTTTCCGCTGGAACTCATCTACGAATTTCTGAAATCGCAAACCGTGGAAGATGTCTTGCGCCAAGCCTTGCTCGATGCGCCAATGTTCGGCGCACGATGGCGCTGGAACGTGACACGAGCACTGGCCGTGTTGCGCTTCAGTGGCGGCCGCCGTACACCAGCGCCCATACAGCGCATTCGAGCCGACGATCTGCTGGCCAGCGTATTTCCCGACCAAGTGGCGTGCGCGGAAAATCTCACCGGGCCGATCCGGGTGCCCGATCATCCGCTGGTGAATGAGACGATGGACAACTGCCTGCGTGAGGCGATGGATATCGACGGGCTCCGCGCGGTGCTCGCTGGCATTGAGTCCGGCGTCATCCGCACGATGGCCATCGATACCAGCCAGGCATCACAGTTTTCTCACGAAATACTGAACGCCAATCCGTATGCATTCCTGGACGACGCGCCGCTTGAGGAACGCCGTACTCGCGCAGTGGAGATGCGTCGCACCATGGGGCGCGATGTGTCCGGCGGCGATGGAATTCTGGACGCCGCGGCGATCGATCAGGTGGCCGCCGAAGTGTGGCCTGACGTGCGCGACGCCGATGAACTCCATGACCTGCTGCTGACAGTGATCCGCATGCGCGCCGATGACGCGCTGCAGTCGTGGTTCCATGAGTTGCTCTCTGCCAACCGCGTGCATGAGGCGCAAGGCTTCTGGATCGCCGCCGAACGGCTGGCGGTGGCAGGCGATGCCTACGAGTGTGTGAAGGGCTGGATGGAACTCTCTGGCCCGATCCGCGCGTCAGACCTTGCCGCAAAGCTGGCGTTCGCAGACGATGAAGTCGAAGCCGCGCTGCTGCGCCTGGAAAACGAAGGCCAGATGCTGCGCGGCCACTATCGCTATCAGGAAGGCGAACTGGAATGGTGCAACCGCCGCATCCTGGCGCGCATCCATCGAGCCACGCTGGTAAAACTGCGCCGTGAAATTGAGCCCGTCACCTCTGCCGAATTCCTGCGCTTCCTGGAACGCTGGCAGCACGTCGCGCCTGGCTCGCCATTGCATGGTGCAGACGGCCTGCTGCAAGTGATCCGGCAGTTGCAGGGCTATGAGATTCCGGCGGCCAGTTGGGAACAGGATGTGCTTCCACGCCGCGTGGCCAAGTATTCCGAAGAGCTGCTGGACACGTTGTGCCTGTCAGGCGAAGTGATGTGGGGACGGCTCTCCGTGCATCCGGCGCATGCAGAAAACCGGCGAGTACGTCCGACGCGCATTGCTCCAGTCGCGCTGCTGCTTCGTGAGGACGCTGGCTGGTTGATGGCTCCGGCTGAGGATTTCGCCGAAGACAGTTTGTCGCATACCGCGCGCGAACTGATGGCCTCGCTGCGAGCCGATGGCGCAAGCTTCTTCACCGATCTTTCGCACAGCACCGGGCGGCTGGCGAGCGAAGTGGAAGATGCATTGTGGGAATTACTGGCAGGTGGCCTGGTCACTGCCGATGGTTTCGATAATCTGCGTGCTCTGGTCGACCCGAAACGCCGAAGCGGCCAGGGCCGCGGGGCAGGGAAGCGTCCACGCCATGCAGCGGGCCGTTGGGCCTTGGTGCGAAGGTCGAAGCATGTTGTGGCCGATCGCGTGGAGCGCTTTGCGCGGCAACTGTTGCTGCGCTGGGGCGTTTTGCTGCGCGACCTGCTCGTCCGTGAGCCGCTGGCTCCGCCATGGCGTGATTTGCTGGTGGTATTGCGGCGCATGGAAGCGCAGGGCGAGATTCGCGGAGGCAGGTTTGTCGATGGGTTTACCGGCGAGCAGTTTGCGCGGCCTGAGGCGGTGGATCTGTTACGGGCTTTGCGGCGTGAAGGTTTGGATACCTTGCCTGTTGATGTTGGCAATGCCGATCCGTTGCAGTTGAGCGGCGTGATAATGCCTGGGGAACGGCTGAATCGGATCAGCGTAGCTGTTTAAAATAAAGAACCGCTCCCTTACTATCACGCCTCGGAATATCTCACCGAGCCGCGACCGTAAATGCGCTTTCAACTCTTGCGCCAAGGGAGCGGTTCCTTTACTACTTCTTTTTCGGAGCAGCCTTCTTCGGAGCTGCGGGCTTTGCAGGCGCGGCTGCTGCGGGCCAGCCGGTGAGATTGGCCTTCTCCACTTCCGCGGTCAGCATGAACGGATCGGCAACGAAAGCCTTCGCGACCGCCTCGAATTCCAGTTCGGTGCCCGGATCTGCCTTGCCGGCCAGGAAGCCGTTTTCTGCGATCTTCAAGGTGATTTCAGGCGTGTTGGCATCGGAGATCGCAATCACGATTTCCTTCGGGCGAATGGCCGGCTTCATCGAAACCAGCTTGCCCTTCAGCTTTGGAAGCGCTGCATCTTTCAAAGAGCCTTCGAAGTAGGTAGGGCCATTGGGGCCGGCCAGTTCCTTCTTCACTCCGAGCCAGAGCGCCAACTGAGGATTCGACTGCTTGAACTTCTCTTCCTCTTCGGCCGCCATCTGGGCGGCACTCTTAATGGTCAGATCAGCAGGAGGCATTGGAGCTGATTTGGCCTTGGCGATGAACTCATCCATGCCATCCTTGCTGCCATGGAACTGCGTGTAAATTTTTGTGAAGTAGTCGATCACCTGCTTGCGCTGTGCGTCGGGCAGAGCGCCGGTACCTTCTAAAGAGCCCGCGCGTGCGTAATGAAACAGTGCAGTGATCTGTTTTGCCGGTTGTTTCTGTGCGAGGATTGCGCTCGCCAAAGCGAATGAGGCCGGGGCGTTGCTGGCATTGAGTGCCAGCAGTTTGGTGTTCTCTTTTTCGGCATTTACCCAATCCTTGCGCTGTGCGGCGATCCAGGCCAAGGTCGTATGCGCCGAGACTTCCGTTGCATCGCGCTGGGTCTTCCATTGTACATCGGTTACACCGGCGGGCTTCTTTGCCGGGTCGAAGTATTTGTCGAGACCGGCGATCAAAGTGTTGGCCGCCTTTTCGCCGCCTTCCAGCGCTTCCGCAGAAGTGTCGGCCAAACTGATGGTCAACAAATTGATCCAGTAAGGGCCTTCAATCGCGGCCGGCGCTGCCACGCTCAATTCCTTCGCAGAGCCAAGCATGGCTTTGCCATTGCCCATCTGCTGGTAGGTCTGGAGGAACATACCCAACCGGTTCACGCTGAAATCCGTGGTGGGATATTTCTCTTTCCAACTCTGCAAGAGCGCTAGTTTCTTGGCCGGATTTGCTTCCTTGCCGATCTCCTGCACGAGGTTGTATTCATTAATGTCTTTCCAATTTGGCTGTTGAGCCAATGCGCTGGACGCCAGCATCAATGCCGATGCCAGGGCCGCGCCCATGTTCTTCAGTACCCGTGTATTATACACTCCGTGCCTCCATTAGGATGTCCTTACCGCGGCTTACAGGACCGCCGTTAGATGATGTGCAATTGCGGAGTATAACGAAAAACCCCAGGCTACCGCAACACGCCGCACAATCATTAGACACCATAGTACCGCGATAGGTTTCCATATGCTAGAATCCCCCTTTCCCTTATGCACACTGTCGACTTGGCCGTCATCGTTCTTTATCTGATCGGAATCACGATCTTCGGGGCGCAATTCAAGAGCTCGCAGAAGACCTTGAAAGACTACTTTCTGGGCGGGCGCAACACCCCGTGGTGGGCGATCGCTTTCTCAATCGTTTCAGCGGAAACCAGCACATTGACCGTCATCGGCACACCGGCGATTTCCTTTGGTGGCAATCTCGGTTTTTTGCAGGTGGTAGCGGGGTACCTACTGGCGCGTGTCGTCATCTCAACGCTCTTTCTGCCGCACTATTTTCGCGGTGAAATGTTTACAGCATACGAACTGATGCAGCGCCGTTTCGGTCCGCGCATCCGCAAATTGACCGCAGGAAGTTTTCTGGTGTTGCGTGCCATGGCCGAGGGCGTGCGGGTGTTTGCGATTTCGATTGTTGTCTCGATCATTCTGGGCACTGGTGAAGTTTCGTCGATCATCCTGATTGTCTGCCTGACACTTTTTTACACCTTTGAAGGCGGCATGACTGCGGTGATCTGGACTGACGTGGTGCAGATGTTCCTTTATGTTGCTGGCGCGCTGTTGAGCCTGTTTGTAATTCTCGGCAAGATTGATGGCGGTTGGGACCACGTCGCGGCCGTCGCGTCTGCCGCGGATAAATTTCGCATCTTCGATTTCGGGCTCGATTTCACCAAGGCCTATACATTCTGGGGCGGCTTTTTCGGCGGCTGTTTCCTTACCACCGCCAGCCATGGCACCGAGCAATTAATGGTGCAGCGGTTGCTCGCCGCCAAGAACGAGCGCGAGAGCCGGCTGGCGCTGTTTTCCAGCTGGGCCGTGATCTGTTTCCAATTCACTTTGTTCCTGATCATAGGCCTGATCCTCTACGTTTACTATGGCGACACGAAGCTGCCGCTGCCGGCAAAACTCGACCGTATTTATCCGCAGTTCATCTGGGATAATCTGCCGCCTGGCGTGGCCGGACTGACCATTGCCGCGATTTTGGCTGCGGCCATGAGCAACTTGAGTGCGGCATTAAACGCGCTGGCATCCACAACCATCATGGATTTCCTGAAGCCGATGGCGAAGATTCATCGCAGTGAAGAACAATACCTGCGCCTGGCCAAGTGGGCGACCGTCGGGTGGGGCGTGGTTCTTTTCCTGATCGGGTTGGTGGCGAAGAAAGTGGATTCGGTTTTGGAGGCTGGGCTTTCCATCGCGTCCATCGTTTATGGGGCTTTGTTAGGCGTTTTCCTGCTTGGTATTTTAACCAAACGGGTGGGCGAAGTGGCAGCGATGTGCGGCATGACGGTAGGCCTGCTTTTGATGTTGTACATTAAGTTTGCGACCCCCATTGCCTGGACGTGGTACGTGATGATCGGGAGTTCGGCGACGGTGATTACCGGTTATGCCGCCTCATTCATAGTAAGGGAGAAAGAGAATGTCTGAGTTAAAACGCGACCTCGGCCTGTGGGGCGCCGTCGCAATTGTGATTGGGACGGTGATTGGCAGCGGCATTTTCCTTGTGCCAAAAACGATGGTGCAGAAGGTCGGCTCGCCGGAGATGGTCTTTGCCGTGTTCGTCTTCGGCGGATTGCTCTCGCTCGCCGGTGCACTCACCTATGCGGAATTGGCGGCCGCGATGCCGGAAGCAGGCGGCGAATACGTTTATCTGCGCGAAGCCTACGGGCCGATGTGGGCGTTTCTATATGGCTGGACGCAGATGTGGGTTGCCAAATCCGGCTCGATCGCAACGTTGGCAACGGCCTTTTTCTATTACCTCGCAAATTTCTTCCCTCAATTGGACACGGTGATCGCGCAACTTCCGTTTGGCTTGGAACTGCGGCAAGGGCAGTTGCTGGCGATGGCGGTCATCGCGTTCCTGGCCTTTGTAAACTATTTCGGCGTAAAAATCGGCGGCAACGTGCAGGTGGTTGTGACTATCGTAAAAGTCGCGCTGATCGCGGTAATTATTGTTGTTGGCTTGACCTCCAGCCAGGGCACCATTGCGAATTACCATACTTCGATTCCGGCCGTTGGCGGCATTACCGGCTTTTTCGCGGCGCTGGTGGCCGCCCTTTGGGCTTATGACGGCTGGAATAATGTGAGCATGGTTTCGAGTGAGATTCGCAATCCACAGAGGAATCTTCCGCTGGCATTGATCGCGGGTTCGCTGGCAGTCATGGCAATTTATCTGCTCGCAAACCTTGCGTATTTCTACGTACTGCCTGCCGCGGGTGTGGCGGCGAGTGACCGCGTGGCCGCCGAGATGATGCGCAAGATTTGGGGCGCTGGAGGCGCCAATGCGGTGAGCGTGGCGGCAATGATCTCGATATTCGCCGCGCTCAATGGATCTATTCTTACCGGCGCCCGCGTTCCGTTTGCAATGGCCCGTGATGGACTATTCTTTAAGTCGATTGGTGTTGTTCACCCTAATCATTTCACGCCGGCCACTTCCATCCTTGCGCTGAGCGGATGGAGCATGGTGCTGGTATTAAGCGGAAAGTACGATCAGCTTTATACGTACGTAATTTTTGCCAGTTGGATTTTGTACGGTATGGCGACCGCTTCGGTGATTGTATTGCGGCGAAAGCGGCCGGATATGGCGAGACCATACCGCGCTCTGGGTTACCCGGTGGTGCCGATGGTCTTCGTATTAGTTGCGGCGCTTCTTATTTTCAACACCTTGCGCGAGTCGCCACGGGAATCCATCATGGGACTAGTACTAATTGGAGCGGGATTGCCATTCTATTTCTATTGGAAGAAGAAGAATTCCGCACAATAACAATAAACCCGCTCTACCCCGAAAAAGGGGGTGGGATATCATTTTTTGTTCTGAAATCAGAACAAACCTCTTGAAAACTTCACGAAAATAGGTTAAAACTGCTTATAAGGCAGTGCGCGGATGGCTCGCCTGTTCCGAAAACAGATCAGCCGGCCGACTTGGGCACAGGATTCAGGAGCTAATAGAATGGACGTCACGAAGATTCTTACCGAATTAAGGGAAGAGCGGGAACAACTCGAAGAGGCAATTATCAGCCTGGAACGGCTGGCAAGAGGACGCGGTAAACGGCGTGGCCGTCCGCCATCCTGGTTGAACGAAGCGAAAAAGAGGGGTCGTCCTCCAGGAAGCAAGAACAAAACCACGGCGCAGGCAAAAGCACAGGCTTCCTAATTCGTTTTTATATCGGATGAGCCGTTGGGACCCGACCAGGCCGGGCCCCAACGGTATTTAATAGATAAGGTACTTGGCGCGTTTTGCAGTGAAATCCTGCAGAGAATCCATCTGTACCTGTTGAATCTGCCTTGGGTCCTTTCCTGCCTTCATCGACTCAATCGTCTCTTTATTTCCTATCAGGCGTTTGCTCACCTCGAACTGAATCTTGCCTGGAAAGAGTTTGTCCAGGCCAACGCCGATTTCCATGCCCAGGCGCACGGAATCGAAGGCCATTCGATCGGTGATGACAAATCGAACGCCTTCAATCTCCTTGCCCTTGAAGTTGGAATCCGTCGGCGTAAAGCGCGTGGCGTAAAAGCGAACTCCGGGAATGCTGCGCCCGTTCAGATGACGGGCGAGCTTTGCGCCATCGATCCAATCCGCTCCCATCTGTTCGAAGGGCGCATCGGTGCCGCGCCCGACCGAGTAGTTTTTGGAATATTCGAGCATGCCCACGCCCGGATATAGTAATGCGGCGGTCAGCGAGCGCATGTTTGGTGAGGGGTTAACCCACACCAGGCCCGTAGAATCGAACCAGTCTCCACGTGACCAGTTTTTCATTTTGATGACGTGCAAATCGGCTCCGGCTTTCTCTTCCGCATTAATCATTGTGGCCAATTCGCCAAGCGTCATGCCGTGCCGCAAGGGTAGCGGATAGCATCCGACAAATGAGATTAAATCGCGGTCGAGCATGGGACCTTCGACTTTAATTCCATTGATTGGGTTGGGCCTGTCCAGAACATAGAACGGGATCTTGTTCTTGGCCGCCTCCTCCATGGCATTTTTCAAGGTGGCGAGATAGGTGTAAAACCGTGCGCCAATGTCCTGGATATCGAAGACCATGACGTCAATGCCTTTCAGCATTTCCGCCGAAGGTCTGCGATTCTCGCCGGAATAGAGACTCCAAACCGGCAAGCCCGAGGCTGTATCTTTGGAGTGGCCGATGTTTTCATGGTCCTCCTTGCCGACAATGCCGTGTTCGGGTGAATATAGCGAAACGAGATTCACTCCGCTCTTTAGCATGGCGTCGATATTGCGCATGCCGTTCTTTGCGCGGCCGGTATGATTGGTGATCAAGCCGACTCGCTTCCCCTTGAATGGGGCGAAATTCTCAGCGGCAAGAACGTCAAATCCGTTTAGCACTTCGGCATTGTGCGCAGCCGGGCGGCGAATTCCCGCGCCGGATAATGTTTCGTTATAACCGGTGAGGGTGAGGCCCTGGACATCGATTCCGAGCGAGCCGGCAACGATGGTTGCAATCCGCGCACGCAGGCTGGTGGTAGCAGGACGGCGATGTGGATGTACACTGTTGGACAGCATGATCACGTACGATTTTGTGGCCGGGTCAATCCAGATAGAAGTGCCGGTAAACCCAGTGTGGCCGAACGATCCGATGGGATATAATTCTCCGCGATTGCCGGCGAAAGGACTGTCCATATCCCAACCGAGTCCGCGAAGGATTGTTTGATCGGGCGGTGTTTGCGGCTCTGTGAATTTACGGACGACAAGAGGACTGAACAGTTTCACGCCGTCATATTCGCCCTGGTGAATCATCATTTCGGCGAACCGCTGCAGATCGCGGGCGGTTGTGAATAAGCCGGCGTGGCCAGCGACGCCGCCCATATACCTGGTTGTTTCATCGTGAACGACTCCGCGCAAGGGGCCGGGGTCTCCGCTGTAGTGTTCCGTCGGGGCGATGCGCGGACGCAGCGAGGCAGGCGGATTGAACATGCTTTCGGTCATCCCCAGTGGCAGGAAGACTTCCTGTCGAGAGTATTCATCGACGCGGCGGCCGGAGATGCGGCGGACTATTTCTCCGAGCAGGATGAAATTGATGTCGCTATAAACGAACTTCTCGCCGGGCGGGGAAGTGGGTTTGTCGATCAGGGCCTTTTTAACTCCTAGTTCGTAGCCGCTCCACACGGGCCTGAGGTCGAGGTCAGGGCGCAGGCCGGAAAAATGCGTCATCAGATTGCGCACCGTGATGTCGCTTTTGCCACCCTGGAATTCCGGAAGATAAACCGTTACGCGGTCATTGAGACGAATCTTTCCCTGTTGGAAAAGCTTCATGATGGAGGACGTGGTGGCGATGACTTTGGTGAGCGAAGCGGCGTCGAAGATCGTATCGGGCGTCATCGCTTCACGCTGCGGCACCAGGCTGCGCTGGCCATAGGCTTTGTAGTGCAGGGTCCTGCCGTCCTGGCCTACCAGAAGTACGGCTCCAGGCATCTGCCCGGCTTGGATGGCGGCCTCCATTGCTTCGTCGAGGCCGGCGATTTGCGGATATGCTGTAGCAGCCGCAAGGAGTGCGGCTAAGAGAAGTTTCATAGAAGTTTTCCTGCCAGGGCCTCTAAAGTCTTTGCGAGTTGGACGTCTTTTTCGCTGATGCCGCCGGCGTCGTGTGTGGTTAGATCGATGGTGACGCTGCTATAGACATTCGCCCATTCCGGATGGTGGTTTTCTTTTTCGATAGCGATGGCTGCCGTGGCCATGAAACCGAAGGCGTGAATGAAGTCAGCGAATTTGTACTCGCGGTGGAGCTTCTCATTGACGAGAGTCCAGCCAGGAAGTGTCAAAAGCGCCGCGGTGATTTCGTCGGGCGAAAGTTTGTGCATTGCCTCTAGTGTGAGGCGCTTGGGATTTCGGTGTCAATGGGAATAGAAACGCCGGAGTACGGCATTCAAGCGCCAGGAGCTGTTTATGATTTCCAAATTTCTTTTGGGCGGGCTGGTGCTGGCGAACCTGAGTTTCGCGGCAAACACGCCGGTGCTGGTTGAATTGTTTACTTCGGAAGGTTGCTCCAGTTGCCCTCCGGCGGACCTTCTGCTGCGGCGTTTGGAGAAGGAACAACCGGTGCCAGGCGCGGAAATCATTGTGATTAGCGAACACGTGGATTACTGGAATTACCTGGGGTGGCGCGATCCGTTTTCCTCGGCGGAATTCACGCGGCGTCAGCAGACCTATGCGAAGAGGTTTTATCGCGATGGTCCGTACACGCCGCAGATGGTGGTGAATGGCGAGACGGAGTTTGTCGGGAGCGACGCACGGCTGGCGCAAAAGTCGATTGCCGCGGCGGCTACGCAGGCGGGTGTTGCTGTTCGGTTGAAGTGGGCAGTTCCGGGAAAGGTTCTGGTTGAGGCCGATTCACTTGCCGGCGGTAAGGTTAAAAATGCGGAAGTGTTTGTCGTTGTGGCGCGCGATGAGGTGACTTCCGATGTTTCGCGCGGCGAAAACAGCGGACGCAAACTTCAGCATGTTTCAGTGGCTGGCAAGATGATGGTGGCCGGCAAGCTCAGCGCATCGGCAGGGCTATCGAAGGAGTTGCAGATCGACGCTGGCGGCGGACGAGTGATCGCATTCGTCCAGGCGCAGGATCAGGGGCGAATTCTTGGGGCGGCGATTTTGCGGGCAAAGCCGTAACCGGTCTCCGTTTCGATACAATTCAGGGGATGAGTTTATCCCGCCGTTCTTTCATTGCTGCATTGGGCGCAGCCCCCTGGGTGCGCGCCGCCGCCGAGCCGAGGCCGAATATTCTGTGGATCACAACGGAAGATATCGGTCAGGAACTAGGCTCGTATGGAGATCCCTACGCGGTAACGCCTGTGCTGGATGCGCTGGCAAAGAAGGGCTTCAAATTTCGCAACGCGTGGTCAAATGCGCCGGTGTGCGCACCGGCGCGGACCACGATCATCTCTGGTCTGTATCCGACGTCGACTGGCGCGGAGCACATGCGCAGCATGACACGCCTGCCCGCGAGCATCAAAATGTTCCCCTGTTATCTGCGTGAAGCGGGCTATTACACTTCCAACAACGCGAAAGAAGATTACAACCTTGAGCACACGGGCGAGGTTTGGGACGAGTCGTCAAAAAAGGCGCATTGGCGCAACCGCAAGCCCGGGCAGCCGTTCTTTTCCGTGTTCAACAATCTGATCACGCACGAGAGCCAGATCATCAAGCGGCCGCACACGTTTGTGCATGATCCGGCGAAGGCGCGCGTTCCGGCCTATCATCCAGATACGAAGGAAGTCCGCGAGGATTGGGCGGAATACTACGACAACATCAGCACGATGGACGGCCAATCAGGCGATCTGCTGAAGGAGTTGGAGAAGGACGGCCTGGCTGAGGATACGATCATCGTATTCTTCGGCGATCATGGAGCGGGCATGCCGCGCAGCAAAAGGTTCCCTTACAATTCCGGTCTGCGTGTGCCTCTGATTATTTATATTCCGGAAAAGTTTAAGCAATTGCGGCCGAAGCAATATCGTCCGGGGCAGACTTCGGAGCATATGGTGGCATTTGTCGATCTGGCGCCCACGATGCTGAGCGTGGCTGGAATCAAGCCTCCAGCGCATATGCAGGGCTCGCCATTCATGGGACAGTTTATTTCCGGTACGCGCCAGTTCAACTTTGGATTCCGCGGGCGCATGGACGAGCGTTACGATCTGATGCGCAGCCTGTGCGATCAACGTTATGTCTATATTCGGAACTACATGCCGCAGCGGATTTACGGGCAGTATGTCGGCACAATGTTCCAGACGCCGACTACGCAAGTGTGGAAGAAGATGTACGACGAGGGCAAGCTGAATGAAGCCCAGAGCCATTTCTGGCGGACGAAGCCGCCTGAGGAGTTTTACGATCTGCAGAATGATCGGGATGAGGTGAACAACCTGATCCATTCGCCTGCGCATCAGGAGATGATCGAGCGATTCCGCGCCGGAAACATCGAACATCTCATTCGCATTCGCGATGTGGGCTTTCTGCCCGAGGGTGAGATTCATTCGCGGGCGGAGGGTTCGTCGCCGTATGAGGTTGGGCACGACGAGAAGCGTTATCCGTTTAAGCGCGTGCTGGCGGTGGCGGATGCGGCGTCGATGATGAAGATGAACGCGGTGCCGGAGTTAGTGAAGGGCCTTTCCGATCCTGATAGCTGCGTGCGGTACTGGGCGGCGTCGGGGATTGTGATGCGAGGTGCGGCGGGATTGAAGGCCGCCAAGGCTGCCATGACTGCGGCGCTAGCCGATCCTGCTCCTTACGTGCGTGCGGTGGCGGCAGAGTCGTTTGCATGGCACGGTGAGCCTGTCGAAGTGCGCAAGGCGTTGGACGTTTTGCTGGCGCTGGTGCCGGCGAAACAGAATGGCGGCTTTGTGGCGTTGTGGGCGCTGGATATTATTGACCGGTTGGGTGACCTTGCCAAGCCGATTATGCCTGAAGTGCTGAAGGCTAATGTTGAGGACTCACGGCTGCCTGCGCGGAGTCGTCAGTATGGTCCGCGGATTATGGCGAAGTTCAAGGGTGAGAAGCCGAAGGGCGGGGGGGAAGATTAGGGGGCTTTGACGGGGAAACCGAAAAGGCGAGTGCCACTCGCCTGCAGATTGCCAATCTGCCCCACATTTTGCTAAGCGACGCCTCTTACTAGGCGGATATCCACTTCGCGGTCGATGTAGTTCCATTCTTCCGAGGCGCGGAGGGCGTGGAGCAGTTCGTCGAATTCATGGGTGTGGGTTGGCGCGAATTCGAACCAGGTGATGAAGTCGAACGGCTCGCCGAGGTCGCGGCTGTGGTGTAGCTTGCGGGCGATAGCCGGCAAATATCGCAGGCCGATTTCAATGTGCTTGGAGTGCTTTTCCAGAATGTCGCGGCGCTGGTCTTGCGACATGGCCCACCAGGCGGCATTTTTTCGAATGGGAATTAACGCGGCGCAGGTGGCCTCAGGGCGGTTGAGGCCTTCTTGCACCGAGACCAGTTTCTTGTTTTCTTCCTGCGTTGTATAGCGCTGATTGCTGGTGACTCCGCGCAAGGTCCATGTGTTGTCCGTCGCGTCAGGGATCAAGCCGCTGGCGATCTTCACGCGGGCCGGTTTGGCGAGCGTGTCGCCCTTCACTGCCATTACTCGCTCGACCCGCCACGGGCCTTCCGTGCCTCCGATGAACGAAAACATCCGGTCATTCATGACTGAGCGCTCCTTGTTGAGCTTTCAGTTTAGCGCAGAGGCGTGCCTTTCACGCAGCGGACGTGAAGCTTTTCCGTCTTGTCGTCGTAACTGACGATGCCGGCGCTGAAGTCCACCGTCCAGGCACGCTCTGGACGGTTGGACATTGGCGTGGATGACCAGTATTGCTCCTGGGTCGTGTCAGGGAATAATGCGTGATTCACCGATGGGCTCACTGCGGATTCGTCGTTTAGTGACTGCAGCTCCTTGATGCTCGGCAGCCGCCATGGCGCCGGGCAGGCCTTCGGGGCCTCTTCCCAGGTTGTCGATGCCTGGGCGGTCTTCGCGTTCCACGTGAGACCGGTTCGGCTGTCGGTGATTGTGCCATCGGCATTCTTTGATAGCGACTGCTTCTTCGGTGCTGCGCCGCGCACGCAGCGGACATGGTAGCGCTTTTCGCCGCCCGCGCTGACGGTTTCTTTCTGCGGGTGGGGGCCGATTCCGCCTCCTGCATTGGTGGCCCAGATGCGGCTGGGATCGTCTGCACGTTGGTCACTGGTCCACCAGTATTGTGCTTCCGTACGCACGAATTCCTTTGATTTTAAGGCAGGTTGGCGCTGCGACTGGTCGAGAATGCTGAAGGCTTCAAAGGCGGTTGGGAGACGCCAGTCTTTGTGCCCTTCCAGTTGCAGCGTGGTGCAGTAATTCCTGGCGGCTTCCCATTTCATTTCGCCGCCGTCTTTCTTCTGCCAGTTCAGGCCGGTTGCTGTGTCGGCGAATACTCCGTCGGGCCTTGTATCTGGCGGAGGAGGGGGCGGCCTGCGCTCCGGCCGGCCGTTTTCGCGAGGTTCTGGCTTCGGCCCGTCGGGACGGTCTTTGCGTCCTCGTGCCTGGCGTGTGTAGGTCTCGGTTTGTTTGGCGCCGTTGCCGTCGAGGAAGTCGAAGGTGTAAGTGCCGTTGTCGTTGACTGCGTAGTTCACGAAGCGATGTTCAGCACCCACCGTATATTCCAGCGAGTAGTGGTTCGGCGTTGGCCAGGTGAAGCCAACGATTTTCGCCCCGCGCAGTGGACGGCCTGCGGGGCGCACCGGATTGGTTCGAGGCTGGGGTGTGATGTGGTCATCTTCGACGACGACTTCGCCGCGCATCCCGCCATTCACATAGGGATACTTTTTCGTGGCGTGGTAGTGATACTTGCCCGCTTTGCCGGTATGGCCGTTGAAGGCGTCCAGATCGTTAGGGGACGAGCCATCGGGGTCTGTCAGTCCGTAGATTGCGAAGCCATCGAGCGCGTAGGCGATAGGGTTGGCCGCGCCAACCGTATCGGCGAGATGGAGCGGAGCGATGTGGTAGTGGTAGTCGTCGGCGCGACCGCAATGTCCGCCGAATTCGTCCAACTCGCCGGCCAGAAAGGTGTCAGTGCGGCCATCGTTTTTGATGGGATTAAAAATGGGCACTCCGTTAATGGCCACGGCGATGGCGCCACTGAAGAGGGCGGATTTTGCCGAGACGGGATTCTTGGCCATCACCGGGTTGCGCGGAATGCGGAACGCGTTTTCTCCGGTGAAGTCTTGTGGAAGGGGAACTTGCTGCTGCCATGCGGTGATGCCAACCATCATGCGATGCGTTGGAAAACCGGTGGATTCGAGGTAGAAGTATTTGTCGTCAGAGCGCCACTTGGCGAGGATGGAGAGCGCGACGGTGGGGCGTCCGGACGCGGAAAACAGGAGTGAGAAGAAGATTGTTCCGGCAGCTAGCCGGACGTATAGAGGCTTCATGGTCCGCATGCGGTAAGACTATCAGAGGATTGTAAAGGGAGTGTTAGCACTTTGTGGCTGAGAGGAACCATGCGGGCGTTACTCGAAGCATTTGGATGCCGCGTCCGTGAGGACGAGTTGATGTTTAAGTTAGTCAGGGCAGGCAAATTGCCTGCCCCACCCTTGAAAACCCAGCGCTGTTTCGTTTAGCGTGACCTCTGCCACGGGCGGTTAAGCTTCAGGAAACGCCGAAGAGCGGCCAGTATTTCTCCGGCAGCTTGGCTGGCCGCATGTCGTGGGAGAGGAAAAAGTGGCGGGTGAAGCCTTCGGCCAGTTTGCGATCGGACTCTGCTTCGCGCATGTGGTAATTCAGGCGTACGGAGCGTTTGTTAGCTTCTTCAATCGAGGTGCGAATGATGACTTCGTCGTCATAATGAGCTGGCGCGATGTAGCGGCAATTGGCTTCGACTACGGCAAGGCGGATGCCATCGTGCTCTTCCATGTCGCGATAGCGAATTCCGGCAGCGCGGAAGTATTCGACGCGCCCTACCTCCATCCAGATGAGGTAATTGGCGTGATAGACCACTCCCATCTGATCCGTTTCGGCGTAGCGGACCCGCACAGTGCATTCGTGAAAGGGTAGCAATGCTGATTATATCGCGATGGCGGCGGGAATTGTCTCAGCAAATTCGTGAAACCAGAGGCTGTTCCAAGCAGTCTGTTAAGATAGCACTATTGTGATGATTAAAGTCTTGTTTTTCGGGCAGCTTAAGGATATTACGGGGATGCGGGAAGACCGCTTGGAACTGGGCGACGGCGCGCAAATTGAGTCGGTATTCGAGCATTATGCGGCCAAGTTTCCACGGCTGCAGGAGCTTTCCAGGAGCATTGTGCTGGCGCAGAACCAACAGTTCGCCGCCGCCTCTGCCTCGGTTTCAGAAGGCGATGAGATCGCATTTCTTCCCCCGGTGAGCGGGGGCTCAGATGCCTATCCGAAAGAGATTGTCCATGCCCCCGAGGGCCACTATTTTGCACTCACTCGTGACGCGATCGATACGGAATCGTTGCGCAAGCGATTGCTGCAAGGGCAGGATGGGGCGCTGGTGAACTTCGAGGGCGTTGTGCGCAACAATACCAAAGGCAGAGCGACTCGTTTTCTGGATTACGAATGCTACGAAGCGATGGCGCTGAAGATGATGGCGCAGATCGGCGTGGAAATCGCCGCGCAGCACGCCATCAGCCGCATTGCCATTGTGCACCGGTTGGGGCGTATGGAGATCGGTGAGACGAGCGTGGCTGTCCTCGCTTTCGCTCCGCATAGGCGGCCGTCGTTTGAGGCAGCGCTGGAAGGAATCAACCGCTTGAAGAAACTCGTGCCAATTTGGAAGAAGGAATACTTTGAAGATGGCGAAGTATGGGTGGATGGAGAGTGGGACGATGCGGTAGTGAGAAGGTGATTTTGCGACGGTTGCTTATTCTCGCGCCGATTACGGCGATACTGCTTCTGAGCCAGGAGCGGGCTATATTCAACGCTGACGTGAAGTTGGTGCGCTTGCTGGTGACGGTAAAAGACAAAGCGGGCGCGCTGGTTGGCACTCTTTCCAAGGACGATTTTACGGTGTTCGATAACGGCGCGAAACAGGAAGTCGCGGTGTTTGAGCGCCAGACGGCGCTTCCGCTCAACGTCGCCCTGTGCATCGATACCAGCGGCTCCACGGCGAAGGACCTGAAGTTCGAGCTCGATTCGGCCTCGAAATTTCTCAAGAGTTTTTTGTCTGAGGGCAATCCTGAAGACTCCGTGAAGTTGTACAGCTTCAATTGGGAAGTTGTCGAGCGCACACAGTTCACGCGGAGTCTGACGCGGCTGGAAGATTCGATGAAGCGGTTGAAGGGCGAGGCCGGCACATCGCTTTATGACGCCATCTATTTTGCATCGAGGGCGCTTGAAAAACGCGATGGGCGGCGCGTGATCGTGGTGGTTACGGATGGCGGCGATACCACCAGTTCGAAGAAATATCATGATGCGTTGGAGGCCGCGCAGCGCGCCGATGCCGTACTCTATTCGATTCTGGTTGTTCCCATCAACAACGATGCGGGGCGCAACGTCGGCGGCGAAAATGCACTCACGACACTGGGGCAGGGAACGGGCGGAAGAGTCTTCCTGCCCTCCATCGGCACTCAACTGGATCGCGCATTTGCCGATATTCTGCGGGATCTGCGCACCCAGTATTTGGTAGGCTATTATCCCAAGAACGTACCGCTGACCAAGAACCGTTTTCACTCTTTGAAATTGCAATTGTTAAATTCAGATTTGCAGCCGCAGTACCGCAACGGATATTATGGAGATGCCGCACGTTAAGCGGATCCCAATATGGCCTCTAAAGGTGCGCACACAGCGAAAAGTAAGGCTCCTGACACTACCTACGAGGAAGTGAAGTATCTGCGCCGCCTCATCGATGAAAAAGTCGGTGTTCGCATTAGACTGACCGACGGCGAAGAGGTTGCCGGGTTCATCGAGTTCTACGATGCCGGCTTCCTGCGCGTCACTCGCCCAGGCGAGGCGAATCTTTTCGTCTATAAACACGACATCAAGTATCTCTACGAAGAGGGCGAGTAATTGGCATCCTATCTTGAAACCGCCGTCGATATTGCGCGCGAAGCCGGCGCAGTGCTGGCCAACTTTTTTGAACGGCGTATTCCGTATGAACTGAAGGGTGACTTCGATCTTGTGACCGAAGCCGATCGCACCTCTGAGAAGTTGGTGGTGGAACGGCTGCGCAGCCATTTTCCTTCTCACAACATCGTGGCAGAAGAGGGGGGCGGGCATCAGAGCGGATCGGAATATTGCTGGTATGTGGATCCACTGGATGGCACCACCAACTTCGCCCATGGCTTTCCGGTATTCAATGTAACGCTGGGATTGGAGCGCGCGGGTGAGATGATCGCCGGCGTGGTCTTCGACCCCACCAGGCCAGAGATGTTCACGGCAGAGCGCGGTTCGGGGGCTTATTTGAACAACCGCCGGATCCATGTTTCAAAAGCAAAACGGGTTGAAGAAAGTCTGGTTGCAACGGGTTTTCCGAGCCAAAAACGGCATCAGAACGTCAATATCCATTACTACTACCAGATGGCAATGACCAGCCACGGTGTGCGCCGCGCCGGTGCGGCCGCTATCGATCTGGCTTATGTCGCGAGCGGACGCCTGGAAGGTTTCTGGGAGTACGGCTTGCAACCCTGGGATATGGCCGCAGGGATACTGCTGGTGGAGGAAGCTGGCGGCGTGTGCACGGACATGCAGGGCGCCAAGATGTCGTTGCGTGGGCCTCATCTGCTTGCCGATAATGGTCTGATTCATGGGGAAATGGTCGCGTTCTTCGCCGCCATTGCACGCGGCGAAGTGAAATATCCGATGGTTGGAATCGACGCCCGCTAAACTACCTCCGGCCCTTTCTTTACTTGCAACTACATAAAATGGTACGCTAAGGCTTCAAAATGCGTACTGTCGATTTAATACACCGAAAGCGTGACGGCGAAGAACTGGCTGCCGAAGAGCTGGCATTTTTAGTGCATGGATATACTCGTGGAGAGATTCCGGACTATCAGATGGCCGCGTTTTTGATGTCGGTATTTTACTCCGGCATGACCGACCGCGAAGTCAGCGCACTGACCGAAACCATGATGTCGAGCGGCGAGGTGTTAGACCTTTCCTCGATTCCTGGCTTGAAAGTGGACAAGCATTCCACCGGCGGAGTTGGCGACAAAACAAGTTTGATTTCCGCGCCAATCGCTGCCGCCGCAGGGGTGATTGTGCCCATGATTTCCGGACGCGCGCTGGGTCACACCGGCGGCACGCTGGATAAGCTGGAAAGCATTCCCGGCTTTCGTACCAGCCTCTCAGTGGATGAGTTCAAAGAACGCTTGATGCGTTACGGCTTGGCGTTTATCGGGCAGACGCCTGAAATCGCTCCCGCTGACGGCAAGCTGTATTCCCTGCGCGATGCAACCGCTACGGTGGAATCGATCCCGTTGATCGCATCGTCGATCATGTCGAAGAAGCTGGCTGTATCGCTTGACGCCTTAGTACTCGATGTTAAAGTTGGCACGGGCGCGTTCATGAAGCGCCAGGTGGATGCCCGCCGGTTGGCACAGATGATGGTCGGCATCGGCCGCCGCATGAACAAGCGCGTGCAGGCTTTGATCACCGATATGAACCAGCCGCTGGGCAACGCTGTAGGTAATGCGCTGGAAGTGATGGAAGTGGCCAACACGCTGCAGGGCGTGGGCCCGGTTGACTTGACCCGCTTGTCGCTCGAGCTGGCAGCGCGCATGATCCACCTGGGCAAGATCACCAAGACCATCGAAGAAGCTCGCGAACTGGCGCAGAAGAAACTTGTGGATGGTTCGGCGTACAAGAAATTCAAGGAAGTGATTCTGGCGCAGGGCGGCAATCCGCAGGTGCTGGAGCGCTTCGAACTGCTTCCTAATGCTACCGGCGTTTTGGAAATCACCACGCCGCGTTCCGGTTTCGTTACCGCGATCGATGCCGAGGGGATTGGTCTTGCAAGCGGAATCATCGGCGCGGGACGAAACACGAAGGAAGATTCCATCGATCCTGCAGTGGGTGTGATTCTCGACGTGAAGATGGGCCACAAAGTGGATGCTGGCGCAGTGCTGTGCCGCATCTATTACACACGGGAAGACCACTTGGAAGAGGCTTCGCAGATGGTGGAGGATGCATTCCGCATCTCAGCCACGGCTCCCGAAGCGCGCGAGCTGATTCTCGAAGTAGTAAGCTAGCACTGATCCATGGTAAGCTAACAACCTACCATGGATAGATTTACCGGCTTCATTGGCATCTTCTTGATATTGGGTGTGGCGGTTGCGCTTTCCACCAACCGCCGCGCCATCCAACCTAAGATTCTTCTTTGGGGTTTGGGGCTGCAGTTCAGCTTCGCCTTTCTCGTTCTAAAAACAGATTTTGGATATGTGTTTCAGGCGGCGAGCGTTGCTGTGAATGCGCTGCTGGAATACGCCGAATCAGGCAGCAAATTCCTCTTCGGTCCACTTGGTGAAAAGGGCGGCCCGTTCGGCGTCATCTTTGCGTTTCAAGTTCTCCCCATCGTTATATTCATCGCCGCGCTGTTCGCCATCCTGTATTACTTTGGCGTCATGCAGATAGTCATTAAAGGCATGGCGATCGTGATGCAGAAGGTGATGGGCGCGAGCGGCGCGGAATCCACCTGCGTTGCGGCCAGCATCTTCATGGGGCAGACAGAGGCGCCGCTTACCATTCGGCCATTCCTGAACGGATTGACGCAATCTGAACTGTTTACCATCATGACAAGTGGCATGGCGCACGTATCAGGCGCGGTGATGGCGGCGTACGTCAAGATTGCCGGAGTCGATATCAAGCACCTGCTCACCGCGGTGATCATGACTGCGCCTGCGACCATCATGCTGGCCAAGATGATGGTGCCTGAAGAAGGCAAACCGGAGACAATGGGCGCTGTAAAGATTGAGGTCGAGGCGCCAGGGGTGAACGTGATTGACGCGGCGGCGCGCGGGGCGAGCGACGGTCTGCAACTGGCGCTGAACATAGGTGGAATGCTGATCGCGTTTCTGGCGTTGATCGCCATGGTGAACGGTATGCTTGGGTGGGTTCATACGCTGCCTGGAATGGGCTGGTTGCCTGGGTCGATGCAAGGAATTCTTGCTGTCGTATTCGCGCCAGTTGCCTGGGTGTTGGGTGTGAGTTGGAAGGATTGCGACAAGATTGGACAGTTGCTTGGCACGCGCTTGGTTCTGAACGAATTCGTGGCGTTTTTGGATCTGGGGCCAATCAAGAGCCAGTTGGATCATCGGTCGTTTGTCATCGCGACCTATGCTTTGTGCGGCTTTGCTAATTTGTCATCCATCGCCATTCAAATCGGCGGTATTGGCGCATTGGCTCCGACTCGCAAATCCGATCTTGCACGGTTGGGCTTTAAGGCGATGGCGACGGGAACGATGGCCAATTTCATGTCGGCTTGCATTGCGGGGATGTTGCTGTGATCCAGGCGGCCGCAGAGTTTATCAAATCGCGGATTAAGGTTACTCCGCGCGTCGGCATCGTGTTGGGTAGCGGCTTGGGCGCGTTCGCAGATGAGGTGGAGGACGCGGTCTCGATTTCCTATTCGGAGATTCCTGGCTGGCCTCAATCGACGGCTGTAGGGCATGCGGGCAAACTGGTGATCGGCATGGTGGCTGGTGTGCCTGTTGCTGTGATGGCAGGCCGCGCGCATTTGTATGAAGGCTACACGCAGGCGCAGGCAACGTTTGGGGTGCGTGTGCTGAAGCGCGTTGGCGCAGAGGCTATGATCTTCACCAACGCTGCCGGCGGCATCAATCTGAACTACGGCCAGGGCGCGCTGGTGTTGATCTCCGATCACATCAATCTGCAGGGCTCAAATCCGTTGATCGGTCCTAATGACGAGAGCTTCGGGCCGCGGTTTCCTGACATGTCGGAGGCTTATTCGAAGGCCTATCGTGCGGTGGCGCGGGAATGTGCGGCGGCGATTGGCATCTCATTGCAGGAAGGCGTTTACGCGGCACTCACTGGGCCTAGCTATGAGACTCCGGCGGAGATTCGGTATCTGCGTGCAATCGGTGCGGACCTTGTGGGCATGTCCACCGTGCCGGAAGTGATCGTGGCGAATCATGCCAGCATGAAGGTGCTGGCGATCAGTTGCGTGACCAACATGGCGGCGGGTGTGCTGGATCAGAAGATCGACCACGAAGAAGTGTTGGAGACCGGACTGCGCGTTCGCGGGGCGTTTGTTCAGTTGTTGAAGGCCGTGCTGCCGAGGATGTGATGATGGATCCGCTTCTCAAAGCTGCGCTGGATGCTCGCGAGCATGCTTACGCTCCTTTTTCGAACTTCAAGGTGGGGGCGGCGCTGGAAGACCTGAATGGCCGCATTCACACTGGCTGCAACGTTGAAAACGCCAGCTACGGGCTCACGCTTTGCGCTGAACGCGTGGCCGTGTTTAAGGCAATTTCAGAGGGCGTGGGTGTGCGCAAGTTTCGCCGAATCGCTGTTTCCGCTGACGCGCCGAAGTTGACGCCGCCTTGCGGGGCGTGCCGCCAGATTCTGTGGGAATTCTGCGGCGACATAGAAGTCACGCTGGTGAACCCGCGCGGAGAAACCGCGGTGTGGAAAATGAAAGATCTATTTCCGGAGCCCTTTGATGTTGAGTTTCTTTAGGCAGCGCACAAGAATAACTTTGCAGTCATCGACGTGGCGCAGAGTCTCACTCTGCCGCGTCCCGACTCAG